>NZ_LIRK01000581.1 GCF_001419765.1 Streptomyces torulosus
GTGACCGGAAAGGTTCACCGGCTCGCGACGCCCGACACGGCACCTCGCGGCGTTGTCGCATGACCCGAGTACATCCAGTACGCGGGTCATGCTCCGCCTTGCGAGGCACCGCACCGGACGCCGCGAGCTTTTCGGCAAACCTTTCCGGTCACAGCACTAGAAGGAATCCGCGGATCGTAAGCCGCGGCCCCGCCGACGGGAAGTACCCAGGGGCGCCCGGGACTAGAGCGCCAGTGCCAGGAACCCCACCACGTAGGCGGCGACGAACAGCGGCGGAACCCACTGTTCGAGGCGGGTCAGCGGCACATACCGGCGCCAGTCCTCGCCCTCCCCCAGCTCGGTCCATTCGGCCCGGGAGTACGCGTACGCGGGGAGCCGGTTCTCGAACGCGCCGATCACCGCCCACTTCGCCGCGTTCAGCTGGCGGTAGGAGCGGACCATCAGGTACCAGGCCGCGCACTGCCCGACGAGGATCAGCAGGCCGGCGAGCAGCAGCCAGACCGACACCCGGCCCGGACGCGGCCCCAGCCCGGCGACCATGGCCGTGGCGATCGCGCTGTTGAGCGACAGGAAGAAGGTGTTGGCAGCGCCGCGCCGCGCGCTGACGCGGTCGGCGGTCTCCACGCAGAGCTTGTACTGCTCGAACAGCATGGCCAGGTACGGGGTGTTGGCGGGGGTGTAGCTGTCGGGGGCCACGTCGGAGTTCCACAGGGAGTGGTGGAGGTCTGCCATCGGCCCAGCATGGCCGTGGCACCGGCACGGCGGGCGGGCGCGTGCCCGCGCGTGCCACGAAAGAGCGAATCCGAAGCCGTTCCGCTCGCCAACGGGCCCTGTTCGATTGCCGGTTGCGTGCGGCGTCGGCTCGGCTGTTGCCATGACCGAACTCCCCCCGCCCGCCTTCCCTCCCTTCGGCACACCCCGCAGACGGCAGCGGCCCTTACTGGGCTGCCTGATGCGGCTCGTGGGCCTCGTCTCGACGTTCCTCGGCGGACTGGTCTTCATCGCGGTGGCCGTGCGGAAGGACACCGTCTGGATCCGGGTGTCACCGGACGAACAGCCCCTGTGGCTGAACCTGCTGATCCTCGTGTGGTGCGGACTCTGGGGCGCGGGCCTGCTGGTCGCGGGCAGGTCGCTGCGGCGGCACGGACGCCGCCATCACGTCCGGGTGGTCCGCACGATGGAGGAGGCCAGGCGCGAACCGTACGTCCTGTATCTGCGCCCCTTCACCGAGGACGTCACCGGCAGGGCGATGCCGCACGCGTTCAGCCGCTGGCAGGGGGTGGGCGGCGCGCTCGTGAACGGCAGTTCGCTCACGTTGGAGGAGGGCGTGTGCCGGATCTTCAACGCGTTCGGGCGTCCGCTCGCCGTGGGTGAGCCCGACGAGGCGCTCCCCCTCGCCGGCTGCCGCCGTCTCTACCTCCCCCTGCACGACTGGCAGCCCACCGTCACCTCCCTCATCACCGACGCCCGCCTCGTCCTGCTCGTGGCGGGCACCAGCGCGGGCACGCTGTGGGAGCTGACGGAGGTGATGCGGCTGCGCCGCCCCGAGTCCGTGCTGGTCATGCTGTACGCCGAGCGGGGCTCGGACCTGTACGACGTGTGGGAGGCGTACGAGGACTTCCGGGCCGCGGCGGAGGAGGTGCTGAGCGCGCGGGCCGACGAGCTGCGCGAGGTCCACGGCCCCGACTGGCAGCCGCCGCGCTTCCCGCCGCTGCCCGACTTCGAGGACCCGGACCGTCTGAAGTGGACGCTGCTGCTGCGGGCCGTCATCCGCTTCCGCTCCGACTGGACGCCCGAGATCGTGCACCTGGACCCCACGGCCGTCACGGCATGGACGTACGAGGGCCGTGTCCGCAAGCTGACCCGCACGCAACTGGCTCCGCTGTTGGCCCGGCTGCACGAGGACCTGAACGGGACGCCGGGCAGCCGCGGCCGGACGGCGACCCTGCCGGCGGACCCCCACTGACGGACGGGCGCCCCTCTCCCCTACCGCTCAGTGGGCCACGGCGCTGCCGACGCCCGCGTCGAGCGCGGTCCGCCACTCCCGTACGGCGTCGGCGTCGACCGGCGCGTCCCAGCCGTCGGGGCGGGCGGCACCGCCGATGTGGAAGGCGTCCAGCCCGGCGGCGCCGAGGTGGGGCAGGTGGTCGAGGCGGAGACCGCCGCCGACCATGAGCCGCGGCGCGTAGCCGGGCTCGCCGCGCCGGGCCGCCTCCGCGAGCAGCGTCGGCAGTCCGGCGTCGACGCCGTCCACTGAGCCCGCCGTGAGGTACGTGTCCAGCCCCGGCAGGTCGGCGAGCCGCTTGCGCAGGGCGTCACGGTCGGCGGCGCGGTCGATGGCGCGGTGGAAGGTCCAGCGGCAGCCGTCCAGCTCGGTGACCAGCCGTTCCAGGACGGGCAGATCGGGATCGTCCCGCGGGTCGAGGAACCCCAGCACGAACTCCTCCGCCCCGGCGGCCCGCATGTCGCACGCGACCCGGACGAGCGCGTCCGCGTCCCCCGCCGCGAACCCGTCGGCCAGCCGCAGCATCACCCGCGCCGGGATGTCCACGGCGGCCCGCACCTCGACGAACGTCCGCACGGTCGGCGACAGACCGTCGGCCCGCATGTCGGCGACCAGCTCCAGCCGGTCGGCTCCGCCGGTCTGCGCGGCGACGGCGTCCCTGGTGTCCAGGGCGATGACCTCAAGGAGGACGGGCGTGGCCATGGGGCCCCTTCCGGTTCGGGCACGTCGTACGACGACAGCGGGCGACAACAGGTCTAGTCCAATTTACCAACAAACCCGTCCGTTGACCCGGACCCTCACGATTCGCGTATGACCGACCACGCTCCGCATCTACGCTCGGGAGCGGCGCAGACCCGACAGAACCGGCTGTCAGAGGAGGACGTCGTCCCATGAGCAACACGAAGACCCTCGACCCGTCACAGTCCACCCGCGCCCTGTACGGCGCGGAACTCCGCCACCGCCGCGAGCGGGCGGGCATGACCCAGGAGGAGCTGGGGGCGGCGATGTTCATCAGCGGGGCGTACGTGGGGATGCTGGAGGTGGGGGTACGGCGGATGCAGCCGGAGTTCGCGAGGATGGCGGACGAGGTGTTGGGGACGGACGGGTTCTTCACTCGGAACGTGGAGGCGGCGCGGAACTCCCCGTACTGCGATCACTTCGCGGACGTCGTGGAACTGGAAGGGCTCGCACAGTCGATCAAGGATTGGGCGCCGATGGCGGTTCCGGGCCTCCTCCAGACGGCTGCGTACACCCGCGCCGTGGTCGAGGCGTACGACCCCGTATTGGCCGAGGAAACGGTCGAGGAACGAGTCACCTCTCGGCAGGCCCGGGCACGCATCTTCAAGACCCCGGCGCGGCCCCGCTACTGGGCGATCCTGGACGAGATCGTCGTACGACGGCCGGTTGGCGGCGCGGTGGTGATGGCCGAGCAACTGCGCCACATCGCCGCGATGGTGCGAGGCCGCCGAATCGTCGTCCAGGTACTGCCCATTGCGACTGGGGCGAACGCCGCAATGGAAGGCATCTTCAAGCTCATGACCTTCGACGACGCCCCTCCCATGGTCTACACGCAAGGGGTCCGAACCGGACGCTTGATGGACGAACCAGCCGTAGTGACCCGGTGCGCGCTGACCTACGATCTGCTTGGGGCCGTGGCCTTGTCGCCTGACGCGTCCCTCGCTCTGATCGAGCAGGCGGCCGAGGAGTTCGAGGATGCGCACCGCTCCCGACCTGACGAACGCGACTTGGCGTAAGAGCAGTTACAGCGGTGGTGAGCCTGACGAGTGCGTCGAAGTGGCCGGCGACTTCGCCGGCGCGGCCCTCTCCTGGCGGAAGTCGAGCCATAGCTGCGGCGCTGGAGACGAATGCGTCGAAGTCTCCGACGACCTGCCCGGCATCGTCCCCGTCCGGGACAGCAAGAACCCGGACGGCGGTGTGCTGCTCCTCGGCGGCGCCGCCTGGTCGGCCTTCGTCTCGGCGGCGGGCCGGGAGCTCCTCTGAGGGCTCCGGTGTGGTGACCGGGCCACGCGTGCCGGAAAACGCCTCGGCCGGAAGCATTGACTCCCGCAGGTGCAGAACCTAACTTTTGGCCGAACTTGCGAACGATGTTCGAAATACCGGGCGGGGAGAGGGTGGTATTTCCGCATCGCAGCCCGCACCAAGGGAGCACTCCGTGAGACCTGACTTCACCCGTCGGACGATCCTCGGCCTCATGGCCGGCTCGGCAGCCGCCGCCTTCACCGGCATCTCGGCCGGTACCGCCCGCGCCACCGTGCCCGCGTCGCCCGGTGTGACGTACACGAACACCATCGCCGAGCAGCGGGCCGACCCGCACATCTTCAAGCACACCGACGGCTTCTACTACTTCACCGCCACCGTGCCGGCGTACGACCGCATCGTCCTGCGCCGGGCCACCACGATCCAGGGGCTGACCTCGGCCGCCGAGACGACCATCTGGACCAGGCCCGCCACCGGCACGATGGGCGGCTACATCTGGGCCCCGGAGATCCACTTCATCGACGGCAAGTGGTACATCTACCTCGCCGCCGGTGACGCCAACAACGTCTGGCACATCCGGCCCTACGTCCTGGAGTGCGCGGACGCGAACCCGATCACGGGCACCTGGACGGTGAAGGGCCGTATCGCCCTGCCGCTGGACACCTTCTCCCTGGACGCGACGACCTTCGCCGTGAACGGCACCCGCTATCTCGCCTGGGCGCAGAACGACCCGGCCGTCGGCCGCGGCACCAACATCTACCTCGCGCAGATGTCCAACCCATGGACCATCACCGGCACCCCGGTCATGATCAGCAGGCCGACCGCCGCATGGGAGACCGCCGGAGGGGAGACGGTCAACGAGGGCCCGGCCGTCATCCAGCGGAACGGCAAGGTCTTCATGACCTTCTCGGCCAGCGCCACCGATGCCAACTACTGCATGGGCATGCTGACCGCGTCCGCCTCGGCGAACCTGCTCAGCGCCTCGTCCTGGGCCAAGAGCACCGGCCCGGTCTTCGCCAGCTTCGCCGCCACCAGCCAGTACGGCCCCGGGCACAACCAGTTCACGGTCTCCGAGGACGGCAAGTCGGACATCCTCGTCTACCACGACCGCAGCTACAAGGACATCAGCGGTTCCCCGCTCAACGACCCCAACCGCCGCACCCGCGTGCAGAAGATCTACTGGAAGGCCGACGGCACCCCCGACTTCGGCATCCCGGTCGCCGACGGTCTCACCCCGATCCGGCTCTCCTCCTACAACTACCCCGACCGGTTCATCCGGCACTGGGAGTACCGCGCCAAGATCGAGGCGAACGTCGCCCCCCTCGCCGACTCACAGTTCCGCGTCGTCACCGGACTCACCGGCAGCGGCACCGTGTCCCTGGAGGCGGCGAACTTCCCCGGCTACTTCCTGCGGCAGAAGAACGGGGAGGTGTGGGTGGAGAAGAACGACGGAACGGCACAGTTCGCCGGTGACGCCTCTTACATCTCCCGGGCCGGCCTCGCGGACTCCGCCGGCGTCTCGTACGAGTCGTTCACCTTCCCGGGCCGCTACATACGCCACTACAACTACCTGCTGTACGTCCAGGCCCCCACCACGACGACGGCGCGGGCCGACGCCACCTTCTACACCCAGTAACCCCCTGCCGCGGTCCGCTGCACCTCGGGCAGCTCCGACGCCCCCACGGGCCGGGGAGCTGCCCCAGGTGAGGCCGGCCAACGGTCGGGGACCTGACGGACGCCCCGCCACGGCACAATGCCCCCATGTCCCTCGACCCGCTGGAAGACCGCTGGCTCCAGGCCCTGCTCCCCGCCCGTGACGGTGCGTGCCACCCGGACCCGCTGCCGTACGCGGCAAATCTGATCAAGCGGTGGTCCGAGCCCCAGCGGAAGTACCACACCCTCGATCACCTCACGGCGGTGCTGGACCGCGTCGACGTGCTGGAGGAGTACGCGGCGGACCCGGCCCTCGTGCGGCTGGCCGCGTGGTTCCACGACGCCGTCTATCTGCCGGAGCGGTCGACGAACGAGGAGCGGTCGGCGCGGCTCGCCGAGCGGGCGCTGCCGGAGGCCGGGGTACCGGTGGAGAAGGTCGCGGAGGTGGCCCGGCTGGTGCGGCTCACCGTCACCCACGACCCGGCGGACGACGACCCCAACGGCCAGGTCCTCTGCGACGCCGACCTGGCGATCCTCGCCTCGCCCCCGGACGCGTACGCCGCGTACGCCGCCGCCGTCCGCGAGGAGTACGGCTTCGTCCCCGACGACGCCTTCCGCGAGGGCCGAGCCGCCGTACTCCGCCACCTCCTCACCCTGCCCCGCCTCTTCAGGACGCCCTACGGGCAGCGGGAGTGGGAGGAGCGGGCCCGCGCGAACCTGCGGGCGGAACTGACCGAGCTGACGGGGCTGACCCAACCGGGTGAGTGACCGACGAGGGGGGCGAGTCCCCGACGACCCCGGTCACGCCCGGGGAATGCCACCGCCGCGCCCTCGGTTGGCGTTGCATATGTCCTCCGACGCCGCCGCAGACCGCTCCCGCCACCGTCCCGCCCCCCAGCCCGGTAACCGCGTCCCCCTCTCCGTCTACGTCCTCGGGCTCGCCGTCTTCGCACTCGGTACGAGTGAGTTCATGCTGTCGGGGCTGCTGCCGCCGATCGCCGAGGACATGGACGTGTCGATCCCACGGGCCGGGCTCCTCATCTCCGCGTTCGCGATCGGCATGGTCGTCGGGGCGCCGCTGCTGGCCGTGGCGACGCTGCGGCTGCCGCGCCGGACGACCCTCATCACGCTGATCACCGTCTTCGGTGTGGGGCAGGTCGCGGGCGCGCTCGCCCCGAACTACGCCGTGCTGTTCGCCTCACGCGTCGTGAGCGCGCTCGCCTGCGCCGGGTTCTGGGCGGTGGGGGCGGCCGTCGCCGTCGCCATGGTGCCCGTCACCGCGCGGGCCCGCGCCCTCGCGATCATGATCGGCGGGCTGTCGATCGCCAACGTGCTGGGCGTTCCGGCGGGCGCGTTCCTCGGGGAGCACTTCGGGTGGCGGTCGGCGTTCTGGGCGGTCGCCGTGGCGTCGGCGATAGCCCTGGCCGGGGTCGCCGCGCTCGTCCCGGCCATCCCGCTGCCCGCCGAGCGGCCCCGGCTCGGCGCCGAGGCCCGCATCTACCGCGAGCCGCAGGTCTGGCTCTCCATCGCCGTCGTGGCGCTCGCCGCCGGCGGTGTGTTCTGCGCGTTCAGCTATCTCGCGCCGCTGCTCACGGACGTCGCCGGACTCGACGCCGGATGGGTGCCCACGGTCCTCGCGATGTTCGGGGTCGGGGCGCTGATCGGTACGGCGGTCGGCGGGCGGATCGCCGACGCACACCTCTTCGGGGTGCTGCTCACCGGCATCGCGGCCTCCACCGTCCTCCTCGTCGCGCTGGCGCTGCTCGCCTCGTACGCCGTCGCCGCCGTCCTGCTCTCCTTCCTCCTCGGCGTCTCCTGCTTCTACACGGCGCCCGCGCTCAACGCCCGGATGTTCAACGTCGCCGGGGCGGCCCCCACCCTCGCCGGTGCCACCACGACCGCCGCGTTCAACCTCGGCAACACCGGCGGGCCCTGGCTGGGCGGCACGGTCATCGACGCGGGGTTCGGGTTCACGTCGACGGCCTGGGCGGGCGGCGCGCTCACGGCGACCGCCATCGGCATCACGGCGGTGTCGCTGCGGATGCACCGGCGTACGGGGCCGTCACGGATCGTGGAAATGGGCACTAACTCGGCGAAAGTGCCGACCTCGAAGTAGGGTGCGGACATGGCAGTGAGTGAGGTCAGCCTCGTCGAACGGGCCCGCGCGACGGCCGACGGCGCCACGATGTGCCCCCAGCGCGGGGCCCTGGAGCACATCACCAGCCGCTGGGGCACCCTCGTCCTGATCGCCCTGCTCGACCGCTCCTACCGCTTCGGGGAGCTGCGCCGGGAGATCGGCAGGGTCAGCGAGAAGATGCTCACGCAGACCCTCCAGACGCTGGAGCGCGACGGCATCGTCCACCGCGACGCCAAGCCCGTCATCCCGCCCCACGTCGACTACTCCCTCACCCCGCTCGGCCGCGAGGCCGCCGAACAGGTCCGCGCCCTCGCCACCTGGACCGCCGAGCGCATGACCGCGATCGAGAGGGCCCGCGAGGAGTACGACGCGGCGAAGGGCTGAGCGGGCACCGTACGTTCCACCGGCCCCAACACGCCCCCTGCGCCGTAAATCCGTTCGTCCTCCCGCGTCGCCCCCGCCTATCCTCACGCCCATGCGACCTATGGGTGGGGAACAGGTACTGGAGGCCGTCGGGCACAGCGTGGCCGTGCTGCGGGGGGCCGTCGACCGGGACTGGGTGGGGACCAAGGCGGGGCGGCTGGACTGGAACTGCCGTGAGACCGCCGACCACATCTCCTCGGACCTGATCGCCTACGCGGCCCAGCTGGCGGGGCGGGCCCAGAGCGCGTACGTACCGTTCCTCATCGACACCGCGGAGTGCGAGGACAACGCCGACCTGCTGCACGTCATCGAGACGACGGGCGCCCTCCTCGCCGCCACCGTGACCACCACCCCCGCCGACGTGCGCGCCTTCCACCCCTACCCCTTCCGCTTCGCCGACCGCGAGGGCTTCGCGGCGATGGGCGTCACCGAGGTGCTCCTCCACACCCACGACATCGTCGAAGGACTCGGACTCACCCCGTACGAGGCCCCGCGAGACCTGTGCGAGTCCGTGCTCGCCCGCCTCTTCCCGCACGTCAGGCCCGGTGACGACCCCTGGACGACCCTGCTGTGGGCCACCGGCCGCGCCGATCTGCCGGGTCGGGCCCCGGTCACCGGATGGAAGTGGAACAACCCGCTGCACATCGACGCCGACCGCATCGTCCTCAAGGGCGTCCACCCGGCCGCCCTCGCGGACCTCGCCGAGGGCGGCCGGGTGGACGC
>NZ_LIRK01000582.1 GCF_001419765.1 Streptomyces torulosus
GGCGGCGACGGAGGTGATCGTGTGGGTGCCGGGGTCGCGGTGGGGGGGGGCGACGGCGAGGGCGAAGCGGGGTGGTGAGCCGAGGGCGTGGGCGGTGAGGTGGGTGCCGTCGACCGTGTCCGTGGCGGAGGTGGGGGTGAGGGTGCGCGGTGAGAGCTCGGGGGGTTGCTGTGACGGGGCGGCTGCGGGTGCGTTGTGGCTGGTCGCGCAGTTCCCCGCGCCCCTGGCGGCGACGGGGTGCACGACGGCTGCCAGGGCGGCCAGGGCCTGTGCGACCGTCTCCTCCGGGGCGCGGTCCGAGGTCGCCGGTCGTGCGCCTTCCGGCACGCGTCCGAAGGCCGCCAGTTCCGTGCCCTCCGGGCCGTACAGGACCGCGCGGCCTTCGATACGGCGGGCCAGTTGGCGCAGGACCGCTCGGACCGGGTCCGGGCGGGACGCGGCTGCGGCGAGGCTCTGCTGGGCCTCCGTGACGCGGCGGAGTTCGGCGTGTCTCGCCCGGGCCATCAGCTGCCAGACCGCCCGGGCGACCCCGGAGAACGTCGTGCGCGGCGGGACCTCGACCAGGGGCAGCCCGTGGGTGTCGCAGGCGGCCACCAGGGCCCTCGGGACCGTGTCGTGGACCGGGGCGAGGCCGAAGCCGAGGGCCGCGCCGCCCGCCGCGACGATCCGGGAGACGTAGGCGTCGAAGTACGCGCCGGACCCGGCGGCCTCAGGGGTGGGCGCCCCTGCCGTGGCCCCTCGGGCGTCCGCCCCCGCCGCGGGCTCCGGGATGTGCACGCCCGCCGTCAGCAGCAGCTCACCGCCGAGCAGGTACGGATGGGGGTCGGACAGCTCCGAGGTGTGCGCCCCGTGGATCACCGTGCCGCTGCCGGTCGGGCCCGCGATCTGCCGCAGCCCCAGGTCCTCGCGGGCGAGGAGGGCGGCGAGGGGCACGGCAGGGGTGGGCGGCACGGCCGGGACCGCCGCGTCCGACATGATGTGCGTTCCCTCCATCCGGAACGGCTCCAGTGGATGAAACGTACACTTCGCAGCCGCTTCCCGGCCACCTACTGTCGAGGCACGCACCCGCGCGCACCCGCACCCACCCGCACGTACCGGTATCTGTCCGCCCGTACCGGCATCCACCTCCTGGAGAGCACGCACCATGAGCAGCAACGAGAACCCGGCAGCCGGCGGCCGGCCCCGCGGTCCCGTCGACTCCTCCCGCATCCCCCGGTACGCCGGCCCCGCGACCTTCGCCCGGCTGCCGCGCCTGGACGAGGTCGGCGGACGGGCCGACGTCGCGGTCGTGGGCGTGCCGTTCGACTCGGGTGTCTCCTACCGGCCGGGCGCCCGCTTCGGCGGCAACGCCATCCGTGAGGCGTCCCGGCTGCTGCGCCCCTACAACCCGGCCCAGGACGCCTCCCCGTTCGCCCTCGCCCAGGTCGCGGACGCCGGTGACATCGCCGCCAACCCGTTCAACATCAACGAGGCCGTGGAGACCGTCGAGGCGGCCGCCGACGAGCTGCTCGACAGCGGGGCCCGGCTGATGACCCTCGGCGGCGACCACACCATCGCGCTGCCGCTGCTCCGCTCCGTCGCCAAGAAGCACGGCCCGGTCGCGCTGCTCCACTTCGACGCGCACCTCGACACCTGGGACACCTACTTCGGCGCCGAGTACACCCACGGCACCCCGTTCCGGCGGGCCGTGGAGGAGGGCATCCTCGACACCTCGGCCCTCTCCCACGTGGGCACCCGCGGCCCGCTGTACGGCAAGCAGGACCTCACCGACGACGAGAAGATGGGCTTCGGGATCGTCACGTCCGCCGACATCTACCGGCGCGGCGCGGACGAGGTCGCCGACCAGCTCCGCCAGCGCATCGGCGACCGCCCGCTGTACATCTCCATCGACATCGACTGCCTCGACCCGGCGCACGCCCCCGGCACCGGCACCCCGGAGGCGGGCGGCATGACCTCGCGGGAGCTCCTGGAGATCCTGCGCGGCCTGGCCTCCTGCAACCTGGTCTCCGCCGATGTCGTCGAGGTGGCGCCCGCGTACGATCACGCCGAGATCACCGCGGTGGCCGCCTCGCACACGGCGTACGAACTCACCACGATCATGTCCCGCCAGATCGCCGACGCCCGCGGGGGGAACCCGGTCGGGTGATCCGCGGCAGGGACCACGAGGAGAAGGCAGCGCAGTGACCCACGACCACGACCTGGTACTCCGCCCGACGGCCGCCCAGCGGGAGGCCGCGCTGAACCCTCCGCCCGGCCGCACCGGCGGGGACCTGGTCGTGGAGACGCTGGCCGGGCTCGGCGCGACGACGGTGTTCGGGCTGCCCGGCCAGCACGCTCTCGGGCTTTTCGACGCGCTGCGCCGCTCCGACCTGCGGTACGTCGGCCTGCGCGTGGAGAACAACGCGGGGTTCGCGGCGGACGCGTACGGCCGGATCACCGGCGAGGCCGCGCCGCTGCTGCTGTCGACGGGCCCCGGCGCGCTGACCTCGCTGGCCGCGCTCCAGGAGGCCGCGGCGGCCTCCGCCCCCGTCCTCGCCGTCAGCAGCCAGATCCCGACGGCCGGCCTGGGCGGCGGCCGCCACGGCTTTTTGCACGAACTCCCCGACCAGTCGGCCTCGTTCCGGGGCGTCGTCAAGTCCGTCCACACCGTCCGTGCGCAGTCGCAGATCCCGTCGGCGATCGCCGCCGCCTGGGAGTCGGCGCTGACCGCCCCGCACGGCCCGGTGTGGGTGGAGATCCCGCAGGACGTGCTGCTCGCCGAGACGATGATCCCGGTGGTGACGGGCGGCGACGCCTTCCCCGAGGAGCTCCCGCCGCGCCCCGAACTGACGGCCGTGGCGGCCCATCTGCTGGCGACCGCCGCCCGCCCGGCGATCATCGCGGGCGGGGGAGTCGTACGGGCGGACGCGGCGGGCAAGTTGCGGCAGCTGGCGGAGCGGCTGTCGGCGCCGGTCGTGACCACGTTCGGCGGCAAGGGCGCCTTCCCGTGGACGCATCCGCTGTCGCTCCAGTCGTGGCTGGAGGACCGGCACACCACGGACTTCCTGGAGGACGCGGACGTCCTGCTGGTGGTCGGCTCGGGTCTCGGTGAACTCTCCTCGAACTACCACACGTTCAAGCCGCGCGGCCGGGTCGTCCAGATCGAGGCGGACCTCGGCAAGCTGGAGTCGAACCATCCCGCGCTGGGCATCCACGCGGACGCGCGGCTCGCGTTGCAGGCGCTGCTGGAGACGATCGAGGAGCCCCGCGAGGACGCGTCGGCGCCCGAGCGGGTGCGGGAGGTCCTGGCGAAGGTCCGCGCACGCATCGACGGCCAGGAACTCACCCTGGAACAGGACCTGTTGGCGTCCATCCGCCGGGCCCTGCCGTCCCGGGCGCCCTCCTTCTGGGACATGACGATCCTCGCGTACTGGGCGTGGTCGGCGTTCGATCCGCGGGGCGCCAACACGATGCACTCCGCGCAGGGTTCCGGCGGCCTCGGGTACGCCTTCCCGGCGGCCCTCGGCGCGGCCGTCGCCGACCCCACGTCCCCCGTCCTCGCGGTCTCCGGCGACGGCGGCGCGCTGTACTCCGTCGCCGAGCTGGCCACGGCCCGGCAGTACGACCTGAACGTCACGTGGCTGATCGTCGACGACGGCGGCTACGGCATCCTCCGCGAGTACATGACGGACGCGTTCGGCGAGACCACGGGCACGGAGCTGACCCGTCCGGACTTCGTGGCGCTGGCGGAGTCGTTCGGGGTGCCGGGCGTACGGACGAGCCCGGAGACGCTCGCGGAGGACTTGGCCAAGGCCCTTGCCGCGCCAGGGCCTTGGGTGGTGGTGCTTCCGGCGGTGCTGCGGATGTTCGCGCCCACGCACGTACCGGCGTAGGTGGCGGGAAGCCCACACTCGGCCTTGGGGTCCCTGCCCCCGCGCGCGGACGGTCAGCGCAGGAAGCTGCCGAACAGGGCGTTCGTGTACGGGGCCGCGAGGTCCTTCGGGCCGAAGGCGAGGGCGGACTTCGTGGTGAGGCCCGACGCGGTGCCGCGCAGGAGCCAGACGGCGCCGTTGGAGGCGTTCTCGGCGGTGGACGCGGCGGCCAGGTCGCGGTGGCCGTCGCCGTCGACGTCGAGCAGCGCGGTCGTGGCGCCGAACTGGTCGTTCGCCTCGGCCACTCCGGGGACACCCGCCGTGTTCTGGTGGAAGACCTGCGCACCGGCGCCGGTGAGGCCGGCGGCGCTGCCGTGGAGCAGGGCGACCGAGCCGGCGTCGGTGACGCTGCCGACATCCTCGCCCTCGATGCCGAGCGCGACGTCCGCGTAACCGTCGCCCGTCACGTCCGCGACGGACACGGCGGAGCCGACGTGGTCGCCTTCCTCCTGGGCGCCCGGGAAGCCCGGCAGGTCCTGGTCGACGTCGTGGGCGTTCGCGTCGGTGAGGCCGGCCGCCGAGCCGTAGGCGATGTGGGCCTTCTCGCCGCCGGTCACCACGTCGTCGTAGCCGTCGCCGTTCACGTCCCCGGCGCCGATGCCGCTGTCCTCGCCGCCGCGGACGCCGGACGTGTCGCCCCGGGTGAAGCCCGTCGCGCCGCCGCCCAGGAGCAGACGGTGTCCCCAGGTGCCGTCGCCGGTGTAGGTCATCTGCAGGATGTCGTCGCGGCCGTCGCGGTTGAAGTCGCCGACCTCGCCGGAGCGGATCGGGCCGGTGATCGACGCGGGGCCGTTCTCGCAGCCGCCGCCCGTCTCGCAGGAGGCGTCCTCCTCGGACCAGCCCCACCACAGCGACCTGTCGAGGAGCGGGAGTACGGCGGTGGGCTTGCCGTCGCGCTTGATCGGGCCCTTCCACAGCGCGGCCGGGGCGCCCGACGGGTCGTCGCCGCTCACCCGCTGCGCGGAGAACAGCGCCAGGTCGGTCGTGCCGTCGCCGTCGAAGTCACCCGCCTGGGGCACGGCCCCGTACGCGATGCCCGTGCCGCCGGTCAGGCCGGACGCGGAACCCCACAGGATCACCGAGCCCTCCTTGCCGCCCGCGATCACCAGGTCGCCGTAGCCGTCGCGGTCCAGGTCGGCCTTGGTGAACGAGGCGCCGAACAGCTGTTTCTCGGTGGCGGCCCCGGGGATCCCGGTGGTCGAACGGCTGACGATCTTCTTCTTCGCCGTCGACAGCCCCGTGGACGAGCCGTACGTCACGGCCACGTACCCGGCCTTCGCCTTGCCGGACACCGTCGCGCTCGGCGCGCCGACGACCAGGTCGGCGTAGCCGTCCCCGTTGAAGTCGTCGGCGGCCGGGACGGAGGCCGGGGCGGCCGACGCGGAGCCGGA
>NZ_LIRK01000583.1 GCF_001419765.1 Streptomyces torulosus
GCTTACCGTTTCGGATCAATATGAGATGGGTGCGGTACTGGATGTGCCGCAGGCCGCGTCGGATGCGCTGGACGAGGTGTTCGGGAGTACTGAAGGCAACGTTGGAGAGCCAGCCGCGTCGCAGGAGAGACCAGATCCCTTCGACGGGGTTGAGGTCGGGTGTGTAGGGCGGCAGGTAGTAGATGGTCAGCCAGTCCCGGGCTTCCGCCCATTCCCGCAGATCAGCAGCTTTGTGGACGTTGAGGTTGTCCCAGACGAGCACGATGGAGCCGCCGAGCTGCTGGTGTGCGGCGATCAACAGGTCGCGGTAGTCGCGCCAGGAGAAGCTCTTGCGGCCGTCGCGCCGGCCGTCGTCCCGGCGCGGACGATAGATCAGCCGGGACCGGTGGCCGGGCTTGTAGCAGGTCAGCGCGGCGATCGACACTCGTCTGCGGGAACGGCCCCGGACCCGCACCACCGGGGTCCGGCCGCGCTGTGACCAGGTCTTCGCCTGCGGCGGCGTCATGGAGAAACCGGCTTCGTCCTCGAAGACGAGCCAGGCTCCACGGGCCGCCGCGAGTCTTCCGCGCACGGCCACACCTCCTTGACCCACCCCGCGACCGCGTCGTCGTCCCGTTCCATGGCCCGTCGGGCCGGGACCTGGCAGGACCAGCCATTACGCACCAGGAGCTTGCGCACACCCTGGATCGTGTAGGTCAGGTGGAAGCGTCGGCCGATCACCGTCTTGACCCGCGCCAGCGTCCAACGCTGGTCTTCCCAGCCATGCGCGGCGGGCCCCTTGGCCAGCTCCGCCTCCAGCTGGGCAAATTGCTTCGGGCTCAGCCTCGGAAGCGACGCCGGCCCCTGCGAGCGCAGAGCCCGCGGACCGCCCTCGTCCCACATCTGCCGCCACCGCTGCACCGACCGGACACTGACCCGCAGGTCCTTCGCGATCGCCGAGCTCGCCTCACCCTGGGCGAACCTCTCGGCCGCCTTGAGCCGTAACTCCTCGCGGAACTGCTGCCGTTCGGCGGTCAGCCCGCCCCCTTGTGGATACCGCATGCCTTCGGTGATACCGCACCGTCGACGAACCGTCAGCCCCTACGACTCCACGAGTTCAATCTCAGTAACTCAGGTCCACCACCCGGCCCGGTGCCGTCTCCGGGGCCGGGGCCGTCGGCGGCTCATGGCCCTCCCGCTTCGCCTCGATCACCGCCTCCAGCGCCTCGGTGTACTCGTCGACGAACCCCTCCAGGCCCTCCAGCTCCATGCGGTCGATGAGGAGCAGTGCCTCGTCGATCTCCTCCTCGGACAGCTCCACCTCCTCCGGGACCAGCTCGGAGGGGTCGCGGACTTCGTCGTCCCAGCGCAGCGCGTGCAGGACGATCGCGTCACCGCGGATCCGCAGCAGGCCCAGCCGCTCCCGCCCGTGCCAGGCGAACTTCGCGACGCCGGCCTTGCCGCTACGTTCCAGCGCCTGGCGCAGCAGGGCATACGGCTTCTCGGCGACCTTGCCGTCGGCCGCCAGGTAGTAGCCGCTGCTGATCCGGACCGAGGACCGCATCATCCCGGTGACCGACGACGAACTCGCCGACATGCCGCTGCCCACCGCCAAGGCCATCGAGGTCCTCGGCTTCGTGCCGTACGAGTCGATCCTTTGACCACTCGTAGCCCTTGCCGATCTCACCTGCTCCGACCTCGCGGTCCTCGATCTCGCAGACCTTGCGCACTCTCACCCGGCCCATGTCTGCGACGTGGTACTGGTGGAATCTCAGCGAGTGGTCCTCGGTCGCGGCCGTGACCTTGGTAGGGATGGTCACGAGGCCGAACGAGATGGCACCGGACCACAGGGCGTGGGGCATGACCGTTCCTCCGCAAGCAAGCCCCGAGACCTCCAGCGTACGAGCAGGAGGTCATCACAGCGCGACGCAGCCGGGCGGGCGGGTTCCCCCTGCCCGTCATGATCTTTGATCTTCCTCGCGGCCGATCTGGCGGGCGAGGACGTCACGGTCGACGTACGGGTCGACGGCGGCCAGGAGGGTAACCCTGCCGGTATCCGGTGGTAGGGAACGGCGCGGCTACCGCGTCGCAGCTACAGGCGACTCTGTCCAGATCCGCCTCGGAGCCTGGAACGTCGACTGCGCCGCCGGCCCGGGTGGATACCGGCTGGCCAGCACGACCATTCCGCGACCCACACTCCCAGCCAGCACACCCGCCCTGTTCGCCTCTCCCAAGCCCAAGGCAACATCCTGAACACACCAGGACGACGGAGCCTCGATCAGACCGATGCCTCCACACGGCAGTCGTGGGAAAGACCCCGCTGACGTGAGTGTCCACGCCCAGCCCATGAGAACCAATGGCTTGGCAGAGCGCAGCCGTTGCGGTGAGGTTCAGTTGTGGTAGCGGATGTAGCCGTCGCCGTCGGGGTCGGATCCGTTCTTGGTGTAGGAGTGGACGTCTGCGCGGCTGCCGGAGGGCTTGTACAGGTAGATGGTGTCGCGGTCGTTGTTCCACAGGAAGTTGCAGTTGTCGCGGTAGACGACGTTGTATGTGTCGGAGTCGCTGCCGTGGCCGCCGCGCAACTTCACGTAGTCGCCGGGCTCCAGGTAGTGGTTGGCGGTGAAGGTGAAGCGGTTGCCGGTGGCGTCCGTGACGACGTAGCCCTTGAGGTTGACGGTCGCCTTGGTCGAGTAGTTCTTGACCGTCAGGTACTCGGCGGTGGTGTTGCCGCTCGTGCAGCTGTTGGAGTCCCGGCCGGGGGCGTCGTACTGCACGCCGCGGACCTTGAGAGCCGAGCTGTACTCGGCGGCCTGAGCCGACACGGCGGGGACCAGCGCGGCAAGAGTGCCGGCGGTGAGGGCTGCGGCGAGGATGGAACGCTTACGCAAGAGGATGCTCCTCCACAGTGGAATCAACGGTGCTGCCTGTGGAGGACCGCCGCGTGCCCGCGACGGTTGCACACCGTGGAGGCCGCCACCCGTTCGAGTGACGCCGGCTGGCCGGTGAGTGAGCGATGGTGCCATCGGCCGCGGATTCGTTGCCCCAGCGCCACCACGCCGTATGGGGACCACGCCTCACGGGCGTTGACCTCGCCGCGCCGTGCGGTCACTGAACAATGGTGTATGGCCCGCTCGGCCGCGAAGGTGAGCCGTCCGGCTCCGCCCGCGGATGGGCCGTCGCGTCACCTCGGGGTGTCCACACGTTGCTTCCGGCGGGTCGGCGGACTCTGCCGGGACGACGCCGCCTCCAGCACTTTGGCCAGGGCGTCCGCGGTATCGGCCGAGCAGCCGCCGAGTTCGACGAAGCCCCGCCCGCACACGGGTGCGCCGCCCCACACGGACGGCAGTACGAGGCCATGCAGGGCCAGTGCATCCCGTAGCCGCTGCGCGGCGGCCTCGCCGTGGACCTGCGGATCATCCGGGACAGCGGATGTGGACGGAGATGCGGTCATGATCGTTCCTCGTGAGTTAGGGGGCCAATCGGCTGTCGGGGTCGGCGGCGGAGATGAGTTGTCGGAGCGCGCCGAAGTACACGTCGTGGTCGACGACGGCGGCGAGGATGGCGGGGAGGTTGCCGGTGAGGGCGGGGAAGTCGTCGGGGTCGAGTGCGGCCAGTGCCTGCCGGGTGGCGGTCTGTGCGGCCTTGGGGTCGCGGTGGTCGACGAAGCTCGCGCTGCCGAGGGTGAGCAGGTACATGCGCCGGTAGGCGGTGATCGCCTCCGTGGGGGTCATGCCGGCGGCGAGGGAGTCGGCCAGTTGCGGTTCGACGAGGCGTTTGAGTAGTTGCGGGCCGAGCCACGGGCGGCTGCCGCGCAGCGTCAGCAGGCCCGGATGGGCCGTCAGGAGGCCGTAGAGGGCGGCGAACCGTGTCTCGGTGGCCGTGGCCCACCCGGTGCCGGGGGCGATCTCGGGCAGCTCGGCCGCCAGGTGGTCGGTCACCAGGTCGAGTAGTCCCGCAAGGTCCGTACAGCGCCGTTGCAGTGAGGCCACGGAGATGTCCAGGGCGGCGGCGAGGGTGCGGAAGCTGAGCCCGCCGGGCCCGTCCCTGTCCACGATCAACAGGGCCTGTTCCGCGATCCGTTCGGGGGTCGCGAGGTCGAGGGAAGCGGATTGCCTAGGCATGCGGGTCAGCGTACGGTACGGCGTACCGTCACGGTAGGTTCCATCTCCTCACGGAGGCGACATTGAGCGGCACGACCATGGGGCTCGATCCCCTTTTCACCGACGTGACCAGCACGACTCTCACCGACCGGCACTTAGCCACCCTGGCGGCCGGCACCCTGGCCGCGGTCCGCGTCCCCAACTTCCTCGACCCCGCCGCCTGCGCGGCCGCGATGGAAGCGGCCGGCCGGCTGCCGACCGCCGACTACGACCCCGCGCGCGTGCCGACCCCGATCCTGCGGTTCGGCCCGGCCCTGAACGATTACCGCACTCCGGGCGGCGAGCTGGACGCCGGACGGTACTGGCACGACGCGGAGGCCGCCCGCCGGGCCTGGCAGCGGGCCGGGATGCGGCCCGACCCGATCTCCATCGCCCTGGCCCGCCTGGGCACCGCGTGGGGCGCCGCCGTCTCCCCCGCCACCATCGGCGGCCGCCCGGTCTTCGGCGGCACCCTGCGCGAGATCAACGCCGGGGCCCTGATCCACTACGACGACATCAACCGCGAGTTCCCTCACGGGCTGTTCGACCAGGACACCGTCTGCCAGCTCGCGTTCAACGTGTGGGTCGCCGTACCCGAGACCGGCGGGAGCACGACGGTGTGGCGCCACCGCTGGGAGCCGGCCGACGAACACCACCGCGAGGCGTACGGCTACCGGCCCGAGGCGGTCGAGCACTGCCAGCAGGTGACCGTGGCCCCGCAGCTCGGCGACGCGCTCCTGTTCAACCCGGCCAACTATCACGCCGTCGCCCCCAACCCCGGCGGAAGGCGTATCGCGTTCGCGTTCTTCCTCGCCCTGAACACCACCGGCCAGCTCATCGCCTGGTCATGAACCGCCAACACCCCGGGAGCAGCACCGTGCGTCTGTTGTACAGCGAAGTCAAATCGGCCACCGACCGGATCTGCGGCCGCACCCGCCCGGTCACCCTCACCCCATTGGACGCTGGAGCCATCCGCACCGCGCCCCGCGACCCGCTCGACGATCGCCCCGAGCAGCCGTGTGAGGTGTGGCTGGCGCTGGAGTTCATGCAGCACACCGGCAGCTTCAAAGCGCGCGGTGCGCTGAACTTCCTCCAGGCACACCAGGACGCCGGTACCCTCCCGAAAGCGGGAGTGACCATCGCCTCCGGCGGCAACGCCGGTCTCGCGTGTGCGTGGGCCGCCCGCCAGCAGGGCGTACCCGCCACGGTGTTCGTGCCCGAGACCGCCCCGGCGGTGAAGGTCGCCAAACTCCGCGACTACGGCGCCGATGTCCGGCTCGTCGGCTCCGAGTACGCCGAAGCCCTCGCCGCCTGCCAGGCGCATGCCGCCACCACCGGCGCACTCGCCTCCCACGCCTACGACGACCTGCTGATCGCGGGCGGCGCCGGAACGCTCATGGCAGAGATCCACGCCCAGATCCCCGACGTCGACACCGTGGTCGTCGCGGTCGGCGGCGGCGGACTGTTCACGGGCGTGGCCACCGTCGCCCAGGAACACGGCATCCGCACCATCGCCGTCGAACCGGCCCACTGCCGCGCGCTGAACGCCGCGATCGAGGCCGGCCGCCCCGTCGACGTCACCGTCAACTCCATCGCCGCCGACTCCCTCGGCGCCCGCCGCACCTCCGCCTCTGCCCTGAAGGCCGCCCAGCGCGGGGGCGTGCTCTCGGTCCTCGTACCGGACGAGATGATCGTCCTGGCCCGCCAGGCGCTGTGGGACCACCGGCGGATCGCCGTCGAGCACGGCGCCGCCACCGCCCTCGCCGCCCTCCTCAGCCCCGACCGGCACCCCCACCGCGGGGACGCACCGCCACCGTCCACGCCGGCCACCAGCTACCGGCCCGCCCCCGGCGAGAAGGTGGTCGTGGTCCTGTGCGGGGCCAACACCGACCCAACCGACCTCATCACCCGCTAGAAGAACCACGCCGACGAGGGGCGGCCGGTCACTGGCCCGGCCGCCCCCTCCCTCATGCGGTAGAGAGCAGCGCCCCTCGCAGGCTCGGTCCAGTCGAAGAGGCCGAGCTCGGTGTCCGGGCGGCAGTGCGAGCCGAAAGGCGGCAGCGACTCGTACCGTACCTGCTGGTGGCCAGGCCAGACAGAACACTTGCGGCCCTCGCCCTCCTTACGGGAGGGCGAGGGCCGCTTCATCATGCCCGGGCCATCATGCGCCAGGGTGACGGACAGCCGTCCTCACTTCCGCCTCGACCTCGTTGCGCGGCCGGCCCTCGGCCTTGGCATAGTCGGTGACGGCGGCCTGGGCGTCGCGGGCGAGGTCGCGCCATGCGCGCCAGGCAGTCTCGTAAGTGCTGGTCTGGTGCTCCGTCCACCCGGTTGTCGTGGGCGGCCCGTACTCGTCGCGGAGCCGCTCGACCTGGGCGTTGGCCTCGTCGGCGGCGCGCTGCATCTCCACGAGTTCTTCGAAGGTGTGTGCCACGTGCAGGGATCTTAGGCAGCGTCGGCCATGTCCTCGCGTACCGCCTCGATCTGCCGCGCGGTGCGTCGCTCGGCTGCGTCGGCGAGGGCCCCAGGGAGCGTCGAACCCGAACCGGCAGCGGAGTGAGATCAGCAGGCCCGTGGTGCTGGACGCCCGCTCCCGGACCTGCGCACGGACCTCCGGCTGCCACTCGCTGGCGGCCTGATCGGCCAGAGCCTCCCGGGTAGCCTGGCGCGGTGTACGGATCGTGCCCTTGATGTAGCGCTGCACAGTCCGCTGTGAAACGCCCAGACGGGCCGTCAGAGCCCGTGCCTGCTCCGTCGGCGACGCTGGCACCGGTTCGGTGAACTTCGTCCGCTCGCGCGTTCCAGGCCGTCGCGGACCAGACCCCGCTGCGCTATCTGCTGCATGGCTTCATCAGTCATAGGTGCAGGCTGGAGGCCCGGGGCTGTGGACAGAGACCGGCGATTCCCAGCGGCGGTGCAGCACCAGCTGCTGCAAGCGCGGGCCGTAGTTGCAGCGGCGGATGCTGCACGAGGACCAGGAGCAGCAGCACGTGCACCGGCGAGCAGTAGCGTGGGCTGGGTGTCCGAATCTCTGTCGTCTGATTCGAACGATCCCACTCGAATTCGAGTGATGAAGCTGCACCAGGCCGCTGCCCGCCAGGTGGTGTGTGCAGCACGCTGCTGCACACACCCCGCTGCACGTGCTGCACCGTGCAGCCGACGGCCGGGCTTCGCAGACCTGCTGCCGACGAAGCGGTGCCCGGTTCACCGGGCGCCAGCGGTGGCCACGGCGGTGACAAGGGCGGCCAGAACCCCGGCACCGGTCAAAGCGACGATCAGCGGCTGCGTCAGGCGCGGGACGCGGTAGACGGCGTAGGCGAGCGCGCCGAGGAGCAGCAGGCCGACCAGGACCAGCAGCAGGACGACCATCAGGGCGAGCGTGGACATGCGGTTTCCCCCTCGGGATGAAACACGCGGCGGTTCCGCGTGCAGGGCGTGGACAGTGGAAGGGAGGTATTGCCTGGTCAGAGCGGTGGAGCGCGCGGTTTTCCTGGTCATGACGGTGGAGGGTGTGTTCTCCTTGGCCCTTGTGTCTTGGTGAGGCGGTTCAGATGGGGCTGCGCCAGGGTGATGCAGGCAGGGGTTAGCGCTGCGACCTGGCTCTGACCAGCACATTCGCCGACCGTTGCGAAGTCAGTCACACGGTAGGCGGGGGTGTGAGGAGCGGGTCCTGCAGCAGCTCCGACTCTGCCAGCCAGATTTGGAGTTCAAGGCTTGTGACCTGCGGAGACGCTCGAACTCTGGCTTGAATGCAGGCTGTTGCTGCGGTAAGTGCTTCGGTGTCCTTGCGGGTCCGGTCGTCTGGCACCGTCAGGGTTCAGTGAGGGAGTCGGTTGCCCATGCGGTGGGGCGACTTGCGCCTCGCGTGCTAGCCGAGAATGTGAAGCGGCCCCTACCACGGCAGCTGCAAGAGGCTCTTGGCGAAGACCGGGCGGGCGACGTCGGTTTCAGCGCCCATGGTCGTGAAAGTCGGCGTTGTGTTCGGGGGCCCGGCCACTCCGTCGACCGCGCCCCCAGTCACGGCGAGCGAGGTCCGCCCAGCATCGGGTGCAGCGCGCTCAGCAGTGCCGTCAGAACATGCCGCACAGCGGTGTGGCGGAATGGGCGGGCGCTCCACACCGTGGGCAGCACCACGCCGACGTACAGCAGGAGGAACACCATCCCTGCCGCCCCTGCCCGTCCGAGCATCTCGATGGCCGTTAAGGATCGAGCGCCGAATTCCCGGCGTCATGCTTCCCCCTGGATGTGTAGGTGGGTCGTTTGACCGTGATGCGACGGTCTCCGCCCAGGACGGTGTCCAGGAACCCCCATCAGGCGAGTGGGACAGTTTCACCCCGGACGGTGCCGGTCAGCCCATAAGTTGTTGAACACGTCCAGAAGGGGGTTCTGGACAGTTGGACACCGGGGGATCGGGGGCGGGATGGGGACGGGGCATCGTGACGGCGTGGAGGACGAGTTCTTCCGTGATCTGCGTCTGTTGGAAAGCCTTTGCAAGGAGCATCTGTTCACGCGGCGGTCAGTGCGTTCCCTGGCTTCAACGGCGAACCTGACACCGACCACAGTCGGCGAGTGGC
>NZ_LIRK01000584.1 GCF_001419765.1 Streptomyces torulosus
GAGGCACCGCACCGGACGCCGCGAGCTTTCCGGCAAACCTTTCCGGTCACAGCACTAGATCCGCCGACGCCCCCGCCACCGTACGAGCCTTGGGGGCCGTACGACGGCGGGGGCGTCGCCGTGGTGCGAGGTCGTTCAGCAGAGGCAGGGCTCGACGCCCCAGCCCAGTTGACGGACGTCACCGTCGTCGATCGCGCCGGCGAAGGCGTGGACCTCGTCGACGTCACCGCGCAGGTACTCGCCCCAGCCGTCGCCGACGCGGGCGCGGCCGACCTGGAGGGGGCCGGAGCTCTCCCAGCCGTCCGGGAAGTCCGCGGTGCCCTCGGCACTGGTCATGCCGTCGAGGTAGAGCCTGATCCGGTCGGTGGCATCGTCGTAAACGACCGCGAGCCGCTGTTCTTCGCCCTCGGTCGTGGAGACCTGGGCGACCACGACCTCGGCCGCGCCCTCCTCGTCGGCCACGGGCATCACCAGCTGCCAGGCGTACTCCGACGGCTCGTAGCGCACCTTGAACACGTCGGTGTGCGTGCCGCCCTGGGACAGCACGGTCATCGGGCGGGACGGCTCCGCGTCCGCCAGGCGTACGACGACGCCGATCGAGAAGCTGTCCGAGGTGTCGAGGACGGGGCCCGAGGTGGCCGCGTGGCCCGTCTCGCCGTCCAGCGTGAGGTGGCCGTCGCCGACGAGCGCGTCCGGTACCGCCGGGCAGTCCGGGTCGAGGTCCGGGACGCAGGAGCCGTCCGGGCCGCGGTGGATCGCCGCGCCCGTGCCCAGCTTCAGCGGCGTGCCGCCGTCCTGCTCGGGGCTCGCCCCGTCCGTCGCGTTCTCCAGCGACCAGTGTCCGAGGGAGCGCGGCTTGCGGTGCGCGAGTTCGGCGGCCTCGGTGGGGACGACGACCCGGTCGTGGACCCGGATGCCGGCGAGCCCGCCGTGCCAGCGGTCGTGGTGGCCCCGGCCGTCACGGGCGCGCCCGATCTGGAAGTCGCCGGTGCCCGCGCCGGGCTCCGCCTTCGCCTTGGTGCCGACGGCCCGGCCGTTGACGTACAGCTGGGCCTCGCCGGTCTCGGCGTCGTACACTCCCAGCAGGTGCGCCCACTCCCCGGTCTCCGGCGCGCCGCCCGTCACCCGGGCGCCGCCCACGGTGAACGACCACACCGGCCGCTCGCCGCGCGCGTCGAGGCCGAGCGCGAAGGCCGAGGCGTCGCCGGCGTCCTGGGCGGCGACGGTCATGGTCCGGTCGGTCTGCGCGGGCCGCGCCCAGCCGCTGACCGCGAACGTCTTCCGGGGGTCGGCGACGGCCGGGCCGCCCGGGGTGAGATATGCGTGGCTGCTGCCGTCCAGGACCGCCGCCGAGGCGAGGCCCGTACCGGAGGGTGCCGCGCCGCCGAAGGTGACCCCGCTGCCCGCCTCGGCGGCGGTGCCGGTCTCGGCGGCGGCGGTCGCCGAGCCCGCGGGGTCGGCGAGGTTCCAGTGGGCGACGGGGGCGCGGCCGGACTTCACGAAGAAGCGGTACGACGTCTCGCCGCTGCTGCGCCCGGCGCGGTCGAGCGCGCGGACCGCCAGCGTGTTCGGTCCCGAGCGAAGCGGCAGGAAGGGGATGGCCACGGCCCCGCCCGGCTCGTCGGGCCGCACGGTGTCGTACGGGCCGCCGAGGAAGCCGTAGCGGTAGGCCACGACGTCGTCCGAGGGCGAGTCCATGGTGAAGTGGCCGTACACGCCGACGCCGTCGACCCAGAGGACGTCCTCCGGGTACTCGGGCGAGGTGACCGTGGCCTTCTCCGGGTTCGTGTCGTCGTACACGAACTGGCAGACCGAGCCCTCGCCCTCGGAGCTCCAGGGCGATTTCGCCGTGCCGTCGTCGGCTCGCACGTGCCAGGAGACGACGGTGTCTGCGGGGATGTCGTCCCACGGCAGCCGGAAGGTGAACGGGCTGCCCGAGAGCTTCTGGGTGGTCGTGGCGGTGCGGCGCTGCTCGCCGCCGTCACGGTCCGTCCACCAGACCTCGAACTCGCCGGCGACGCGGCCGCCGTCGGTGTCGTTCAGCACCGCCCGGACCAGCGGTGGCGACTCCGCGATGTACGCCTTGGCGTCTCCGGCGGCGCACGCCTTGCCCTCGGTGCTCAGATCCGCCACCAGCGGCTGCTTCGGCGGCGCCGCCGCGTGCGCGACGCCGGGCACGGCGGCGACGAGCGCCGCCACCGAGCACCCCACCGCCAGCAGCCCCCGGCCGCCGGATCTCCGTAACGTCCCCAACTGTCCCCTCCCCAGTGAGTCTTGGGCTCGTGGATCGCACGAGCCGGAGAAAGCTAACAGGGGTGACGGACAGGGCAGTAAGGGTTTTCAGTCCACGACGGGCAGCAGCTCCGGCAGATGGCCGTCGGAGGCGGCGGCCGCGCGCTGCCGTTCCTCCGGTACGGGGCCGTACAGGGTGGTGCGCGGCCGTGCCGGGCGTCCGGCGGCTTCGGCGACGGCGACGAGGTCCTGCACGGACTTGTACGAGCCGTACGAGGAGCCCGCCATGCGGGAGATCGTCTCCTCCATGAGGGTGCCGCCGACGTCGTTGGCGCCGGAGCGGAGCATCTCGGCGGCGCCCTCGGTGCCGAGCTTCACCCAGCTGGTCTGGATGTTGGGGATCCATGGGTGGAGGAGGAGGCGGGCCATGGCGGTGACCGCGCGGTTGTCGCGCATCGTCGGGCCGGGGCGGGCGATGCCGGCGAGGTAGACCGGCGCGTTGGTGTGGATGAAGGGCAGGGTCACGAACTCGGTGAAGCCGCCGGTGCGTTGCTGGATGCCGGCGAGGGTGCGCAGATGGCCGAGCCAGTGCCGGGGCTGGTCGACGTGGCCGTACATCATCGTCGAGGTGGAGCGGATGCCCAGTTCGTGGGCGGTGGTCACCACCTCGATCCAGGTGGCCGTGGGCAGTTTGCCCTTGGTGAGGACCCAGCGGACCTCGTCGTCGAGGATCTCGGCGGCCGTGCCGGGGATGGAGTCCAGGCCGGCCTCCTTCGCGGCCGTCAGCCACTCCCGGATCGACATCCCGGTGCGGGTGGCGCCGTTGACGACCTCCATGGGCGAGAACGCGTGCACGTGCATCCCCGGCACCCGCTCCTTCACCGCCTTCGCGATGTCGAAGTACGCGGTGCCCGGCAGGTCGGGGTGGATGCCGCCCTGCATGCAGACCTCGACGGCGCCCACGTCCCACGCCTGCGCCGCTCGGTCGGCGACCTGCTCCAGCGACAGGGTGTACGCGTCGGCGTCGGTGCGGCGCTGCGCGAAGGCGCAGAAACGGCAGCCGGTGTAGCAGACGTTGGTGAAGTTGATGTTCCTCGTGACGATGTACGTGACGTCGTCGCCGACGGCCGTCTTCCGCACGTCGTCCGCGACGCGGCACAGCGCGTCGAGCGCGGGGCCGTCCGCGTGCAGCAGGGCGAGGGCCTCGTCGTCGCTGAGCCGGGTCGGGTCGTCGGCGGCCGTGCGCAGCGCGTCCCGTACGTCGGTGTCGATGCGCTCGGGTGCCATGCCGGGCGCGGCGGCCTCGCGCAGGGCGCCCCAGTCGCCGTAGACGGAGTCGAAGTCGTCGCGGCGGTCGCCGGTACGGCCCTCGGTGTCGATGGCGGTGTGCAGATCGGTGCGTCCGGCGGCGACGAAGACCTCGTCGGGCTCCTGCCACGGGTGCCCCTCGACGACGGCGTCCGGGAGGGCGAGGCCGGTCTCCGGGTCGGCGAGCGCGCGGACGTGCGGGAGGAGCCGCGGGTCCAGCCAGGGCTCGCCGCGGGTCACGAACTCCGGGTACACGCAGAGCCGTTCCCGCAGCTCGAACCCGGCGGCGCGGGACCGTTCGGTGAGCTCCTCGATCTGCGGCCAGGGGCGCTCGGGGTTCACATGGTCGATGGTGAGGGGCGACACCCCGCCCCAGTCGTCGATCCCGGCGGCGATGAGGCGCTCGTACTCGCTGTCGACGAGGTTCGGCGGGGCCTGGATGCAGCCCGAGGGGCCCATGATGAGCCGGGCCACGGCGACGGCGGCCACCAGCTCGTCGAGTTCCGCGTCCGGCATGCCGCGCATCGCGGTGTCGGGCTTGGCGCGGAAGTTCTGGATGATCAGTTCCTGGATGCCGTGGTAGGCACGGGAGACCTTGCGCAGCGCGAAGAGGGACTCGGCCCGCTCCTCGTAGGTCTCGCCGATGCCGAGGAGGATGCCGGAGGTGAACGGCACGGACGACCGCCCGGCGTCCTCCAGGACCCGCAGCCGTACGGCGGGCTCCTTGTCGGGGGAGCCGTGGTGGGGTCCGCCCGGCTCGGACCACAGCCGGGTCGCGGTGGTCTCCAGCATCATGCCCATCGAGGGGGCGACCGGCTTGAGCCGCTGGAAGTCGGTCCAGCTCATCACACCGGGGTTGAGGTGGGGCAGCAGCCCGGTCTCCTCCAGGATGCGGATGGAGATCGCGCGGACGTAGGCGATGGTGTCGTCGTAGCCGTGCGCGTCGAGCCACTCGCGCGCCTCCGGCCAGCGGTCCTCCGGCTTGTCGCCGAGAGTGATCAGGGCTTCCTTGCAGCCGAGGGCGGCGCCCTTGCGGGCCACGTCGAGGACCTCGTCGGGCGACATGAACATCCCGTGGCCGGCCCGGCGCAGCTTGCCGGGCACGGTGACGAAGGTGCAGTAGTGGCATTTGTCCCGGCAGAGCCGGGTGAGCGGGATGAACACGCTCTTGGAGTACGTGATGACGCCGGGCCGTCCGGCCTCCGCGAGCCCCGCGTCCCGTACGCGGGCCGCCGACGCGGCGAGGTCCTCCAGATCCGCGCCGCGCGCCTGCAGCAGCACGGCCGCCTCGGCCACGTCCAGCGCCACGCCGTCGCGGGCACGTTTCAGGGCGCGCCGCATGGAGTTCTGGGTGGGGCCGGTTCCCTGGCTGGCCTGGCTGGCGGAAGTCGTCATTCGTCGAGCATACGAGCGACGGGTGGGGTGGCCTCGGGGAGCCTCGTGACT
>NZ_LIRK01000585.1 GCF_001419765.1 Streptomyces torulosus
CCGAGTTCGATGCGATGGCCGCGGATCTTCACCTGGTGGTCGGTGCGCCCGAGGTGGATCAGCTGCCCGTCGCGCAGGGCGACCCGGTCGCCGGTGCGGTACCAGTCGGCCTCGGTGACCGGGCCGGTGCCGGTGCCGGTGCCGGTGCCGGTGCCGGTGCCGGTGCCGGTGCTTGTGCCCGTGCTTGCGCCGGTGCCGTCGTCGGCGGGGACGAAACGGCCCGCGTCGTTCGCCGGGTCGAGATAGCCGGGGAAGCGCTGCGGGCCGCGCATGCACAGCTCCCCGATGTCGGCGGGCTCGCCGTCCTCGTCCAGGAGCAGGAAGTCCAGGGTGGGGAAGCACCGGCCGATCGGCGCCGTGCCGTTCGGGGTCTCCGGCCAGTCGGCGAGGTTCGCGGGGAAGCGGTAGCCGGTGCAGGAGATGGTCAGCTCCGTCGGCCCGTACAGCACGTCGAGCTCGCTGTTCGGGGCGGCCTCCCGCCACTCGCGGGCCGCGGCCAGGGACAGCGGTTCGCCTCCGAAGACCGTCCACCGCAGGGTGGGCATGCTGCCCGGCTTCAGGGTGCCGAGGCGGGAGGCGAAGGTGATGAGCGAGGGCACCGAGAACCAGTGCGTCAGCCGCAGGGCGTTGACGGTCTTCACCGGTGACAGCAGCTGACTGCGGGCCGGCACCACCAGGGTCGCCCCGCCCGCCCAGGCCACGAACAGATCGTGCACCGAGGCGTCGAAGGTCAGCTCGAACGTCTGTGACATCCGGCTGCCGGGCCCGACACCGTACCGGGACGCCACATGACCGAGGTTGGCGGAGATGTTCCGGTGGGTGATCGGCACGCCCTTCGGTGCCCCGGTCGAGCCGGAGGTGAAGATGATGTACGCCAGGTCGTCCGGGCCCACGCGGGGCCACTCCCCGTCCGGGCGGGGCTCCGCGGCGATCGCCGCCAGTCCCGGCTCGTCCAGGACGAGCCTCGGTACCCCCGGGTCCACGTCCTCGGTGTCCGTGAGGACCAGGTCCAGCTCCGCCGCCCGGACGATCCCGGCGGTGCGGCCAGCCGGGTGCTCCGGGTTGAGGGTGACCACGGTGGCCCCCGCCCGCTGGATCGCGAGATACCCGGCGTACGCGGCGACCGAGCGGCTCGCCAGCAGTCCGATCCGCCGGGGCCGTTCACCCCCCGCCGCCGTGAGCAGCCGGGCGGCGATCCCCTCGGCGAGCCGCCGCAGTTCGGCGTAGGTCAGCCGCCGGTCCTCGACCTCCAGCGCGACCTCGTCCGCGAACTCCTCGGCGGAGCGGGCGAACCAGCCGTACAGGGTCTGCGGGTCGGTGCTCTGCCCGGGCGCCGCCGGGCCGCCGGGTCTGTTCGGGTCGGGCGTGCCGACCCCGGGACGGGCGCTCATCGGGCCGCGGCCTCCAACTCACGGGTCCACTCGCGCAGTTCGCCGACCGTGCGCAGGCGGCCGAACTCCTCCGGGTCGACCTCCTGGCCGGACCGCCTGGTCAGCTCCACCACGATGCGGAGCCGGGCGAGCGAGTCGATGCCGATCTCGGTGAGGGTGGAGCCGTCGTCGAAGCCGGTGCGGGCGTGCTCCCGCAGCAGCCAGGACGACAGGTCGCTCTCCAGGTCCCCGCCGCCGCGGGCGCTCTCACCGGGCCAGTACCGCTTGGTCTGCCAGGGGTAGTGGGGGAGGGGGACGAAGCGGGCGCCCTTCTTGAACTCCTTGAACTCCTTCTCCCAGTCCACCTCCTCGCCCGCGCGGTAGCGGTCGGCGACCTCGCGGGTGGAGTGCGCGGTGTGCGCGCCCGGCGTCCCGGTGAGCGCGGCCACCAGCTCCGCGTGCGTGGCGCCGGACACCGCCATCCGGTGCTCGTGGTGGCGGCGGCGCAGCGCGGCGCTGAAGCAGATGTCCCGCACCGGGTAGCCGGCGCCCGCTCCTCCGGTGTCGAGGTACTCCGCGTACGACCGGGCCAGCGCGTCCAGCGCGGCGGGCGTCCGGGCGGAGAGCGGGAGCACATAGGTGGTGATCGACAGCACCGCCATGAGCTTCTCCTTGAAGGTCTCCTTGGCGGGCTCGGCCTGGCGCAGGACGACGTGGGCGTTGAGAGCGGAGGAACCCTGACCGGATATGCCCATGACAGCCGGACGGCCGTGGTCGCCCAGGGGGCGCGGCGAGCGGGGTATCTCCAGCGGCAGTTCGTCCCAGGCGACCGCGGGGTTGGGGGTCTCCACATGGAGGCTGGCCGGGATCTCGCCGTGCTCCAGGCAGAGCACCGCCTTGATCAGCCCGGCCAGTCCGCCCGCCGCCTCCGCGTGACCGATGTTCGACTTCACCGAGCCGACGAGCAGCGGCCGCTCCGCAGGGCGCCCCTCGCCCAGCACCTTGCCGAGCGCGGTCAGCTCCAGCGGGTCGAACACGGGGGAACCGGAGCCGTGCGCCTCGACGTAGTCGACGTCGGCGGGGTCGATCCCGGCGTCCTCGTACGCCCAGCGCAGCACGTCGAGCTGGCCGGTGAGGGAGGGGTTGAGCACCGAGTCGCTGGTGCCGCCGTCGTTGCCCACGGCGCTGCCCTGGATGACGGCGCGGATCCGGTCCCCGTCGGCGACCGCGTCGGCGAGGGGCTTCAGCACGACGACGGCGACGGCGTCGCTGGGCGCGTGCCCGTCGGCGCTCGCGTCACCGAACCTGCTGCGCCCGTCGGCGGACATGCCCCCGGCCGCGGTCATCACCTGGCCCTCGTCGGGGCGGAGTTTGAGGTTCACACCGGCGACCACGGCGAGCGGGATCTCCTTGGCGCGCAGGCTCTGCACGGCGCTGTGCACGGCGGTCAGCGAGGACGAGCAGGCCGTGTCCACGACCATGCTGGGGCCTCGGAGGTCGAAGAAGTGGGAGAGCCGGGCCGGCAGCAGCGAGCGGAAGTTGTGCAGCTGGGCGGCGGTCACCCCGTCGGGGCCGAGCCGCAGGGCACGCTCCAGGTAGTCGGCGCGGGCGTTGCCCACGAAGACGCCGGTACGGCTGCCCGCCAGGGCGTCCGGCCGCTGGCCCGCGTCCTCCAGCGCCTCCCAGGTGGTCATCAGCAACAGGCGCTGCTGCGGATCGAGTTCCACCGCCTCGGTGGCGGACAGTCCGAAGAACTCGGCGTCGAACTCCGCCGCCTCCACGTACCCGGCCCGCCTGCTGGCCAGCTTGCCGGGGCCCGGCCGTGGATCGTGCAGGGCGTCCACGTCGTACCGTTCCGGTGGGGTCTCGCTGGTGGCGTCCACGCCGTCGCGCAGCAGCTTCCACAGTTCGTCGGTCCCGGCGGCCCCCGGGAGTCGGCAGGCCATGCCGATCACTGCCACGGACCGTGCGTCCACGTCCGACTTCTTCAACGGACCTCTCCTTCGCCTGTGCGTCGATGTGCCTGTGTGATGGCGCGCTCGACCTCCACGTGGCCCCGGGGTCGCCGAGTCCGGCGGATGGTGAGCATGTTTCAGGTTCACGAGTCTGAAGTGGCCACCCGGACGTCCTCGTACCGGGTCCCCCGTGGATCAGCGGGGCAGGGCGCCCTCACTCAGGCCTGTCGACGACAGGCCCCGGAACCTGTCGTCGACAGGTCCCTAACCGGAACGGTGGCCGACCGTCCCGGATGCTGTACTGCGGCGCTGTGCGCTCAGTGGATCTTGGCGCGAAAACGTCTTGGGCGGAAGGGTGTTCCAGCCCACATGTGAGACCGGGGGTCCGCAGCCCGAACCGCACTCGCCCCACCGCTCGACACCCTCTCGTTCAGCCGGAAGCGCACGCACGACCGTCGAAAACCGGACCATCGCACGATTGTCGTACGCAAAATCGTTTCCGCTCGATTGTCGTTCAAGGTTTGGCGGGAAGTGATCGCCGAAGGTTGAAACTTGGAGAAATTTGGACAGGCTCCTGGGTTGGCCGACAGGGCGGGGCCCGTGAGGCAGGGGGTCCGTCAGGGCCGTCCGTGGCACTGTCCATCAAGTCAGCCTAGAGGGACCACCGTTGTCTGTGAGGCATCCGGGACAGAAATTAACGGTGGTGGTGAACCGTGGAGTCCGAGATTCTGCTTTCATCTGCGGTATGGATCCCCTGACCTCATCCGACCAGGCACTCCGCGCGAGCGAACAGCGCAGGCTACGGCTGCAGGTGCTCGGCCTCAACAGCGTGGAAGCGGAAGCCACCTTCGACCGGGTGGCCCGGCTCGCCGCGAGCTTCACCCGCTCGCCCCTGGCCATGGTGAACTTCATCAACGACGAGCGGCAGATGTTCCGCGGCATGTACATCCCGACCTCGTCCCCCGGTGAGAAGGTCGGCCCGGACAGCCCGGCCATCCCCTTCGACCTGAGCGAACTGTCCCGTGAGGCACCCGGCGACTACGGCTTCTGCCCGCATGTGGTCGCCCAGGGGTCCCAGCTCGCCCTGGACGACGTCTTCGACTACCCCAGGTTCAAGGGCAACCCCCTCGTCAACGACCTGGGCGTCCGCTCGTACCTCGGCACCCCGCTGCGTGACAACACCGGCATGATCCTCGGCACCGTCTGTGTCGCCGACTTCGAGCCCCGTCAGTGGGACCGCCGGATACGCGAGGCCATGCAGGAGCTCTCCGAGACCCTGCTCGCCGACTTCAAGCTGCGTGACAGTCTGCTCGCCCAGCAGCAGGAGCTGTTCGCGGTGTTCGACGGCGCCCCCTTCCCCATCATGCTCACCGAGGGGCCCAACCACCTGCTGCGTTACGCCAACGGCAAGCAGGGCCAGGCCTTCGGCATGGTCCCGCAGTTCAGCCCGGGCCGGCTCGCCCTGCCACACCTGGACGCCGTCGGCGTCTTCAACGCCATGGACGACGCCTTCCACAGCGGCCGCGCGGCCACCCTCTCCCGTGCGCACCTCGGCACCTACGACTACCCGCAGCCCCAGGAGTTCGACTTCCTGTGCACCCCCGTGCGCACCTCGCCCGGCGCGCCCATCAGCGGTGTGCTGACGGTCGCCATGAACGTGACCGGGCAGGCCTTCGCCGGCCCCGAGCAGCAGGCCTTCGCCGCCAATGTGCAGGAGCGCTTCGAGCGGCTCGGCGCGGGCGCGTTCCCGGGGCAGCGGCCGTAGATGACGGGCCGGGCCCCGCTCGGTGGCCGGACACCCGTCGACGGACCGGGCGTGTGGTGAGACGTACTTCACATGACCCGGTCCGGTCATCGGCGAAAAAATCCGGCAACTGTATGGGCCACTTACGGGCAATCTCGGCCAAGTTCCACAACCCCGGAATCCGGACATCTGACGGGAGACGTCCGGCATCCCGCACATTCCGTGTTCGTGCCGTGTGGCTTGTGAGCGACCTGTCACCGGACGGTCCGAGGACCTTCAAAAGGCCCCTCGCCGGGCCGCCCCCACCGTCGCACGGTCAGCGCGGGCTCTGCCGCATCTCCCTCGGGCTCACCCCGTAGCGCCGCCGGAAGGCCGTGCTGAGGGCGCTCGCGGAGGAGAAACCGGCGGAATAGGCCAGATCCGTGATCGACTGGTGCTCACACTCCGCGCACAGCAACCGGTCCCGCACCAGCCGCAGCCGCTCCTCGCGGATCAGCTCACGGGGCGTGGTCCCCGCCTGCTGCAACGCGAGCTGTATCTGCCGCAGCGACCAGCCGAGGGCACGCGCCACCGTCGTCCCTGTGAGCCCCGGGTCGGCCACATGGTCGCGCACATAGCGGCGGACCATCGCCTCCACCTCGCCCAACTGCCCCGGCACATCGGGGCGGTCGTCCCCGGCGGCCAGCATGCACACCAGCTCCACCACCCGGTCGGAGACGGCGTCGAACTCGGGGTCGGTCAGATGCTCCCGCTCCTCGTGCAGGGCGGTCAGCATCCCGCCCACGATCCGCCCCAGCCCTCGGGTCAGGTCCAGCCCGGCCGACACCGGCGCCCGGCAGCCCAGCCGGCCGTTCACCTCACGGGCGGGAACGGTGAGGATGAACGCGTCGACGGCGTCGCTCTGCAGACACTGGAACGGCGACGCGAAGGAGACCAGCGCCCCGGTGCCCGGCGTCAGCCGCGCCTCCTCGCCGTCCTGCCGCAGCACGATCTCCCCGTCCAGCGGCAGCAGCAGCCGGTAGTCCTCGTCCGGGTCCTGGCGCACCTGGTGCGGGGTCCGGCTGTACTCGATCCGGTCCGAGCGGTACTTGACCAGTTGATAGGTGTCGGTGCGCTGCCGGACAGTCCGCCCGCGGAAGTTCTCCGCGCAGGCGTATCTGAAGCCCATCCGGGAGTGGTACGTGCCGATGTGCTCGGTCCAGAAGTCGGCCCGCTCCCGCGGCTGAAGCTCCTCGGTGTTCAGCGCGTCGACGGCATAGCTACCCGCGGGCAACGCCACTCCTCCCGTTCATCGATCCCGACGGCTTCCTTGCGGTCTCATACGATTCCTGACCGCGAAAGCTTCAACTGGTGCATGATCAAAGATGATTCGGAGTCCGATCGGGCCGTGTGGGCACCCTAGCGCGGCAAGCGATTGCCGTGCCGTGCGGTCGGTCGATCATGCGGAAGGGAAGGTCACAGGCCCCTTCACACCCCTTGCGCCACTCATGCGCCCTGTGACAACTTCCCTGCGCGCCACGGGAAGACACGCCGGGGCCGCATCACTAACGTCGGGCGCTCCGTCAACCCGCGTTCACCGTCCGGGACCTGAGGACGTTCCGGGACTTGAGGACGTAAGGACTCGTGGACTTTCATGACCGATCAGATACCGCAGGCGGTGACCTGGGGCCTGGCCACGGCCCTGCTCGCCACCGCCGTGCTCCTGCTGCGCCAGCACGGGATCACCGCGCGGCAGCGCAGACGGAACGCCGACCTGGTCCGCGAGGTCCGGGCGCGTGAGGAGGAGCTGCGCCATCTGGTCTCGGTCCGGCTGCCCGCGCTCGCCGACCATCCCGGTCAGGATGTCCCCGGCGTCGGACCGCGCGACGCCCGGATCGCCGCCACCGAGTACGGCAAACACCTGGAGCGGGTCCTCGCCCTCTTCTCCGTCGCCGTCGACCACGCCCGCTCCCGTGCCGACCGCTCCGCCAAGGCCGCCCTCCAGGCGTCGATGCGCTCCCTCCAGGCCCTCGCCAACGAACAGCAGATCTCCATCGCCGAGATGCAGGACCGGCACGACGACCCCGACGTCCTGCGCGACCTGCTGGAGGTCGACCACACCAACGCCCAGTTCGGCCGCCGCGCCCAGGCCATCGCCGTCCTGTGCGGATCCTGGCCGGGCCGCCAGCGCGCCACCTCCCCGCTGATCGACGTCGTCCGCGGCGCCACCTCCCGCATCCGCGACTACCGGCGGATCCGGGTCAACGGCCAGGTCGACATCGCGGTGGAGAGCCGCGCCGTGGAACCCGTCGTCCTCGCCCTCGCCGAACTGCTCGACAACGCCGCCCGCCACTCGCAGCCCGACACCACCGTCGAGGTCACCGTGCAGACCGTGCACAACGGCGCCTGCGTCATCGTCGACGACGCCGGCGTCGGCATGGACGCCCAGGCCGTCGAGAGCGCCGGCCGGCTGCTCGACGGAGCCCGGGCCGTGGACGTCACCCGCCTCGGCGACCCGCCCCGGTTCGGCTTCGCCGTCATCGGGGTGCTCGCCCAGCGCTACGGGTTCAGCGTCTCCGTGGACACCCGCTCCCCCTACGGCGGCGTCCGCGCCGTGGCACTCCTGCCGGCCGCGCTGCTCACCCACCTGGAGCCCGCCGCCCCCGAGGC
>NZ_LIRK01000586.1 GCF_001419765.1 Streptomyces torulosus
GAGGACGTCGATGACCGTTCTGAACACGTCTCTGCACGAGCTGGACCCGGAGGTCGCGGCCGCGGTCGACGCCGAGCTGCACCGCCAGCAGTCCACCCTGGAGATGATCGCCTCGGAGAACTTCGCTCCGCTCGCCGTCATCGAGGCCCAGGGCTCCGTCCTCACCAACAAGTACGCCGAGGGCTACCCCGGCCGCCGCTACTACGGCGGCTGCGAACACGTCGACGTCACCGAACAGATCGCCATCGACCGCGTCAAGGCCCTCTTCGGCGCCGAATACGCCAACGTCCAGCCCCACTCCGGCGCCTCCGCCAACCAGGCCGCCCTCTTCGCCCTCGCCCAGCCCGGCGACACCATCCTCGGCCTGGACCTCGCCCACGGCGGCCACCTCACCCACGGCATGCGCCTGAACTTCTCCGGCAAGCAGTTCACCGTGGTCCCCTACCACGTCGACACCACCACCGGACTCGTCGACATGGACGAGGTCGAACGCCTCGCCAAGGAACACCGCCCCAAGGTCATCATCGCCGGCTGGTCCGCCTACCCCCGCCAGCTCGACTTCGCCGCCTTCCGCCGCATCGCCGACCAGGTCGACGCCTACCTGTGGGTCGACATGGCACACTTCGCCGGCCTCGTCGCCGCGGGCCTGCACCCCAACCCCGTCGAACACGCCGACGTGGTCACCTCCACCACCCACAAGACCCTCGGCGGACCCCGCGGCGGCATCATCCTCGCCAAGCAGACCTTCGCCAAGAAGCTGAACTCCTCCGTCTTCCCCGGCTTCCAGGGCGGACCCCTGGAGCACGTCATCGCCGCCAAGGCCGTCTCCTTCAAGGTCGCCGCCGGCGAGGAGTTCAAGGACCGCCAGCGCCGCACCGTGGAGGGCGCGAAGATCCTCGCCGAGCGCCTCACCGCACCCGACGCCCGCGCAGCCGGCGTCAACGTCCTGTCCGGCGGCACCGACGTCCACCTCATCCTGGTCGACCTGCGCGCATCCGACCTCGACGGACAGCAGGCCGAGGACCGCCTCCACGAGGTCGGCATCACCGTCAACCGCAACGCCGTCCCCGACGACCCCCGCCCCCCGATGGTCACCTCCGGCCTGCGCATCGGCACCCCCGCGCTCGCCACCCGCGGCTTCACCGCCGCCGACTTCACCGAGGTCGCCGACATCATCGCCGAGACCCTCAAGCCGTCCTACGACACCGAGGCCCTCAAGACGCGGGTCAAGGCCCTCACCGCCAAGCACCCGCTCTACCCCACCCTGGGCAAGTGACCCGGAGCGGCGGCGGGGATCGTCCGATCTCCGGCCGCCGCTCCCGGACGTGACCCCGGGTTCACCGGCACACCGTGCCGTTCTTCCGGGGTACCGCGCACACTGGGCAGTGAGCGCGGTGCCCCGCCCCCTCGCACAACCCCCGTTCTGAGGAGTCACCGTGGCCATCTCGGTCTTCGACCTGTTCTCGATCGGCATCGGCCCGTCCAGCTCCCACACGGTCGGCCCGATGCGGGCCGCCCGGATGTTCGCGCGCCGGCTGAACAAGGAGCGGCTGCTGACCGCGACCGCCTCCATACGGGTCGAGCTGTACGGCTCCCTGGGCGCGACCGGGCACGGCCACGGCACCCCCAAGGCGGTCCTGCTGGGCCTGGAGGGCGCGTCGCCGCGCACGGTGGACGTGGAGTCGGCCGACGACCGCGTGGAGTCCATCAAGGAGTCGGGCCGGATCCGGCTGCTCGACGACCACGAGATCCCCTTCGACTTCGACAAGGACCTGGTCCTCCACCGCCGCAAGACTTTGCCGTACCACGCCAACGGCATGACGGTCTGGGCGTACGACGCGTCGGGCGCGGAACTGCTCTCGAAGACGTACTACTCGGTCGGCGGCGGCTTCGTCGTGGACGAGGAGGCGGTCGGCGCGGACCGCATCAAGCTGGACGACACGGCTCTCAAGTACCCCTTCCGGACGGGCGACGAGCTGCTGCGCCTGACGAAGGAGACGGGCCTGTCGATCTCCGCGCTGATGCTGGAGAACGAGCGGGCCTGGCGCACGGAGGAGGAGATCCGCGAGGGGCTGCTGGAGATCTGGCGGGTGATGCAGACGTGCGTCGCGCGCGGCATGTCCCGCGAGGGCATCCTCCCCGGCGGACTGCGGGTCCGCCGCCGTGCCGCCGTCTCCGCCCGTCAACTCCGCGCCGAGGGCGACCCGTTGGCCCGCTCCATGGAGTGGATCACGCTGTACGCGATGGCCGTGAACGAGGAGAACGCCGCCGGCGGCCGCGTGGTGACGGCCCCGACGAACGGCGCGGCCGGCATCATCCCCGCGGTCCTGCACTACTACATCAACTTCGTCCCCGGCGCCGACGAGGACGGCGTCGTCCGCTTCCTCCTGGCCGCCGGGGCCATCGGCATGCTCTTCAAGGAGAACGCGTCCATCTCCGGCGCGGAGGTGGGCTGTCAGGGCGAGGTCGGCTCGGCCTGCTCGATGGCGGCCGGCGCGCTCGCGGAGGTCCTCGGGGGCAGCCCCGAGCAGGTCGAGAACGCGGCCGAGATCGGCATGGAGCACAACCTCGGCCTGACCTGCGACCCGGTCGGCGGCCTCGTCCAGATCCCCTGCATCGAACGCAACGGCATGGCCGCGGTGAAGGCCGTGACCGCCGCCCGCATGGCCATGCGCGGCGACGGCACCCACAAGGTGTCCCTCGACAAGGTCATCAAGACGATGAAGGACACGGGCGCCGACATGAGCGTCAAGTACAAGGAGACGGCGCGGGGCGGGCTGGCGGTGAACATCATCGAGTGCTGAGGGGACCGACCAGAGCGTCGCCGTCCCCGGCGCTGTCCGTGACCGGGGGCAGCGCGCAGGGTCAGTGAGGCGTTGCCTCCCGCACGGCCTGGAGGGGGAGGTCTTGCCGGGGGAGGTGCAGCCAGCCCTCGACCGCGGCCATGGCGTGCTCCTCCTCGGTGGTCGGCGCATGGGTCATGCCGCAGGCCGCGGCCCGTGCGACGACCGCCGCTATCAGGGCGTCCAGGGCGTGGTCGCCGGCCACGCACCGGTCACGCACCCGGTCGGGCAGGTCCAGGTCCAGCCCGGCCTCGAGACCGGCGAGGATCCGGGACCGCGCGGCCGTGGCGCCCTTGCCCTTGTAGGTCCCCTCCGGGGCGAGCCCCCACTGGATCAGCGCGAACGCGGGGTACACCTCGGCGACGGGGCCCGAGCCGTCGCGCGGTACCGGCGGACCGCCCTCGGCCAGCCGAGCCAGCAGGCCGGCCGCGCGGATGGCGACGACACCGAGTCTGTCGGCCGACACCGACAGCGGACGCTGCCTGCCCGCCCCCGTGCGCTTCCACGCGACGTCATCGGTCAGACGGTGCGTGAAGGCGTTGCCGAGTCCGGGACGACCGTCGGCGCACGCCGCGTAGTGGGCGAGCGCGGGCAGTTCGACGCCGGTCGCGTGCGCGGTGAGCAGGGCGACGAAGGCGGCAGGCCAGCCCAGGGGCGAGTCCAGCCCCGTCTTGTCCGCCGAACGCATCGCGTCCAGCAGGTCGTCGTCGTGCCTCGCGGGAAGCAGTTCGGCCACAGGCCGCCGACCCCACGTCACACGGCACACGCCGGTGGTTCCGGTGCGCCCGGCCAGGTCGACGCCGACAGTCACCATGGCGTCGGCGTCCCTCGCATCGGAGCCCCACGCTCGGACGAGATGTCGCATGCGGGCACTCTCGCACACCGCTGCGGGCCGGTCGGGGGCTCATCGGGAGGCGGGGCCTCGCTTCTGGGGCCTCTGGGAGTCGGAGGTGGGGGTGAGGGCCGCGCCGAGTTCCGATCTGCGGCGGATGCCGAGTTTGCGGTAGGTGCTGGTCAGGTGGGTTTCGACGGTGCGGCGGGCCAGGTGGAGGAGCTCCGCTATCTCCGTGTTCGTGCGGCTCTGCGCGGCGAGTTCGGCGATGCGGCGTTCCCCGGCGGTCAGCGCGTCGGGGCCGGTCAGTGCCGTCGTCGTGCGGCGGGCGCCGCCCTCGCGCAGGGCCTCCTCCGCCGCCGCCCGGGCGCGGACCGCGCCCAGTCGTTCGGCGCGGGCGGCCGCCTCCCGGAGGGCATCGCGGGCCCGCGCCCGCTCCCCCGCCGCCGTGAGCAGCCGTCCTTGCGCCGTCAGCGCCGCGATCAGTTCCGTCTCGGCCGCGCCCGGCGTCCCTCTGTCCGCGCCCTCCCGGTACGCGGCGATGTCGTCCGACGTCCGCCCGGCCGTGTCCCACGGGGTCTTTGCGGCGGTGGCGTGCAGGGTCCCGGTCGTCGTTCCGCCGGTCGGTTTCGCCTGCGACCGGGGCAGCGGCTCCTCCGGTGTGCCCTCCGTACGCGGGGGCGTGTGTGCGTCCTGGTGGAGGATGCGGACCGCGCGGTCGGCCAGGTGGAGGCCCCGGCGGCCTCCGGTGGCGGTGGCCAGGGTGCGCAGGGCGCGGCCGAGGACGCGGGGGGTGTTCCAGACGCGGGCCAGGCAGAGGTCCTCCTCGGCGAGGGCGAGGGCCTCGCGGGGGCGGCCGAGGGCCAGTTGGCATTCGGCGGCGGCGGTCCGCCAGGGGGTGACGACGGGGCTCACCACGTCCCGTGCCGACTGACGGCGGCCGCACTCCAGGAAGTCGTCGAGCGCGGCGGCCGGGTCGCCGAGAGCCGTGTGCAGGACGCCCCGGGCATAGAGGAAGCGGTTCAACTCCCAGCTGTCGGGGGCGTTCTGGAGGTCGAAGCCGTCCGCCAGGCGGGCCGCCTCCTCGGTGCGGCCGGTCTCGACGAGGGCGACGACGGCGTTCGCGACGGCGTTGGCCGAGGTCGGCGGGATGCCGTCGGGGCGGCGCACCTCGGGGTCGGCGAGGACCTCGTCGTAGGCGCCGCGCGCGGCGGCCAGGTCGATCCGTACGTTCAGCAGGGCCGTGTGCATGGGGTGGAGCAGGGAGGTGCGCTGGCCGGCGAGGCCGCGCCGGACGAGGCGTTCGGCCTCGTCGAGCTGGTCGGCCCACTGGGCGACGGCCGCCGCCGTACCCGGCAGGAACGCCTCCTCCATCGGGTCGGCGGGCTGCGCGAGCAGGGCGCGGACGCGGTCCATGGCCGACTCCGCCGAGGTGAGGCCCGCCGTCGACTCGTAGCGCACCAGGAGGGCCTGCCCGGCCGTGCCGACGAGGTCGGGTGACCGTTCGGCGGTCTCGCGCAGCCAGCGGTACACCTCCTGCCGTACGCCCTGGTCGTGGTCGGACAGCAGCGCGGACGCGGTCTGCGCGGTGCGGGCCAGGTCGGGGTGGCCCGTCAGGTGTTCGTCGCGCAGTCCGCGCAGGACGTCGATCGCGGCGCGGGCCTCGCCGCGGCGGGCCAGCGCCGTGCCGAGGGCGACCGCCGCGCGCACCCGGTCGCGGGGCGGGCCGGGCAGCCGCATCGCCTCCGCGAGGCGCGGTATCCCGGCCGTGGAGCGTACGGTCGCGTACTCCAGGGAGCCCAGTTCGGTGAGGACGGCGGCGCGGCGGGCGGGCGGTATCGGCTCGTCGAGGGCGCGGCGCAGATAGGCGAGGGCGTCGTCGCTGCGGTCGTCGCGGGCGGCCAGATCGGCGGCGTCGAGCAGGGCGGCCGTCGCCCAGGTGTCGCCGACGGGGCCGGCCCGCAGCAGTTGCCCGGCGACGGCCTCGGCGTGGTCGCCGCGGCGCAGCATCGCCTCGGCCGCCCGCCGGTGGGCGCGTTGCCGTGCGGCGCTGGTCCAGCCGCCGAGTACGGCGTCCCGCAGCAGCGGATGGGCGTAGCGGGGCCGGCCCTCGGGGTCCGGGCGGAGCAGGCCGAGGCGGGTCATGGCGGTGAGCCAGCCCGGTACGCGGCCGGGGTCGGCGCCCGCCGTCCGGGCGAGCAGGTCGGCGTCGGCCGTGCCGGGGCCGTCCTCGTCCAGCGCGGCGAGCGCGCGGGCGACCTCGGTGGTGGCGGGCCCGGCGCTGTCCAGCCACCAGGACACGGCGGCGGCGTACGAGCCGGGGTACAGGGCGGCGCAGGTGTCCGGGAGGGTGTCCTGGTCGGTGGACTGGAGGTCGTCGAGGAGGGCGCTCAGCAGCAGGGGGTTGCCCGCGCCCGCCCGTACGCAGTCGGCGACCCACTCCGGCGCGGTGTCGCCGGCCCGCACCGAACGGATCAGCTCCACGGCGGAGTCGGGGCTCAGCGGGGCCAGGGTGCGGGTGTGGACGAGGGCGGAGGAGAGGGCGTGCGCCAGGCCGTCGGCCGGTGGGTCGATGTCGTACTGGCTGCGTTCGGTCACCACGAGCAGCACGGGTAAGCAGTCGATCCAGCGGACGGCCTCGACGAGCCAGCGCCGGGACGCGGCGTCGGCGAGGTGCGCGTCGTCGACGGCGATCAGCAGCGGGGTCTCGTCGGCGTAGGAGCGGAGCAGCCGCCACAGCCGGGCGGACCTGCCCCGGTGCGGCGGGGTGCCGGGCGGGTCCGGTGCCTCTCCCGCGACGGCGTCGAACTCGGGTGCGTGGGCGAGGAGTTGGTAGACGGTGTCGAGCGGGATGGAGGTGTGCTCCGGGGAGCAGCGGGCCCGCAGGACCCGCATGCCCTGTGCCGCCGCCTGCTCCGCCGCTGCCTCCAGGAGCGCGGTGCGGCCGGTGCCGGTGGCCCCTCTGAGCACGATCAGGCGGCCGGATCCCGTGCGGGCGCGGGCGGCCTCGGCAGCCAGCAGCTCCAGGGTGTCACGGCGTTCGAGGAGCCGGTCCGGTGCGCACATCACTGCCTCCTGTCGTGGATGTGTCGTCTTCCGTTCGGTAGACGGGCCGACGCCCGCCGTGGTGCACCGATTTCGGTCGGACTCGGTGCGCCGTTTCCGGCCGGCCGTGTCGTACGGCACCGCGCGGGGTCGGGTACGGGTACGGGGGACGGGCGGGGGT
>NZ_LIRK01000587.1 GCF_001419765.1 Streptomyces torulosus
AGATGTGTATACGAGCCCGCCCGAACCCGACCGTTCCACCGGGGGAGTTGGAAGCACCCGTGACGACCTGGACCGACCACACCGCCGATCGACCCATCGCTCTCACCGCCCCGAGCGGCATCGACCGGGCGGCCCACCACCGCCTCGACGAGGCCTGGCTCGCGGCGGCCTGGAGCCACCCCACCACCCGCTGCTTCGTGGTCTCCGGCGGTCAGGTCCTCATCGACGAGACGCCCGACGGCACCACCGAACTCGTCATGACCCCGTCCTTCGAGGCACCGCTCACCGAGGCGCACCGCTACTTCCTCGGCACCGACGCCGACGGTGTGAGCTACTTCGCACTGCAGAAGGACTCGCTGCCCGGACGCATGGACCAGTCGGCCCGCCCGGCCGGCCTGCGTGAGGCGGGCATGCTGCTGTCGCCGCGCGACACCGGCCTCATGGTGCACGCGGTCGGTCTGGAGAACTGGCAGCGCACCCACCGCTTCTGCTCCCGCTGCGGCGAACGCACGGTCATCGCGGCGGCCGGTCACATCCGCCGCTGCCCGGCCTGCGGCGCCGAGCACTACCCGCGGACCGACCCCGCGGTGATCATGGGTGTCACGGACGACGACGACCGCCTCCTCCTCGGCCGCCAGGTGCACTGGCCCGAGGGCCGCTTCTCGACCCTCGCGGGCTTCGTGGAGCCCGGTGAGTCCATCGAGCAGGCCGTGCGCCGGGAGGTCCACGAGGAGGTCGGCATCACCGTCGGCCAGGTCGAGTACATCGCCAGCCAGCCGTGGCCCTTCCCCTCCAGCCTCATGCTCGGCTTCATGGCCCGCNNCGGGAAGAGCTGCGGGCCGCGTTCGAGTCCGGGGAGGTGCTGGCTCCCTACGGCATCTCGATCGCGGCCCGGCTGATCGAACTCTGGTACGGCAAGCCCCTGCCGACCCGGGGGCACACCGGCTAGGGGTGTGACCGGGCGGGGGCTCGCGCGGCTACGCGCCTATCTTCTGCTTGACCTGCGCCAGCGAGGGGTTGGTGAGGGTCGAACCGTCCGGGAAGAGGACGGTGGGAACGGTCTGGTTCCCGCCGTTCGCCTTCTCCACGAACGCCGCGGACTCCGGGTCCTGCTCGATGTTGATCTCGGTGTACGTGATGCCCTCGCGGTCCATCTGGCTCTTCAGCCGACGGCAGTAGCCGCACCACGTGGTGCTGTACATCGTCACAGTGCCCGCCATGTCCCTGGCGCTCCTTCACGGTATGAGGGGTGCTCGTAGCAGTGAGTGGAACGTACGCGACGGGCCCGCCATTCCCCGCAGGAGGGTGGCGTCCACCACCACGCTCCGCCACGCCCCACGCCGACGGCCCACCCTGTGCGCCCGAGGCGCACGGGAGCGCCTGCCGCATTAGTACGACTGCGGGGGCCTGCCTGTGGACAACCGGCTCAGCCGTCTCCGGCGACCTGGCAGCATGGCCATGTGACAGCAGCAACGCACTCCACCCTCTTCCCGCGGGTCCCCGACTCGGCCGACGCGGTGCTCGAAGGGCTCGACCCCGAGCAGCGCGCGGTGGCCACCGCCCTGCACGGGCCGGTGTGCGTCCTGGCGGGTGCCGGCACGGGCAAGACCCGCGCCATCACCCACCGCATCGCCTACGGCGTGCGGGCGGGGATGCTCCAGCCCGCCAGCGTGCTCGCGGTCACCTTCACCGCCCGCGCCGCCGGGGAGATGCGCGGCCGCCTCCGCCAGCTCGGTGCCGCCGGCGTCCAGGCCCGCACCTTCCACTCCGCGGCCCTGCGCCAGCTCCAGTACTTCTGGCCGAAGGCCGTGGGCGGCGGGATGCCCAGGATCGTCGACCGCAAGATCCCCCTCGTCGCGGACGCGGCGGCCGCCTGCCGCATCCGTCTCGATCGCAACGAACTACGGGACGCCGCCGCCGAGATCGAGTGGTCCAAGGTCACCCAGACCGTCCCCGCCGACTACGCCGCCGCAGCCGCCAAGCACGGCCGGGAGACCCCCCGCGACCCGGCCGAGATCGCCCAGATCTACTCCACCTACGAGGACCTCAAGCGCGAGCGCGCCGTCATCGACTTCGAGGACGTCCTCCTGCTCACCGTCGGCATCCTCCAGGACCGGCACGACATCGCCGAGCAGGTCCGCTCCCAGTACCAGCACTTCGTGGTCGACGAGTACCAGGACGTCAGCCCCCTCCAGCAACGTCTCCTGGAACTGTGGCTCGGCGACCGGGACGACCTGTGTGTCGTCGGCGACGCCAGCCAGACGATCTATTCGTTCACGGGCGCAACACCCGACCATCTGCTCGACTTCCGCCTCCGTCACCCCGGCGCCACCGTCGTCAAGCTCGTCCGCGACTACCGCTCCACCCCCCAGGTCGTCCACCTCGCCAACGGCCTCCTCGCCCAGGCCCGGGGCCGCGCCGCCGACCACCGCCTGGAGCTGATCTCGCAACGGCCCCCGGGCCCCGAACCCCGCTACACCGAGTACACGGACGAGCCCGCCGAGGCGGAGGGCGCCGCCCGCCGTATCCGAGACCTCATCGGCTCCGGGGTCCCGGCGAGCGAGATCGCCGTCCTGTTCCGCACGAACTCCCAGTCCGAGACCTACGAGCAGGCCCTCGCGGACGCGGGGGTGCCCTACCAGCTGCGCGGCGCCGAGCGCTTCTTCGACCGCCCCGAGGTGCGCAAGGCGGGATCCGCGCTGAGAGCTGCGGCCCGCTTCGGCGGCAACGACAGCCTCCTGGAGGACGCCGTCGACCTCCCCTCACAGGTACGGGCCGTGCTGTCCGGCGAGGGCTGGACCGGCGAGCCACCGGCCGGCTCCGGAGCGGTCAGGGAACGCTGGGAGTCACTGGCCGCCCTGGTGAACCTGGCGCAGGACTTCGCCGCGGCCAGCCCCGACGCCACCCTCGGCGACCTCGTCGCGGAACTGGACGAACGGGCCAACGCCCAGCACGCCCCGACCGTCCAGGGCGTCACCCTCGCCTCGCTGCACTCCGCGAAGGGCCTGGAGTGGGACGTCGTCTTCCTGGTCGGCGTCGCCGAGGGCATGATGCCGATCACCTACGCCAGAACGGACGAGCAGATCGAGGAGGAGAGACGACTCCTCTATGTGGGCGTCACCCGCGCCCGGCAGCAGCTCTCCGTCTCCTGGGCCCTGTCCCGCTCGCCCGGCAGCCGCCCGAACCGGCGCCCCAGCCGGTTCCTCGACGGTCTGCGCCCCGGCTCCACCGCCCCCGGGGGCCGCTCCGGCGCGACCGCCTCCGGCGGGGTCGAACAGGGCTCGGCGGGCCACCGAACGGCCTCCCTCGCGGTCGGCGGCGGCAGCGGACCGGTCGCGCGCCGCACCAGCCGGACCCCGGCCCGCTGCCGGGTCTGCGGCCGCAGCCTGCGCGAGGCGGGCGAGATGAAGCTGATGCGCTGCGAGGACTGCCCCTCCGACATGGACGAGGGTCTCTACGAGCGGCTCCGCGAGTGGCGGGCCGTCCAGGCCCGACGCAGCGGGCAGCCCGACTTCTGCGTCTTCACCGACCTGACCCTGATGGCGATCGCGGAAGCGGGGCCGAGCACTCCGGTGGAACTGGGTCGCATCCCCGGCGTCATCGCCCGTAAGCTCCAGCGGTACGGCGCCGATGTTCTCGACATCTGCGCAGGTCGGGAGCCCCCGACCGAGGACGAGAGCGACTGATACGAACTCGTCGAAAAAATAGTTTGCGCATGCCCCAGCAATCCCCATAGGTTCTTAGGCACGGGAACAGCGGCCTTCTCCAAGGCCCTGGTTTCGTGGTGTACTTCATATCCGTCGGATTGGCTCACGCCGATCCCGTAGACGCCGAGAGGAGGCGAGTCCAGTGATCAGCATCAACACCAGCTTCATCAGCCCGGTCAAAATGACCGATCGCTCGGCCGTCTCCACGTGCATGCTCGGCGTCTCGAACCTGGGCACCGGTCTGTCCGCCCTCCGTGGCGGCCGTCCGGCGTCCTCCGTGTCTCCTGCGGGCCTTCCCGTCCGTGAGCGCAATGAGCGACCGACCAAGGCACTGGAAGCAGCAGTAGAGGCACAGGCCCAGGCCTATGCCTTTGCGGCGGCCGGTGCCGGAATCCGGAAGCAGACGACGCAGCACCACCTGATGTGGGCCTTCCGTGGGCCTGAACCCTGGAGTGATCCAGCCTGATCGACGATCAGGCCGGCGCCTTCAGGGCCGCGGAACCCCATCCGGGATCCGCGGCCCTTCTGTTTTGTCCCCGACCGGGGACTGCAGAGCGAAGGGGCCTCGGGACAAGAAAAGAACCCGGTACCAGCCGCCACCCGGCCCACCAGGCCGGAACGACCAGACGAGGAAGACGAACCGTGCAACTCGAAGCGCACGCCCCGTCCGTACCGCCTTCCGAAACGCTCCGCCCGCCCCGCCTCACGGAGGACTCCACCTTGACCCCGCTCACTGCGCTCACCGCGCTCGACGACGCCATCGAGAACCTGGGTGTACCCGTCCCCTGCCGCTCCTACGACCCGGAGGTCTTCTTCGCCGAGTCGCCGGCCGATGTCGAGTACGCCAAGTCCCTCTGCCGCACCTGCCCGCTGATGGAGGCCTGCCTCGCCGGCGCCAAGGAGCGGCGTGAGCCCTGGGGCGTCTGGGGTGGCGAGCTCTTCGTCCAGGGTGTCGTCGTTGCCCGCAAGCGGCCTCGTGGTCGCCCGCGCAAGAACCCGGTCACGGCATGAACATCACCGGAACGATCGACCGCCCTCTCACGCACGACCCCAAGAAGCAGGCCCCGATGAAGCCGTCCACGAGCGAGCTCGCAGGCTCCGCGACCCCAGACTTCACCACCACCGGCGCGAACGCCTCGCGTCAGAACAGGACCCGAGAAATGCATCTCATGCCAGAAGCCCTGGCTCGTGCGCATATGCACGAGCGCCTGCACCAGGCCGAGCAGGAGCGCCGGGCCATCCGCCTGGCGGTCGCCCGCCGGATGCAGCGCCGGGCCGAGCGCGCCTCGATGCGTGCCCGCCGTGCGCTCGCCATGGCGGTCATGCAGTAGCCGCCACGCGGCCATCGGCATGAGCCGGCCGGAAACGGCACAGGCACCTCATCACCACCTCTGACGGTGGTTCCTCGCGGGGGCGGGTCCGAAGGGACCGGCCCCCGCGCTGCGTTGCGAGCGCGGATCCGCCGGGCACGGAGTTATCGTCGCCCGGTGACGAGTCTTTCCGGGGGCAACGACGACAGCGGCTCCGCCGCGACACCGCAGACCCTCGTGTGCGCCCATTGCGGGGCCACCACCGAGGCTCCCCAACCCCTGTGGACCTGTTCCGTGGAGAACGGCCGACGGCACTACTTCTGCGAGACCTGCGCCCGGGAGAACCTTCGTGCGATCGAGGGCCGCCTGGACTCGGCCTGGTGGTGAGCCGGGAGCGGCGGGGTGGCGCGAGGCGGGCCGAGCCCGGCGGCGCGATATCGCCCCGCCGAGCCCGTGGGGTCGGCCGGCAGTCGGCTCACGCTCCCGTGGCCGACTCCGGCTCCTCGTCCGTCAGGAAGCCCGGCAGCCACTCCTCCAGCTCGTCGCGCATACGGACCGTCGCGCCCAGCTGACACAGCACACCGATGGTGCTCAGGGTGACCCGGTGGATGAGCAGGTAGGACGGGGGCAGGTTCAGCTGCTTGCCCAGCTGGTGGGCGGGGGAGCGCGGGTCGGCTATACGGGCGGCCTGGCTGCGCATCCAGCCTCGGGCGAAGGTGAACTCGTCGGCCCGGGCCGGCTCGATGATGGGCAGCAGATAGTCGAGGACCGCGTCCGGGTCCAGGTCGATCGACTCCTTGACGAAGCCCTCCGCGCACAACATCTCGTAGACGGCCTCGGCCTCCCCCTCGATGGTCAGACGCAGGGCGTCGCCGATCGGGGTGGGCAGGCCGCCCGGCAGCCGGTCCACCGTGCCGAAGTCGAGGACACCGAGGCGCCAGCCGACCTTCTCGTCCGGCAGGAGGCGGAAGTTCCCGGGGTGCGGGTCGGCGTGCAGGAGACCGGTGCGGGCCGGGCCCGAAAAGAGGAAGCGCGTCAGCAGTTGGCCCGCCCGGTCACGCTGCTCCTGAGAACCGTCGGTGATCACTTCCGAGAGGGGCGTGCCGTCCATCCACTCGGTCACGAGGACCTGGTCGCACTGGTGCACCACGGCCGGGACCACGACATCCGGGTCGTCGGCGAACTCCTCCGCGTGCGCCTGCTGGGCCTGCGCCTCCAGACCGTAGTCGAGTTCCTCGGAGACCCGGTCCCGTAGCTCCGCGATGAGGGGCTTGATGTCCATCCCCGGAATCAGCGGGCCCAGAAGGCGGGCGAACCGGCTGAGCTGCCCGAGGTCGGAGAGGAGGGCCTCGCCCGCGCCCGGATACTGCACCTTCACCGCGACCGCGCGGCCGTCATGCCACACCGCGCGGTGGACCTGCCCGATCGAGGCCGCAGCGGCCGGCTTGTCCTCGAACTCGAGGAACAGCTCCTGCCAGTCCTCGCCGATCCGCTCCCGCAGCACGGAGTGCACCGTGCGGGTCGGCATCGGCGGAGCCGCGTCCTGGAGCTTCGTGAGCGCGGCGCGGTAGGGGCCCGCGATCTCCTCGGGGAGCGCCGACTCGAAGACGGACAGGGCCTGCCCGAACTTCATGGCGCCGCCCTTCAGCTCGCCCAGGACCTTGAACAGCTGCTCCGCGGTGCGCTGTTGCAGCTCACGGCCCACGAGCTCCGCCGACTCGCCGACGATCCGCTTGCCGAGGCCCCAAGTGGCCCGACCCGCGAAGCCGAGCGGGAGCGCGGCGAGCTTGGCGGTCCGGGTGACCGCCTTCCGGGGAAGATCAGACATGCGCCCTCCAAGTCCCAGCCGGCCGTGCCGCGTACGCCTTGCGGGACAACCTCGTTGACCGCTGATGCCTCGCCATTGTCTCGCGCCGTTCCCCGTCTTTTGGGGTGTGTTCCCCGTTACCTTTCTCGCTCGATCCATTCTGCGCCGCTCCGCAGGGGCAATCGGGATGCGACCAGACCGGGCGCGAGTGCCAGTCGAGCCCTGGTAGAGAGGCCTCCCAGCGGGCACCCGCGCTGGACGGTGTCTGCCCGTCGAGGAAGGACAGCGCGTGACCCGCCGCCAGCGCCGCGACGGTGGTGGCGAGCGTCAGGTCGCAGGCCTCGACCTGACGGGGGCGGCCGGAGCGCCACTGCGCGACCAACCGCGGCCAGCTCTCGTCGCGGTCCGCGCGCCCCTGCTCCAGGCAGCCCGCGCAGCCCGTCTCACCGGGCAGGACCAGAGGACCCACGACAGCCGTGCCCTCCACGACGCTGGCGTACAGATGGGGTGTCCCGGAGGAGATGAGCGGCTCGGCTGCGGTAGGACCGGGGGCCTGGACGTCGACGGGGTCGCGTGGGGCGAGGATCACCAGGGAGAAGCCGGGCTCGTCGCGGAGGCGGTTCGACGGCATGTCCTCGGCCGGGTCCACGGGGGGCCGGGTTCCGCCGCGGCGCCGAGGCGGTCGGCCGGGGGCCGCGTGGCGAGCGGCCCGGCGCGCCGCGACGTCCCTGCGCTCACCGATCGACTCGACCGGCAGACCGCCCGGCGCCACATCCCACGGCTCCACCCGCCCGACGTCCCGCACGTCGACCTCGCCGACCCCCGCTCCCGACAGCAGGGAGGCGAGCACCGCACCCACCCGGCCCGCGCCCCGTACCTGCACTCTCTGTGAGCGACGGGCGGCCAGGTGCCGCATGGCGTCGCCCGGGGCGGGGGTGATCAGGGAGAGCGTGGCGACGTCGGGCCGCAGCCGGTCCAGGACCTCGGGCTTGCTCCGCAGGGCGTCCGCCGCCGGGCCGCCACCGGTGGCGTCGTCCAGCAGGCCGGACGCGGCCAGCCGCTCCACCATCCCGTCCACATGACCGTCGGGCAGGCCCATGGAACGTCCCTCCTCGCGCAGCAGCGGCAGCCCGCGCGTCCCGTCGAGGAGGTCGAGGAAGCCGCCCGTCGTCGTGTCCATCGGCCCCAGGACCATGGCGTGCGCCGGTGCGAGACCGAACTGCACGGTGTTGAGATCCCGCCAACCGCGCCGGAGCGCGGGCTTCACCATCGGATGCATGATCGGCCCCCGTAGCCAGAAGAAGATCCCCATGAGTCGACGGGGCGAGTGCCCGGTCCGCCGACGAGTGCCAGCATGCACGGACCGCGACGATGCGTGTCGAGAGTTGTCCACAGGCGACGGTGTTCATCGTACAAATCAGGCGCTCGGAGTGCGGATCGATATCGAACCGTCCCGGAGGCGGGACTTCCCCCGTGTGCAGCGGGTAACGTCGGGGCGTGCCCGCCGACCCACTGCACCGCGCCGGAAAATCACAGCGCAGCACGACGAGCCAGCCGCCAAGCGGCTCGGGGGCGAGCGCGATCGAGGTCCGCAGGAGCGCGCGACGGCGCAGAACGGTCTCCGCGTACCGAGAGGGCGATCGCACCGTCGTACTGATCCCCGCCCGGATGTCCGAGGCGGAGGAGCAACGCTGGGTGACCGTCATGCTCGACAAGCTGGCCGCGCAGGAAAGCAAGCGGCTCCTCGGCGACACCGAGCTGGCCGAGCGCGCCGCCCGTCTGTCGGACCAGTACTTCGGTGGGCGCGCGCGGCCCGCCTCGGTCCGCTGGGTCACCAACCAGAACACCCGCTGGGGCTCGTGCACCCCCGCCGAGGGCAGCATCCGGCTGTCGCACCGTCTGCAGGGCATGCCCGAGTACGTCGTCGACTACGTCCTCCTCCATGAGCTCGCACACCTTCTCGTGCCCGGTCACGGGCCACGTTTCTGGCGGCTTCTGGAGGCGTACCCGCGCACGGAGCGCGCTCGCGGATACCTCGAAGGGGTGGTCGCCGCCGACCGGCTGCCGCATCTCTCCGCCTCCGACGACGAGTGACGCCGCGCGCACGGGGAGCCCGCGCGTGACGTGACGCGTGACGTGAAGTGCACTCCACGCGCGCGTGGGCGATTCCCGGCAGGGTGGCTCGAAGACGCGCTTTTGTACCGGGTCTGTACCAGCCTCGTACGGTCTCGGACTTTGCGGTTAGCCTGGCGCGACGCACTCGCAGGCGCACTCACTTTCGGGATGGGGGACGGTCGTTACGCATGGCCAGGGAATTCCAACGCGGCCACAAGGCCAAGATCAGTGACCTCACCGCGGGTACAGATCTGTACGTAGGCGTACAGATCTCCGCCCCCGGACTGACCTTCGACATCAGCTGTTTCGGGCTGGACGCCGACGAACGTCTCTCGGACGACCGCTATTTCGTCTTCTTCAACCAGCCGAAGACCCCCGAGGAAGCCATCCAGCTCCTGGGCTCCCAGGCGGGCGACACGGAGTCCTTCCGGGTCACGCTCGACAAGATCCCGCCACAGATCCAGAAGCTGTCCTTCACGGCGACGATCGACGGCAATGGCCAGATGTCGCAGATCTCCCCCGGCTACCTGCGCATCGTCGCGGGCGGCGAGGAGGTGGCCCGGTACCCGTTCGACGGCTCGGAGTTCTCCACCGAGCGCGCCGTGATGCTGGGAGACTTCTACCTGAAGGACGTCTGGCGGTTCGCGGCCGTCGGCCAGGGCTTCGACGGCGGCCTGGACGCGCTGCTGAAGAACTTCGGCGGCGAGGTCGCCGAGGAGGAGCCGGCCGCCCCGCCCCAGC
>NZ_LIRK01000588.1 GCF_001419765.1 Streptomyces torulosus
GGGGTGCGCGGTGTTCAGGGGGTCGGGGTGGAGGCCGCGGTCGGGGCCTGGCTAGCCGGCCGTGGTCGGAGTCGCGGTGGTCGCGGTCATAGGCGCGGTGGAGGCCGAGGCCGCCTGCGCGTCACGGAGGCGGTCGCCCACCAGTGGGTCGAGGTAGCGGAACAGCACGTCCTTGAGCTCCTGGACGTACGCCTCGCGGTCGTCGCCCTCGCTGGCGAGGATCAGTTCGAGGCCCGCCATGTAGAGCGCCATGCAGACGTGCGCGATGCGGGTGACGGCGACGGCCGGCCGGTCGGGCAGGAGCGGGGAGAGCAGGTCCTCGACCCGGGTGATCAGGGTGTTGTGGAGGGCGTCGTGCTCCTCCGCCATCCGACCGGGGACGTCCGGGCCGTGCATGAGGGTGAAGAACACCGGGTTGTGGCAGTTGAAGTCGATGAACCGGTCGACGGCGGCCGCCACGGCCTGCTCCAGCGGGGTCGCGGGATCGATCGGCGCGAGCGCCTCGCCGTACGCCGTCCGCATGTCCGCCATCAGCCGCTGGCCCAGCTCGATCGCGATCGCTTCCTTGTTCGGGAAGAACTGGTACAGCGTGCCCGGTGAGACGCCGGCCTCGCGGGCGATCGCGTTGGTGCTCGCGGACGCGTACCCGGTCGACGCGAACACCGAGGCCGCGGCTTCGAGGAGTTGGGCGATGCGGCGCTCGCCGCGGGCCTGGCGGCGGCGCGGCTGCTCCTGCTCCTGGTGGGTGGGCATGCGGTTGTCCCCAGCTTCTCGGACCTGATTGACAAACACGAGTCGTCGCTCGCATTCTGATGAAACGCGAGCGATCTCTCGTGTTTGCCAGTTTATGGCGTGGCGCATCCGTCCGCCCGGCTGCGCACGGCACGGATCAGAGTGAAGGGGACACCGCACCATGACCGAAGTCAACAGGCCACCCCGAGCGGGGGGCTGGACCAGACTGGTGACCGCCCGTCCCCGGCTCTCCCTGCTCGTGGCCCTGCTGATCACCGCCCTCGCGGTCGTCGCGGGCAGCGATGTCGCCGACCGTCTGACCAGCGGCGGCTGGGAGGACCCCAAGGCCGAGTCCACCTACGCGACCAAGGCGCTGCAGCGCGAGTTCCCGAACTCCCAGCCGAACCTGCTGCTGATGGTCGACGCGGGCGACACCTCGGTCGACGATCCGGGGGTCGCCGCCGAGGCGAAGCGGCTGGCCGAGCGGCTCGCCGCCGAGAAGGGCGTCACGGGCGTCGGCTCCTACTGGCAGACCGGTGCCCCCAGCCTCCGCGCCGAGGACGGCCGCCAGGCGCTGATAGCGGCCCGCCTGACCGGCGACGAGACCACGATGAACGCGACGCTGGACCGCATCACACCCGAGTTCCGCGGTACGCACGGCCCGGTCGAGGTCAAGATCGGCGGCATCGTCGCCGTGCGCCACGAGATGCAGACGATCATCCAGGAGGACCTCCTGCGGGCCGAGCTGATCGCCCTGCCGGTGACCCTGGTCCTGCTGGTGATGGCCTTCGGCAGCGCGGTCGCCGCCCTGCTGCCGCTCGTCGTGGGCGTCGTCGCCATCCTCGGCACCAACGCGATCCTGCGCGGCCTCACCGAGCTGACCGACGTCTCGATCTTCGCGCTGAACCTCACCACGGCCATGGGCCTCGGCCTCGCGATCGACTACGCGCTGTTCATCGTGCGCCGCTTCCGGGAGGAGCTGTCCGCCGGCGCCGACCCCCGGGCCGCCGTGGCCACCACCCTGCGCACCGCCGGGCGGACGGTCCTCTTCTCGGCGCTCACGGTCGCCGTCTCGCTCGCCGCGATGGCGGTCTTCCCTCAGGCATTCCTGAAGTCCATCGCCTACGCGGGCATCGCGGTCGTCCTGCTCGCCGCGGCGGCGGCCCTGATCGTGCTCCCGGCGGCCCTGGTGCTGCTCGGCGAGCGGGTCAACGCCCTTGACCTGCGCAAGCTGTTCAGGCGCCGCAGGGCCGAGGGGGCTCCCGCCCGCGAGGAGGGTGCCGCCTGGGGCCGCACCGCCGGCTTCGTCATGCGCCGCGCCCCCTTCTTCGCCATCGCCACCACCGCCGGGCTGGTCCTCCTCGGCCTGCCCTTCCTGGGTGTGAAGTTCGGCTCGGCCGACGACCGTCAGCTCCCCGCGTCCGCCGAGTCCCGTGTCGTCCAGCAGCACATCCGGGAGGACTTCCCGGGCACCCCCGGCGGCGGTCTGGAGATCCTCGCCGAAGGCCGGGCGACCGAGGCCGAGTACACCGCGTACAAGGACGAGATCGCCGCCCTTCCCGATGTGCTCCGGGTGGACGGCCCCGTGGTGAACGGCGACGCGGCCTACTTCGCCGTCCAGCCGAAGGGCGACGTGGTCGACGAGGCCGCGCAGGACCTGGTCCACGACATACGGGCACGGGCGGCCGACGCCCCGTTCAAGACGTCGGTGACGGGTGCGGGCGCGGTCCTGGTCGACACCAAGGAGGCGATAGGCGGCGGCCTGCCACTGGCCCTCTCCTTCATCGCCGTGGTCACCCTCCTGCTGGTCTTCCTGCTCACCGGCAGTGTGCTGGTCCCCCTCCAGGCGGTCCTGCTGAACGCACTCAGCCTCACCGCGATGTTCGGCGCGATGATCTGGGTCTTCCAGGACGGCCACCTCTCCGGCCTGCTGGGCTTCACCAGCTCCGGCTCCATCGAGACGACCCTGCCGGTGCTGATGTTCTGCGTGGCCTTCGGCCTCTCCATGGACTACGGCGTCTTCCTGCTCTCCCGCATCAAGGAGGAGTACGACCACACCGGCGACCACACCGCCGCCGTCCGCCACGGCCTCCAGCGCACCGGCGGCCTCATCACCGCCGCCGCCGTCATCCTGGCCGTCGTGATGATCGCCATAGGCACCTCACGGGTGACGAACACCAAGATGCTCGGCCTGGGCCTCGCCCTCGCCGTGCTCATGGACGCGATGATCGTGCGCAGCCTGCTGGTCCCGGCCTTCATGCGGCTCACCGGCCGCGCCACCTGGTGGGCCCCGGCCCCGCTGCGCAGGTTCCACGAGCGGTTCGGCCTGAGCGAGGGCGAGTCGGCCCCGCGCCCCACCGCGACCGGGAGTGCGACCGGGACCGCAGCAGAGCCCGGCCCGGACACGGACACGGAGACGGGGGCCGAGTCGGGGAGCGGGAGCACCCCGCCGCCCGCGACCACCGGGTCCGGGAAGGGCGAGGAGGGCGACCGGGACAAGGAGAGCGGCGCCGACCAGGAGAGCGACCGCGACGAGGAGAAGGGCGCCGACAGGCAGAGCGACCACGACAAGGTGGAGATCTCTGGCTAGCGTTCACCGCAAAGGATCTCCGACAGGTCGGTGGGCCGGCAGATCGGCTGGTCGGCTGGTCGGCAGGCAGACGGGCCGGCCGACCTGTCGGGCGGTGAGGGTGAGGGCGAGGACGTATGCGCGCGGTGGTGTTCGAGCGGTTCGGTGAGCCGGCCGAGGTACGGGACGTGCCGGACCCGGCCCCGGCGGTCCACGGTGTGGTCGTCCGCGTCGAGGCCACGGGCCTGTGCCGCAGCGACTGGCACGCCTGGATGGGCCACGACCCCGACATCACCCCGCCGCACGTACCGGGCCATGAACTCGCCGGTGTGGTGGAGGAGATCGGCGCCGGGGTGACCCGCTGGCAGCCGGGCGACCGGGTCACCGTCCCGTTCGTGTGCGCCTGCGGCGGCTGCGCCGCCTGCGCGGCCGGGGACCAGCAGGTGTGCGAGCGGCAGACCCAGCCGGGGTTCACGCACTGGGGCTCGTTCGCCCAGTACGTGGCCCTGGACCACGCCGACGTGAACCTGGTGGCGCTGCCGGAGGGACTGTCGTACGGCACGGCGGCCTCCCTGGGCTGCCGGTTCGCCACGGCGTTCCGGGCGGTGGCGGCGCAGGGCCGGGTCGCGGCCGGCGAGTGGGTGGCCGTGCACGGCTGCGGGGGAGTGGGCCTGTCTGCGGTGATGATCGCGGCGGCCTCCGGCGCCCGGGTCGTCGCCGTCGACGTCTCGCCCCGAGCCCTGGAGCTGGCGCGGACGTTCGGCGCGGCGGCCTGCGTGGACGCCTCGGCGGTCCAGGACACGGCCGAGGCGGTACGGGACCTCACCGGCGGCGGCGCCCATCTCTCGCTGGACGCGCTCGGCTCGCCAGTCACCTGCGCGGCGTCGGTCGGCAGCCTCCGCCGCCGGGGCCGCCACGTCCAGGTGGGCCTGCTCCCGTCGCCGACCGGCACGACCCCCGTCCCCATGGCCCGCGCGATCGCCCTGGAACTGGAACTCCTCGGCAGCCACGGCATGGCGGCCCACGCCTACCCGCCCATGCTGGAACTGGTCCGCTCGGGCGTCCTGCGCCCCGACCTCCTGGTGACGACGACGATCCCGCTGGACGCCGTCCCCGAGGCCCTCGCCGCCCTGGGCACGGCACCGGGCAGCGGCGTGACGGTCATCGAACCGTGGATGGACCGGCCGTGACGCCCACCGCGCCGGGGCCGACCGCCGTCACGGCAGCCGGGCCATGAGAGTCGGAGGGCCGTGAAGGTCAGCGGGCCGTGGGCGGGCAACGGGCCGCGACGGTCAGCCGGCCTGAGGTCGTCCTGCCCGGGGCCGAACAGCCATCACGGTCAGCGGGCCCCCATGGTCAGCCGGCCGTCAGGGTCAGCGGGCCGCAAGGGTCAGCCTCCGCCAGGCACAGCGGCCCGCGCGGTCACTGGGCCGTGAGGTCCGGTCGGCCGGCCCCCGGGCGTCCGCGGTGCGTGGCCCACTCGGGGGCGAGGATCGACATCCGTACGGCGTCGATCCACTCCCCGTCCTGCCACAGCGTCTGCCGCTCCACGCCCTCGGCCACGAACCCCACCTTCTCGTAGGCGCGCCGGGCCCGGGGGTTGTGCGTGAAGACGTACAGCGAGACGCGGTGCATGCCGAGCCGCTCGAAGGCGTGGCCGACCGTCAGCCGCACGGCCTCCGTGCCGAGCCCCCGGTTCCGCCCGGCGGGGCCGATCAGGATCCGGAAGCAGCAGGCACGGTTGGGCTCGTCCCAGTCGTTGAGCACGACCTCGCCCACCAGCTCACCGCTCTCCCGGTCCACGATGCCGAGATCGAGGCGGTCGGTCTGCTCGCTGCGGTTGCCGTACCAGGTGCGCAGCCTCTCCATGTCGTACGCCCCGTCCTGACTCCCGGTGAGCCGGAGGACGTCCGGGTCGGCCAGGATGCGGGCCATCACGGGGGTGTCGTCCACGGTGAAGGGCCGCAGGACGGCCCGCTCACCGGTGAGTACGGGTTTCTCGGAGAAGCTCATCCCGGAATCCTCGGCAGCGGGAGGAGGCCGGGGCAAACGATTAAGCGCGGTCGTCAGTCGACCGCCCGCGCCCCCGGTTGCCGGGTCTGGAGGCGACCCAGGCGCGGACCGTGTCCGCGTACCAGTAGGGCTTGCCGCCCTCCACATGGTCGGGCGGCGGCAACAACCCGTGTTTGCGGTACGAGCGGACGGTGTCGGGCTGCACACGGATGTGCGCCGCGATGTCCTTGTACGACCAGAGGCGTCGGTCGGTCATCTGTGGCACCTCCCCGCGCGCACCGCGGCGGCGGCCGGGACGACCGTCGGAGGAGCCGGGCGCAGCGCTGGCGATCACTAGGGCCTGTCGGCCCTGGCCTGTGCTCGCTCAACGACGCACAGTGATCGCCGGGGAGCCCCTGTGCACCACATGTGACACAAGCTCCGCGTACACGTGACACCTGTGACAAAGGGGTGTCATTCGTGACGCCAGTGACGAACGAGGGCGCACCTCGCACGCGACCGCCCACCCGCAAAGGGGTGCGGGGAACTGCGCGACCAACCACGACGCACTCGCGGCCCGCGACGGACGCGCAGTCCCCCGGCGCCGCACGGCACCCGGCTCACCCAGCGGCGCGCCTACGCCCCGCAGCTCCGCAGAAACGCCCGCGTCCGCTGGGCGATCGGCAGCGGAGCGTCCGGCTCGCACGGATACATGTCCTGCTCGACGATCGCGAACAGATCCACGTCCAGCTTCTGCGCGGCCGCGAGCACCGGCCCCAGCTCGGGCACGCCCTTCGGCGGCTCGCACATCACGCCCTGCGCCACGGCCGGCCCGAAAGGCGTCCCCTTGGCCCGGACGTCCGCGAGGATCTCGGGGTCGACCTGCTTGAGGTGCAGATAGCCGATGCGCTCGCCGTACGTCTCGATCAGCTTGACGCTGTCGCCGCCGCAGTACGCGTAGTGCCCGGTGTCGAGGCACAGGGACACCACCGAGGAGTCGGTGCCGTCCAGGAAGCGGACGACGTTCTCCTCGCTGTCGATGTGGGTGTCGGCGTGCGGGTGGACGACGATCTTCAGGCCGTACCTCTCCCGCACCTCCCGCCCGAGCCGCTCGGTGAGCTGGGTGAGGTGCCGCCACTGCTCGACGGTCAGCTCACTGGGCTCCAGCACCTGGCCCGTCTTGTCGTCCCGCCAGAAGGAGGGGATGACGACGAGATGCCGGGCGCCCATGGCCTGGGCGAGGACCGCGTTGTCGGCGACGTGCGCCCAGGTCTTCTCCCAGACGTCGGGGCCGTGGTGCAGCCCGGTGAAGACCGTGCCGGCCGACACCTTCAGGCCACGTTTGGCCGTCTCCTCGGCGAGAACGGCGGGGTCCTTCGGCAGATAGCCGTAGGGGCCCAGCTCGATCCACTCGTAGCCGGCGGCGGCCACCTCGTCGAGGAAGCGCTGCCAGGGGACCTGCTGGGGGTCGTCGGGGAACCACACACCCCAGGAGTCGGGCGCCGAGCCGATCCGGATGCGCGAGAGTGAGGACTCAGGTGACAACGACGTCATGGCGGCCAGCTTCAGGCCGGAACCCAAGGGTGTCAATAGGTAGTCCGAATGTCTGGACAAAACATTGACAGGGCCGCTCTCGCGGAGCTAGACCTTGACGGAACCGGAGCGCGAAGGGAACTCGATGGCGTACGACCTGATCACCATGGGGCGGATCGGTGTGGACCTCTATCCGCTGCAGACGGGGGTCCCGCTGCCGCAGGTGACGTCCTTCGGGAAGTTCCTCGGCGGATCGGCGACGAACGTCGCGGTGGCCGCCGCCCGGCTCGGCCGGGACACCGCCGTCATCACCCGCACGGGCGAGGACCCGTTCGGCGAGTACCTCCACCAGGCGCTGCGGGACTTCGGTGTCGACGACCGCTGGGTGACACCGGTCCCCGGCCTCGCCACCCCGATCACGTTCTGCGAGGTCTTCCCGCCGGACGACTTCCCGCTGTACTTCTACCGCCGCCCCAAGGCGCCGGACCTGGAGATCGACGCCCACGAGCTGGACCTGGAGGCCATCCGCGAGGCCGGCATCTTCTGGGTCACCGGCACCGGTCTGAGCGAGGAGCCCAGCCGGACGGCGACGCTCGCGGCCCTCGCCCACCGGGCCAAGGCGGGCACGACCGTCTTCGACCTCGACTGGCGGCCCATGTTCTGGACCGACCCGGCCGCGGCCCGCCCGTTCTACGAGGAGGCCCTGCGGCACACCACCGTCGCCGTCGGCAACCTGGACGAGGTCGAGGTCGCCACCGGCGTCCGCGAGCCGCACGCCGCCGCCGAGGCCCTGCTGGCCGCCGGGGTCGAACTCGCGGTCGTGAAGCAGGGCCCCAAGGGTGTGCTGGCGGTGCACCGCGACGGCACGACGGCCGAGGTGCCGCCGCTGCCGGTGAACGTCCTCAACGGACTGGGCGCCGGAGACGCCTTCGGCGGGTCCCTCTGCCACGGCCTGCTCGAAGGCTGGGACCTGGAGCGGATCATGCGGCACGCCAACGCCGCCGGCGCCATCGTCGCCTCCCGCCTGGAGTGCTCCTCCGCGATGCCCACCGCGCGGGAGATCGAGGCCGCGGTCACGGCGGGGGAGGTGCGGTGAGCGTCGACGTCTCCGCCCTGGTCCGCACCCGGGTCCACCACCCCGAGGCGATCGCCGAGGCCGCCGCCCGCCGGGTCCGCCGCCCCCTGATCGGCGACTCCGGACGGCTGATGATCGTCGCCGCCGACCACCCGGCCCGCGGCGCGCTCTCCGTCGGCGACCGCAAGCTCGCCATGGCGAACCGCGCCGACCTCCTCGAACGGCTGTGCCTGGCCCTCGGCCGGCCCGGCGTCGACGGGGTGCTCGCCACCGCCGACATCCTCGACGACCTGCTCCTCCTCGGCGCCCTCGACGGCAAGGTCGTCATGGGCTCGATGAACCGCGGCGGACTCGCGGGCGCCTCCTTCGAACTGGACGACCGTTTCACCGGCCACCGCCCCGAGGACATCGAGCGGTTCCGTTTCGACGCCGGCAAGCTGCTGCTGCGCGTCGACTACGACGACCCGGGCTCCCTCGACACCCTGGAGTCCACCGCGCACGCCGTGGACGCCATGGCCGAGCGGCGGCTCCCGGTCTTCGTCGAGCCGTTCATCAGCCGCCGCGACCCCGTCACCGGCAAGGTCAGGAACGACCTCTCCGCCGACGCGGTCACCAAGTCGATCGCCATAGCCGCCGGACTCGGCGGCACCTCGGCGTACACCTGGCTGAAGGTGCCCGTCACCGAGAACCCCGACGACATGGCCCGCGTCATGGAGACCTCGACCCTGCCCGCCGTCCTCCTCGGCGGCGACGTCGGCGAGGACCAGGAGGGCGCGTACGAGAAGTGGCGGGGCGCCCTGCAACTGCCCACCGTCCAGGGCCTGGTGGTCGGCCGCTCGTTGCTCTACCCGGCGGACGACGACGTGACCGCCGCCGTGGACACCGCCGTAGGACTGCTGTGAGGGCCGCATGACACACAAGACCGAGCTGTACGTCCCCCAGGGGACGACCGCCCACGGGGGGTACACCCTCGACATCGGCCCCGAGCAGGCCGGCTGGACCCACAGCAGCCTGCGCGTCGTGGAGTTGGAGCCGGGCGGCGAGCACACCTTCACCACCGGGGACAGCGAATGGATCGTGCTGTCCCTCAACGGCGCCTGTACGGTTCGCGTATCGGAGGATCCGGGCGCAGCGGACGGCGACGGCACCGCAGAGTTCGACATCCTGGGCCGCGAGGACGTGTTCGCCGGAGTCTCCGACTTCGTCTACGCGCCCCGCGACGCCCGGGTACAGATCGCCTCCGGCGCGGGAGGCCGCTTCGCTTTGGCAGGAGCGAGGTGCGAGCGACGACTCCCCGCCCGCTACGGCCCCGCGCCGGAGG
>NZ_LIRK01000589.1 GCF_001419765.1 Streptomyces torulosus
GGCTCTCCCCCGCGTCCGGGGTCCGCAGCCGCACCAGGCCGACCGTCTGGTTCCCGGCCACCCGCCAGCGGCCCCCGGACGCGGGGGAGAGCCGGACCAGACCGGGTACGGAGAGCAGCCCGGCGACCTGGTCCCCGGTCAGCTCCCGCACGGTGCCGGGGCCGGTCTCGTCGACGGACAGCGTCAGGGGGCTCACGGTTCGAGCGCCGCGCGCAGGGCGTCCAGCCCGTACTCCGCCTCGACGTCCACGCCCGTGCCGTACAGCTGGTCCTCCAGCAGCGGCAGGATCTGCGTCCGCCAGACGAGGTCGAGGCCCTTCTCGTGGGCCGCGCCGGGTCTCATCAGGTACGAGGGGCCGATGGCGCGGTCGGCGTCGCCGAGGCGGGCGTTCAGCTCGTCCAGCAGCCGGGCCGCGGTGTCCGGCAGGCCGCGCGCCCGCAGCCAGCGGCCCAGCAGCCCCTGGACCGGCGGCTGCTCCGGGGAGAGCCGGCGGAAGGCGAAGCGGCGGCGCATCGCCGCGTCGACCAGCGCGATCGATCGGTCGGCCGTGTTCATCGTGCCGACGAGGAACAGATTGCCCGGCAGATGGAACGGGTCGTGCGGGCTGTACTGGGTGGTGACCGGCTCCTCCCGGTACTCCAGCAGGAAGTACAGCTCGCCGAACACCTTCGCCAGGTTGGCCCGGTTGATCTCGTCGACGACCAGCACGTACGGGTTGGCCGGGTCGTTGCGCGCCCGCTCGGCCAGCAGCTTGAACGGGCCCGGCACCACGTCGAACACCACCGAGCCGCCCTCGCCCCGCACGGGACGGAACCCCTCGAAGAAGTCCTCGTAGGTGTAGGAGGGGTGGAACTGGATGAGCTGCACACGGTCCGGGCCCGCCAGATGCCTGGCCAGGGCGCGCGCCAGATGGGTCTTGCCGGTGCCGGGCGGGCCGTGCAGGACCAGCTGGCGCTGCTCCTGGAGCTGTTCGGCGGTCTCCCGCAGCCACTCCAGGGGCATGAGCAGCTCGTCGGCCAGTTCCTTTGTCACGGCGGGCAGTTCGAGCGGCTTGGTGACGTCGACGCTCTCGAGGCCCGTGTCGACCTGGTCCTCCAGGCCGGCGCGCTCCGCCAGTTCGGCGGCCACGCTGCTGATGTCGTACACCGTCGGCGGCAGCGGCAACCGGGCCTGCACCTTCTCCGGGAGGTCGGCGCGGACGAGGGGCCGCTCGGCGGTGGCCCAGCGCACGGGCCGGCGGCGGGCGTTGTCGAGGCCGTCGGAGGCGTCGTACGTCGCGGGGCCCAGGACCGTGCCGACGTGCACCTCGTCGGGGGTGACCGTGACGACGAGGTCGCCCTCCCGCATCACGGTCAGGAAGACGTGCAGCTGGTAGGCGGCCGCCGCCCGCATTTGGGCACTGGCCTCGGGCAGGGCTTCGGCGACGGCCTGCTGCACCTGCTGTTTGGGGGCGCCCGTGGGGATCTCCGGGACCTCCCGCCAGGAGACCGAGCAGTAGCCGTCGCGGATCCACGCCGGGATGAAGTCGTGCCCGTCCACGTTGTAGCCGCGGACCAGCCAGCCGCGCTGCTCGTGCTCGACGGCGCCCCTGCGCCAGCGGCCGACCCAGGGCTCGTCGTAGAAGTCGACGGGGGCGCCGTCCCGTTTCGCGAGGAACGTGCTCAGCGCCAGCAGGTCCTTGTCGTCGTCGCCGGTGGGGCGGCCGGGGATCTCGTCCGCGAACGCCTTGACGATCTCGTGCTTGTGGTGGGCGCTGGCGATGGGCTGGAAGGCGTCCGGGAACAGGGCGTGCAGGAGGACATGGATCTGGGCGCGGCCCTTCTTGTGGCCCACCGAGTCCTGGACGGCGAAGCAGAGGTCACGGAAGCGCCAGGGGTCGTCGAGGAGGGCCTCGCGCTCCGGGCGCTCCATCCCGGCCAGCCGCTCCACGAGGAGGACCAGGATCTGGAACTGGGCCCAGCGGTAGTTGAGGAAGCCCTGACCGCCGTGGAGGAAGCCCTTCAGGGCGGGTTCCAGGTCGGGGGGTACGGCGAGGTGGCGCAGGAAGTCGGGCACGTCCGGCTCGGCCCAGGACAGCACCTCGTGGATGAGCTGCAGCTTCTTCGCGACACCGATCTGCTCCGGCACCAGCGGGGCCATGTTCACGAACAGCAGTTCGGCGGCGAGGACGATCGTCTCCGCGGGGGCACCGGCGAGCTGACGGCTCAGTTTGACCACGAAGGTGTCCGACGACTCGTCGGGCCGGTCCACGAAACGGGCCCGCAGATCGGCGGCGGTGGCGGCGGTCCAGGCCGCCGACTCCGGTGCGAACGCGGACTTCCCGGTCAGCAGCCCGTCCCGGAACACCCGCCGCACCGCCGCCACGACCTCGACACCGTCCGGTCGTCTCGCCACGGTCCCACCCCGCCTTCCGCGCACTCGAAGTGTCCAGCGTAGAAGGGCGCGTGCACGGGGTCACGAGCCGGGCGGCACCCGCGACGGGGTACGGGGCCGCCCGGCCGGCGGATCAGGTGTTGCTGTTGGAACGGCCGAAGAACTCGATCTCGGCGATCGACACCTGCTTCTTGGCGTCGGCGCCGTAGGCGGAGCGCAGGACGAAGCGGACGGCGATGACCTCGCCAACGCGGAACGTGCGGCGCTGGCCGCCTGCCCCCTGGTCCAGGTTGATGATCCTGGTGCTCTTCGAGCCGTCGGCGGCGGTGATCACGGCCTCGATGCGGTGCGGGCGGGCCGACTGCGAGAGCTGGTCCACCTTGGTCGAGACACCGGGCGTGATGACCACGTCCAGCAGCCGCGTCGGATGGTCGAACCGGGCCTCCAGCCACTCCCCTTCGCCGGTCTGGGTGACACCCGGCCCCCACCAGGTGTTGTTCAGCTGGTCGAAGGCGAGCCGGGCGCCGTGGTCCGGGTACGAGCGGGACGCCTTGACCCGGTCCGGGCCGATGGGGGCGCGCTTGGCGAAGTGGTCCCGGGTCGCCTGGACGGCGTCGTCGGCGTGGAACGCGAGGGTGACGATCAGGGCGAGCACCAGGGCGCCGACGACCCAGTTGAGGACCCGGCCGAAGCCGCGCCGCAGCCGTGGGCGGTCACCCGCCCACGGGGCCTCCACGCCACCGGGGTTGAGCATCCGCCGCCACCAGGGCTGCCGGCCCGACCGGCACTTCTGCGGGCGTTGCGCCATGCCGATGGCGGGCCGCGCGGAGGTGCCGGGCCGGCAGCCCTGGTGGC
>NZ_LIRK01000059.1 GCF_001419765.1 Streptomyces torulosus
CACCTCGCGGCGTTGTCGCACGACCCGAGTACATCCAGTACACGGGTCATGCTCCGCCTTGCGAGGCACCGCACCGGACGCCGCGAGCTTTCCGGCAAACCTTTCCGGCCACAGCACTAGCGCACGACGGCCCCGGCCGACGGCCCGAGGCCGAGCCCGGTCAGGGTCGAGGGCCGGGGCCGCATGCCGTCAGGACGCGCCCCGCCTAGGCGTCGGGGCAGGTCACGTCACGCTCGGGCCGCTGGCCCGTGAGCAGGAACGTGGTCACCGCCCGGTCGCCGCACGCGTTGCCCGTCCCCAGGTAGACGCCGTGGCCACCGCGCTCCACGGTGACGAGCCGCGCCCGCTCGCCGAGGGCCGCCCGCATCCGCAGCGCGCCGACATGGGGCGTGGCCGGGTCCCGCCGGTTCTGGACCATCAGGATGTTGGACGGGCCGTCGTCGGTGATCCGGGTCGGCTTCTCCGCGGGCCGGTCCTTCCAGAAGGAGCACGGGCCGATGTTCACCGGCATGCCGGCCGTGAGCGGATACCGCACGCGGTGCTCGGCCACCGCCCGCTCGTGCGCCGCCACCGATGTCGGCCAGCGCACGTCGTTGCAGATCACCGCCATCACGGTCGCCGCGTCCTCGTCGCTCAGTGGCCCGGCCAGGTCGGGCGGCAGGACCGGCGTCGCCTTCGGGTCACCGGCCTGCCGTATCAGCAGGGCCAGATCGTCGAAGGACGCGTCGTTGTAGAGGGCGAGCTGCATCGCCTGACGCAGCCGGTTGCCCGTGAGCGGCACGCCCCGGGTGGTCGTCTCCCGCGGCGCACGGTCCAGTTCGGCCGCCAGGGCCAGGAACAGCGGCCGTACGTCCTCCGGGCGCCCGGCGAGCCGCAGGCCCTCCGGCGCGCGGGCCGGGTCGGCGGCCCAGGCGGCGAAGTCCGGGAACCGGTCCTCCGCACCCCGCGCCATGTTCTCCAGCCAGCGGCGCGCGACCCGGCGCGGATCGGGGTCGTCGTTGCTGTCCATCACCCAACGATCGGTCCGCTCCGGGTACTTCTGCGCGTAGACGGCACCCACGTACGTCCCGTACGACACCCCGTACGCCGACAGCCGCTCCTCGCCCAGGGCGCGCCGGAAACGGTCGATGTCGCGTACCTCGTTGGCGGTGGTGAGGCTGCGCAGCACGGCCCCGCCGTTCCTCGCGCACGCCTCGGCGGTACGCCGGGCCCGTGCGACGTTCTCACCGATGCCGCCGTCGGGCGCGGGCCAGGACCGCAGGGTCACCAGGTGCCGGTCCTCGGCGGGGAGACCGCAGCTCGCCCGTGTGCTGCCGCCGACACCACGCGGGTCAAGGCTGACGATGTCGTACGCGCCGCCGAGTTGCCCGCGCAGCGCCTTCCCCTGCTGGGTCAGGCGCCGGACGCCCGAGCCGCCCGGTCCGCCCGGGATCACCAGCAGCGTGCCGCGCCGTGCCTCCGGGTGCTCACCGCGCAGCCGGGACACGGCGAGCTTGAGCTGCGGGCCGTCGGGGTCGCGGTAGTCGAGCGGGACGGGCAGGTCGGCGCACTCCTGGTCGGTGGGGCCGCCGGGGTGCGCGCAGGGGCGCCAGGTGAGTGCGGACGGGGCGGAGGGCGCGCCGGCCGCCGGGCCGGCGAGGGCGGTCAGCGTGGTGGCGGCGGCCGAGACGGACAGGGCGAGGACGAGGGCTCGTCGAGTGCGATGCGTCATGGGGATCATGCTGTCGGCCGGAGCCCCTCGGCCCCATCCGGCCTACCGCACACCTGTGGTGGGGTTCTCCCCCTGGGGCTCACCCCAGGGGGCCGCGCCCCGACGGCTCGGCGGCGCGTGTCGGGGGAGCCGTCACGGCAGCTCGGGGAGGTCCTCCGCGTACAGCAACGTCAGGTCGTCGGTGCTGGGTTCGTCGACCTGGGCGACCCGGCTCGCGTGACGCTCCACCATCGCCTCGAAGGTCTGCCGCGCGGTACGGCCGTTGCCGAAGGCGGGGCCCTTGGGGATCGCCGTGAAGTACTTCAGCAGGGCCTCGCCCGCGCCCGGCGCCAGCCGGTACTCGTGCTCCTCGGCCTGCTGCTCGACGATCCGCAGCAACTCCTCGGGCACGTAGTCGTCGAAGGTGATCGTGCGGGAGAAGCGGGACGCCACACCGGGGTTGACGGTGAGGAAGCGCTCCATCTCGGTCGTGTAGCCGGCGACGATCACCACCACCGCGTCCCGGTGGTCCTCCATCAGCTTCACCAGCGTGTCGATGGCCTCCTTGCCGAAGTCCCGCCCGGAGTCCTCGGGGGACAGCGCGTACGCCTCGTCGATGAACAGCACCCCGCCGCGGGCCCGTTCGAAGGCCTCCTGGGTGCGGATGGCGGTGGACCCGATGTGCTCGCCGACCAGGTCCACACGGGACACCTCGACGAGATGGCCCTTGTCCAGGACACCGAGGGACGCCAGGATCTCGCCGTAGAGACGGGCGACCGTGGTCTTTCCGGTGCCGGGGGAGCCGGTGAAGACGAGGTGCCGTTTGACGGAGGCGGCCTTCAGACCGGCCTGTTGGCGGCGGCGGCCCACCTCGATCATGTCCGTGAGGGCCCGCACCTCGCGCTTGACGCTGTCCAGGCCGACCAGCGCGTCCAGTTCGCCGAGCACGGCCTTCGACGTGCGGGCCGACTGCTCGGGCTCCGCGGCGGGCGCGGTGACCGCCGGCGGCTGCGGTTCGACGGTGCGCTGGCCGGGGATGGAGCCCAGCAGGCCGGGGGAGCGGGGAGCGGTCTGCGTCGCCGTCTCGTGCGCGACCGGGGGCCGCACGCCGCCGCTCTCGTCGCTGGCGCAGTCCTCGACCACGGGCCCGCCGCCGGAGGAGCCGGGGCCGCCCTCCGCGAACTCGTAACCGCCGCGCGCGCAGCGCTCCGTACGGCACTTCCGCAGGGTCGCGCGGCAGCCGTCGATGATGTGGAAGCCGTAGCCCCCGCTGCCGGTGACCCGGCAGTTGAGGAAGCTGCCGCGGCCCTCGGCCGAGACGTAGAAGCCCGCCTCGGCGGGCGAGGTGACCGTGCAGCGCTCGATGGTGGGGTCCGCGCCCTTGGTGACGATCACTCCGGTCTGCGTGCCGTCCAGGGTGCAGCCGTTGAGGGTGCCGCCGCTGCCGTGGTCGCGGAACCAGGCGCCCGTCGCCGCGTCCCGGATCCGGCAGTCGTCGAGCTGCGCGGTCGCGCCGTCGCTCACCGACACCGCCGTGTTCCGCACCTGCGACAGATCGCTGTCCACGACGTCCGCGCGCGACCCCCGGTCCAGGACGAACAGGGCGTCCGGCACGTCGTGGACCCGGCAGGACTCCAGGACCGCCGTGGCGCCGTCGCTGACCCAGACGGCCGGATAGTCGCCCGTGCTGTCGAAGATCTCGCACTGGTTGGCGTCCACGCGGGTGCCCGGGTCCCACACCGACAGTCCGTTGCGCCCGAACTGGCGCACCGTGGTGCGGGTCAGGGTGAGCACGGAGCGGGAACGCAGATCCACCGCGTTCTCCGGGATGTCGTGGATGCGGCAGTCCGCCAGGGTGAGCACGGCGTCCGTGTCGAGCGTGACGCCGTCCGCGGTCGTACGGTGCACATCGCAGTCGGTGAGATGGGCGGTGGCCCGCCCGGTGATCTGGACTCCGCTGCCCCGGACCTCGTAGATCTCGCAACCGACGGCCTCCAGCGCGGAGTTCTCGCCCGTCGCCGTCAGGCCCGAGCCCGAGGCATGGTGCACCCGACACCGGTCGAGCCGCGGATGGCCGCCGCCGCGCACCGCGACACCGGCCTGTCCGGCCGCGACGACCTCGCACTCCTCGAACACCCCGCCCCCGCCGTCGACGACGGCGATGCCGATCCCGGCGGGGTTGTCGACCGTACACCGTCGCACCGTCGGGCGGGCGGTGCCGCGCACCTCGATGCCGACCGCGGAGCGGGTCACGATTCTGAGGTCCATCAGCTCGGGCGTGCCGTCCTCGACGAGCAGCGCCGGCGCGGCCGCGTCCTGGCCCTCCACGTGCAGGTCCTGCACCACGGCCGAGGCGGACACCGTGAGCGGCACGCCGTCCACGGGCGCGATGCGGACCGAGCCGGGCGATCCCTCGGGGCCGCGCAGCGTGACCCCGCGCTGCACGACGAGGTTCTCCCGGTACGTGCCGGGAGCGACGATGAGCACATCGCCGTCGCTCGCGGCCTCCAGGGCCGCGGCGAGCGATGTGTACTCACCCGTGCGGCGCCGCCACCGCGATGTACCGGTGTGCGTCACCTGGACCGTGCCCTGTGCCATGGCGTTGCTGTGCCCCCACCTCGTGGAACGCGGGTCGATGCCGAACAGTTCGGCTGGTCGGTCCACCGTAGCGTGCGCGGGCAGGGCGAGTTGACCGGAGTGGGAAGGCCGTCAGCTGCCCGTGCCCGTCCTGCCCCAGTCCGGCCCCGCCTTGTCCCATGCCTGGTCCCAACGGATGTACCGGTGGCGGATCATGCGCCAGACGATCAGTCGTCTGCAGCCCTCGATGAAGCCCGCGGCCAGGACGGTCGCACCGAATCCGGCCAGGACCGCGTGGGTCGTCGCGGTCGCGCTGTCGAGCGGCCGGCCGACCGTGCGGCCCTGGGCGTCCGTCCACAGCGCGAAGCGGTCCCCTGGCCGCGGGTCCTTGAGGCCCGACAGGACCGTGCCGTGGCGGTCGGTGCCGTCGGGGCCGGTCCAGTCGGCGACCACGCGGCTGTGCCGGTCGCGGGAGGTCGACGTCTCGGGGTCGGGGTCGAACGGGGAGCCGGCGACCCGCTTGACGACGGTGGCCGTCACCAGGTGCCGGGCCGCCCGCTGGTCCCGCACGGACTGCTGCAAGGAACCCTGGGTGGCCGTCCCGACGAAGGCGCCGACGAGGGGGGCGGCGACGAGGATCAGCGTGAGGGCCGCGAACGCCAGCCACGCCTCGACGAGATCGGTCGTCCGGCGCAGGGGATTGTGGCGCCAACGCCACAGCCCGCCGAATGCCCCCAGCCCGCCGATTGCCCGCACTGTCCCACGCCCCCTTCCGCGTCCGTGATAACCCCCAGCGGGGACGCCCACGCGCGGTACCGGTGAAGAGAGAGCGAAATCACCTCTCCGACCGGCCTTCTCATGAACTTCTCACAAAGGCCCAACGGCCGGGCCGGGTACCTGTGTTCCCGACCGCCGACCGAATCCAGGATGTTGAATTTTCAAGGTGGATGGTACTCCCATGCGTACGCGGGGATCGCCACGACCCGAACACCCCTTATGCACAAGGCTATTCGAGCACGCGCACCGGATCGCCGATCCGCACCGTGCCGCCGGATTCCGGAACGAGGTTCTGCCCGAAGACCAGCTTGTCCCCGAACCGTCGGTGCCGCGCGAGGGTCCGCAGCGGCTCCCGGCCCCGCTGGGCGGTGTCCTGGTCGGTGGTGGTCACCACGCACCGCCCGCACATCTTGGCGACCCGGAAGGTGACCTCGCCGATGGCGACGCGCCGCCAGCCGTCCTCGGCCCACCCTTCCGTGCCGTCCACCACGACGTTCGGCCGGAAGCGGCTCATGGGCAGCGGGCCCTCCTCGGGGTGGTCGCCGTGGGCGATCAGGGAGTTGAGCGCGTCGAGCGAGCCGAGGGTGGTGAGCAGCAGCGGGTAGCCGTCGGCGAAGCTGACCGTCTCGCCGGGGCGGGCGAACTCGGGGTCGACGGGGCGGCGGGTCGCGGGGTCGTCCAGGTGGACCAGGCGTACGGGGACGCCCAGGTAGTCGCTGAACCAGGCGTGCGCGGCCGCGTCGGCCGGGACCGCCTCCACCTTGTCCTGCCAGATCTCCACCGTGACCGTCGGGGCCGGCCCGGGTGCGGCGACGGTGAGCGGCTCGCGGCCGGGTGCGGACAGCACGACGCCGCCGCCGGGCTCCAGCCCGGCGGCGGCCAACGCCATGCGCGGATGCGGACGTTGTGTGATGACCTTGCCCGAGTCGTCGACCAGCACCCAGCGACGGTCACCCGCCAGACCCCAGGGCTCCACGACGGCCTCCTCGGGAGCGAAGCCCCGGGCCGCCTTCAGCGGGTGGACGTGGATCGAGTGCAGTGACGGATTCCCCATGGGGCCATCCTGCCAAACGGCGGTGACCACCCCACGCGGAATGTTTCAGTCGGCTCGGTACCGCGGCTCAGTACCCGCGGTACTGCTGGCCGTTGTACGGATCCTGCTGGTACGGGGCCGTGGGTGCCGGGCGCGGGGCGGCGGGGCGCATGGCCTCGTAGCCCGTGCCGGGGCCCATGGGGCGCTGCTGCTGCGGCGGCTGGGCGCCGGGGTAGCCACGCGGACCCGCGGCCTGCTGCGGGATGTACGCGGTCGGCGCCTGCTGCAGCGGCGACGGCTGCTGGGCCTGCGGATAACCGTACGCGGGCGAGGGCTGGGAGGGACCCGCCGGCAGCGCGGGGAGCGCCGACGGGAGCGCGGGCAGGTTGCTGCCCGGTGTGTCGTACGCGGCCGGGACTCGGATCGGCGCGATCTGAGGGGTTCCCCGCTCGGCGACGAGAGAGTCGTAGATCGGGGTGTCCGCGAAGGACGAGGCGGAGTAGTAACCGCCGCCGTAGGTGGAGCGGGGGGAGGTCATGGCACATAAGTTAAGCCCACGATGTGCTGGTTGGGGAGACCGATAAGAGGGTTGTTTTCCGTGTCCGCCGTGACGCTGGATCCCCAATGCGAGCGAACTCGGCGAAATAGGGCAGCGAAAAGGGCTGTGATCGTGTAAAGCCCGAGTTCCGAGCGGGTTACCAAGGGTTGGCCAGTGATCTTTCGGTACGGGTTCTGGGGGTTCGGGCGCCGGGGGAATAGGTTTGGCGCCGACAAGCGGGCCGGACGGTTCGGACGGACTGCGTGGGACGCGGCCTGGCGATGACCCTTGCGGGTGACCTTCTGATGGGGGCGGACATGACAATGCCGAAAGGATCGAACGTCGCGGTGCCGACGGCCGCGCTACGCGTGGAATTGGGCTGGCGCTCCGGACCGGGTGTGCCGGACGCCGACGCGTCGGCGCTGCTGCTGACCGGGGGGAAGGTCCGCACCGACGCGGACTTCGTCTTCTACAACCAGCCCGCGCACTCCTCCGGCGCCGTCCGGCACGGTGGCAAACAGGACATCGGCGGACAGGTGACCGACTCCCTGCACGTCGACCTCACGCGCGTGGAGCCCGCCGTCGAGACGGTGGTGCTGGCGGCGTCCGCCGACGGAGGAACGTTCGGGCAGGTGCCCGGTCTGTACATCCGCGTGCTCGACGAGCGGGCGGGCACCGAGGTCGCGCGCTTCGACAGCGCGGACGCCGGTGTCGAGACGGCCTTCGTGCTCGGCGAGTTCTACCGTCGACAGGGCGCCTGGAAGTTCCGTGCCGTCGGCCAGGGCTACAGCAGCGGCCTCGAAGGACTGGCCACCGACTTCGGCATCACCGTGGACGAACCCCAGCACGCCGCCGCCCCGCAGGCGCCCGTGTCCCCGATGTCTCCTCCCACGCTCGTCTCCCCGCAGGCGCCCGTCTCCCCGCCCGTCACCGTGCCGCCGCCGGTGACGACCGCGCCGCCCGCACCTCCGGCCCCGCCCAGGGAGACCGCCGGCCCCCGTGCGCCTCACCAAGGTCACGCTCACCAAGGAGGCCCCGGCGGTCTCCCTGACCAAGCAGGGCGGCACCTCCGGCGCCATGCGCGTCAATCTCAACTGGGAGGTGCGCAAACAGTTCACCGGGTGGGGCAGCAAGCTGGGCCGGGCCGTCGCCATGCACGCCGACCTCGACCTCGACCTCTGCGCCCTGTTCGAACTGTCCGACGGCAGCAAGGGCGTCGTCCAATCGCTCGGCAACGCCTTCGGGGCGCTGCACCGCCCGCCGTTCATCCACCTCGACGGCGACGACCGCACCGGGGCCGTGTCGAGCGGCGAGAACCTCACCATCAACCTCGACCACAAGAACGCCTTCCGGCGCATCCTCATCTTCGTGACCATCTACGAGGGCGCCCGCTCCTTCGCCGACCTCCATGCGACGGTCACCCTCCAGCCCCAGCACGGGGCGCCGGTCGACTTCTCCCTCGACGAGTGCACCGTCCCCTCCACCGTCTGCGCGCTCGCCCTCATCACCAACCAGGGCGGCGACCTCATCGTCCAGCGCGAGGCCCGCTACCTGGTCCCCGAGCGCGGCGTCAGCCCCCAGCGCACGGTCGACTACGCCTACGGGTGGGGCATGAACTGGACACCCGGCAGGAAGTAGCCGCCCCGTGTGAGCCTCTAGTGCTGTGGTCGGAAAGGTTTGCCGGAAAGCTCGCGGAGTCCGGTGCGGTGCCTCGCAAGGCGGAGCATGACCCGTGTACTGGATGTACTCGGGTCATGCGACAACGCCGCGAGGTGCCGNNTCCGGTCACAGCACTAGCTCTCCTCGGGGGCCGTCTCCGGGCGGGCGTAGGTGCGGCCCTTCCAGGCCGCGCCGCGCCCCCGGTAGTGCTGCACGGCGGAGTCGACGGTCATCAGGAGATAGAGGACCGAGGTGAACGGCAGCAGGGGAGCGAGCCACAGCGGCTGCCGGTAGTGGCGCAGCATCGGCAGGTACGTCGCCGCCATCAGGGCCCAGGCGAGCCCGCCGGCCCACGCCGTCGGCAGGTCGCCCGTCGCGAGCCCCAGCAGGAGCGCGGCGGGCGGCACCCCGTAGACCAGCAGCAGACCGAGGACCGTGCCCGCGAGCAGCAGGGGGTTGTGGCGCAGCTGGGCGTAGGCGCTGCGGGAGACCATCCGCCACAGGTCGCCCAGCCGCGGATAGGGCCGCACGCTGTCCACCCGTTCCGCGAGCCCCAGCCAGATGTGGCCGCCGCTGCCCTTGACCGCCCGGGCGAGGGCCACGTCGTCGATGACGGCCTGCCGGATCGCGTCCGGGATCCGGGCCCGCTCGGCGGCCTCCGTCCGCAGCAGCACACAGCCACCCGCGGCGGCCGCCGTGCGCGAGCCTCGCACTCCGATCCGGCGGAACGGGTACAGCTGGGCGAAGAAGTAGACGAAGGCGGGTACCACAAGCCGCTCCCACAGGCTCTCCGCCCGCAGCCGCGCCATCTGCGACACCAGGTCGAAGCCGCCGGTGCGCGCCGCCGCCACCAGCGCGCGCAGGCTGTCCGGCCGGTGCGCGATGTCCGCGTCCGTCAGCAGCAGGTACTCGGGAGCACGCGCGCGTGCCAGCCCGATCCCGTGCCGTACGGCCCACAGCTTGCCCGTCCAGCCCGCGGGCGGCTCCCCGGGCGAGGTGACCGTGAGCGGCAGGCCACCGTGGCGCAGGGCCAGCGCGCGGGCGAGCTCGCCGGTGTCGTCGGTGCTGCCGTCGTCCACCAGGAAGACCTCGGCGCGGCCGGGGTAGTCCTGGGCCAGCAGCGACGGCAGGCTCTCCGGCAGGACGGCGGCCTCGTCGCGCGCGGGGACGACGACACAGACGTAAGGCCAGTCGTCAGGGTCCCGGCGGGGTGGTAGTCGTACATCCGTGCGCCAGAAGAAGCCCTGGCCGAGCAGCAGCCACAGCCAGGCGGCGAGTGATCCGGCGGCGATCCACGCGATGGCGCTCACGTCGGCAGTCTGCCCCACGCCGACGGCCCCGCCGAGGCAATCGTCTATCGTGGCCGGGTGAAGATCGCGCTCATGGACTCCGGTATCGGTCTGCTGCCCGCCGCCGCCGCGGTGCGGCGACTGCGCCCCGACGCGCATCTCGTGATCTCGTCCGACCCCGACGGCATGCCCTGGGGACCGCGGACCCCGGAGGACCTGACGCGACGCGCCCTCGCGGTCGCCGAGGCGGCGGCCGCGCACCGGCCGGACGCCCTGATCGTCGGCTGCAACACGGCGTCCGTGCACGCCCTGCCCGCCCTGCGCGCCCTCCTCGAACCGGAGCTGCCGGTCATCGGCACCGTCCCGGCGATCAAGCCCGCCGCGGCCGGCGGTGGCCCCTTCACCATCTGGGCGACGCCCGCCACCACCGGCAGCCCCTACCAGCGCGGACTGATCGAGGAGTTCGCCGACGGCGTGCCGCTCAGCGAGGTGCCCTGCTGGGGGCTCGCCGAGGCCGTCGAGCACGCCGACGACGCGGCCGTCGACGCCGCGATCGCCGCGGCCGCCGCCCTCACCCCCGACGACGTGACGACCGTCGTCCTGGGCTGCACCCACTACGAACTGGTCGCCGAGCGCATTCGCGCGGCCGTCCAGAAGCCGGGACAGCCGCCCCTCGTCCTGCACGGCTCCGCCGGCGCGGTGGCCGCCCAGGCGCTGCGCCGGATCGGTGAGCTCCCGGCCCCCGACGCCGAGTGGACCGAGGCCGGCCTGACGGTCCTCCTCAGCGGACGCGAGGGCGCGCTGCCGGCGCCTGCCCTCGCCTACGAGGAGGGCAGGCTGCTCCAGGCGGTCGGGGCCGCGCTCGCGGCCCAGCCCGAGCAGTAACGTTCCGCGACCAGGTGCCTGCGCAGCGGAACCTGAGTACGCTCAGAGGCATGAGGGACCATCCCCACGGCGAGCCGGGCAGCCCCGAAGCCCTCACCTCCGAGGTCTGGACCGGTCGCGCGACCAATCGCGCCCAGTGGCTCCTGGCGCTGGGCGGCGCCGCCTTCATGGCGCTGGGCATCGAACTCGCGGTCGACTCCGCGTGGACGTCCGGTACGGCCCCGCTCGTCATGTCGGTCGTCGGCTGCATCGCGGCCGGGCTGCTCGTCCTGTTCGGGACGCTCGCGTTCGTGCACGTCTCCGTGAGGGTCGACGGGGAATGCCTGGAGGTGCGCTGCGGCCACATCGGCGTACCGCGCCGCCGCATCCCCCTCTCCCAGGTCACCGACGTGGACTTCGCCCCCTGCGTCACTCCCCACCAGTGGGGCGGCTGGGGCTACCGCTGGCGCCCCGAGAAGGGCACCGCCGTCGTCGTACGCAGAGGCGAGGCCGTGGTGCTGCGTCTCCTGGACGGACACACGTTCACCATCACCGTCGACCACGCCGAGACGGCCGTACGCGTCATCCGGTCCCGGCTCAGGCCCAAGGCGTCGGACGCCGCACGCTGACGTCGTCAGGGGCGCCGGGGTCTTCGGGGGCGTCGGGGTCTTCGGGGCCGTCGTCGGCGGCATCCCGCGGGGTCCCTCGTGGGCTCATCCTCCGCCCGCGTCACGGCCGGCTACGCCGACGCCGTCCTCCTCGTCCGCGAGGGGCCGCGCCGTCGCCATCCCCGCGAGCAGGCCCGCGCCCGCCGTCACCGTCGTGAAGCTCAGCGCGTTGCCGACCGTGGCGATCGCGGCCAGCGCGGTCAGCGCCGCGCCCGCGGTGAGCGCGACCGGCGTGGCCCGCGGGG
>NZ_LIRK01000590.1 GCF_001419765.1 Streptomyces torulosus
GGGCCGTACCAGAAGCAGGTCGAGCGGTGGCTCAAGCGGAAGAACGCGGACGCGAAGCAGTCGCGGGCGGACTGCCTCGCCATCCGCGCGTTCCAGATCAAGGAGGGCATCAAGCCGGCGATCGGTTTCGCCGGGCCGGTGACCTGGGCGCGGATGCAGCTCCTTTCGGCCCGCAAGAACCCCAACGCGGCGGGGAAGTGCCCGGTCCGCACGTACCGGGTGGCGTGCGTGGACCTGACGCGGCAGCTGACCTGGGTGCAGAAGGGCAAGAAGGTGGTGTTCGGGCCGGCGCCGATCCGCAGCGGGCGGCGGCAGTACCCGACCCGCGCGGGCTGGCACACGGTGTACTGGAAGCACAAGAACCACTGGTCGACGCTGTATCACCAACCGATGCCGTACGCGCAGTTCTTCAGCGGGGGGCAGGCGTTCCACGCCGTGTACGGGTCCATCTACACGGAGATCGGGTCCATGGGGTGCGTGAATCTGAAGCTGGCGGACGCGCGGACCCTGTGGGGGGTGCTGAAGACCAAGGACCGGGTGTTCGTGTGGGGGCGGCGGGCGGGTAAGTGAGCCCCGTGCATGGGGCGCCGGAGGGGTGTCCCCGGGCTCTGAGACACTGGGGCTGACATGAGTGAGACAGCGCCTTCGCGGACCGCGCCCCTGCGGGCCCGCGCCGAGATCGATCTGGATGCCCTGCGGGCCAACGTGCGGACCTTGCGCGCGCTGGCGCCGGGTGCTGCCCTGATGGCCGTCGTCAAGTCCGACGCGTACGGCCACGGGGCGGTGCGGTGTGCGCGGGCCGCGATCGAGGCGGGGGCCGCCTGGCTGGGTACGGCCACGCCCGAGGAGGCGCTGGCGCTCCGCGCTGCGGGGCTGCCGGGGCGCATCATGTGCTGGCTCTGGGCGCCGGGCGGACCGTGGCGGGAGGCGATCGAGGCCGACCTCGACGTGTCGGTCAGCGGTCTGTGGGCGCTGAGGGAGGTCACCGACGCCGCCCGCGCGGTGGGTGCACGCGCGCGTGTGCAGCTCAAGGCCGACACGGGGCTCGGGCGCAACGGCTGCCAGCCGGAGGACTGGGCGGAGCTGGTCACCGAGGCGCTGGCCGCCGAGGCCGAGGGGCTCGTCACCGTCACCGGGATCTGGTCGCACCTCGCGTGCGCCGACGAGCCGGGGCACCCGTCCATCGCCGCGCAGCTCGGCCTCTTCCGCGAGATGGTGACGTACGCGGAGGGCCAGGGCGTACGGCCCGAGGTGCGGCACATCGCCAACTCGCCCGCCACGCTCACCCTCCCGGAGAGCCACTTCGACCTCGTCCGGGCGGGCATCGCCCTCTACGGCATCTCGCCCAGCCCGGAGCTGGGCAGTTCGGCCGACCTCGGGCTGCGTCCCGTGATGCGGCTCAGCGCCTCGCTCGCCCTGGTCAAGCATGTGCCCGGGGGGCACGGCGTCAGCTACGGGCACCACTACGTCACCCCGGGCGCCACGACGCTCGGCCTCGTCCCCGTCGGCTATGCGGACGGCATCCCCCGGCACGCCTCCGGCACCGGGCCCGTCCTCGTCGGCGGGAAGTGGCGGACGGTCGCGGGCCGGGTCGCGATGGACCAGTTCGTCGTCGACCTCGGCGGGGACGAACCCGCCGTGGGCGACGAGGTGGTGCTGTTCGGCGCCGGCGACGACGGCGAACCGACCGCCGAGGACTGGGCGAAGGCGGCCGGAACCATCGGGTACGAGATCGTGACCCGCATCGGAACCCGTGTCCCGCGCGTCTACGTCAACACGGGTGAGCAGGCGTGAGGAAACCCGTACCCACGAACGGGTGAGCGTGTGAGCTGCCCCGCAGGTGTGAACGCGCCCGCGTCGACGCGAGTACAACACGAGTAAGTGCGAGTACACCACGAGTAAGTGAAAGACGAACGAGACGGGAAACTCCGTACGGGTGTGCGGAGCGGCTAGGGCCCGAGGGCCGGCGAAGAGGAGCGGGATGTGAGCGAGAGCAGCGCGGAGGCCGTGGAGGCCGTCGCGAGCGCGGCCGCCACAGCCGCGTCCGCCGCCGCCGGCGGGACCTGGCGCAGGGCCGGCGTCGCGGGGGCGGCGATAGGTGTGGTCGCCGCGGGCGCGGCCGCCGGTGTCGCCATAGAGCGGCTCACCGTGGGCCGCGGCATGCGCAGGAAGGCCCGGCTCGCGCTCGACTCCACGGGCCCGTACGGGACGCTGCGCGGCACCCCCGGCAAGGCGTACGCGGACGACGGCACCGAGCTGTACTACGAGGTCGACGACATCGAGCCCGAGGCCGGCCTCGCGCCCCGCAGACGCCGCCTCTTCGGCCGTAAGTCCCCCGCCCCCGTCACCGTCGTCTTCAGCCACGGCTACTGCCTCAACCAGGACTCCTGGCACTTCCAGCGGGCCGCGCTGCGCGGTGTCGTACGGACCGTGCACTGGGACCAGCGCAGCCACGGCCGCTCCGGACGGGCCCAGGCCGTCGACGGCGCGCCGGTCACCATCGACCAGCTCGGGCGCGATCTCAAGGCCGTGATCGACGCGGCCGTACCCGAGGGGCCCATCGTGCTCGTCGGGCACTCCATGGGCGGGATGACCGTCATGGCCCTCGCCGCCCACTACCCCGATCTGATCCGCGAGCGGGTCGTCGCCGTCGCCCTGGTCGGTACGTCGTCGGGGCGGCTCGGCGAGGTCAACTTCGGGCTGCCCGTCGCGGGCGTCAACGCGGTGCGGCGGGTGCTGCCGGGGGTGCTCAGGGCGCTCGGGCAGCAGGCCGCGCTGGTGGAGCGGGGGCGGCGGGCGACCGCCGATCTGTTCGCCGGGATCATCAAGCGGTACTCGTTCGCGTCGCGGGACGTCGACCCGGCGGTCGCGCGGTTCGCCGAGCGGATGATCGAGGGCACCCCGATCGACGTCGTCGCGGAGTTCTACCCTGCGTTCACCGAGCACGACAAGACGGAGGCGCTCTCGGCGTTCGCCGAGCTGCCGGTGCTCGTGCTGGCCGGGGTCAAGGACCTCGTCACGCCGAGCGAGCACAGCGAGGCGATCGCCGATCTGCTGCCGGACGCGGAGCTGGTGCTCGTGCCGGACGCCGGGCACCTGGTGATGCTGGAGCACCCCGAGGTGGTCACCGACCGGCTCGCCGACCTGCTGACCCGGGCGGGTGCCGTGCCGATGGGGGCTACCGTAAGTGGTTATGGAAGCGCCAGCAGCACGGTACGTCCCGGGTGAGCCCGGGGTCGTCCCCTCTTCACCCTCGTCGCCTTCGTCGTCCGTGACGTCCTACGAGGCCGTCGTGCAGTCTCCCGAGCAGATGCTGGAGTTGGGCCGTCGGCTGGCCAAACTGCTGCGTCCGGGTGATCTCGTCATGCTCAACGGGGAGCTGGGCGCCGGGAAGACGACCCTGACCCGGGGGCTCGGGGAAGGGCTCGGGGTGCGCGGAGCCGTCACCTCGCCGACGTTCGTCATCGCGCGCGTGCATCCCGCGCTGGGGGAGGGGCCGCCGCTCGTCCACGTCGACGCGTATCGCCTGGGCGGAGGGCTGGACGAGATGGAGGACCTCGATCTCGACGTCTCGCTGCCGGATTCGGTGATCGTGGTGGAGTGGGGCGAGGGGAAGGTCGAGGAGCTGACCGACGACCGGCTCCATGTCGTCATCCACCGGGCGGTCGGCGACACCACCGACGAGGTGCGGCACGTGACCGTCACCGGGCTCGGGGAGCGGTGGGCCTCCGTCGAGCTGGGAGTCCTGTCGGCCTGAGGCCGGGAGGACTGTGGCCCACGGCTGGGCCTGTCGGCCTGTCGGCCTGTCGGCCTGAGCGGGGCGGCGCCTGATTTGTCGTGGGGCGGTCGCCTCTTGTGTCGGTTCCGACAAGGTGTCGGCAAAAAGTTGCTTTGGCGCTTCCGGCGTGGTCACATGGTAACCAGTCCTTGGTTAGGTCTACCTAACTTGGTTCGCCGGTGGCACCAGGAGGCGTCCATGCAGGGTTCGGAGCGGCGGGATGGGCGGCCGTCCGGAGCGGGCTCCGGGGCGGCGTCCGGTGCGGCCTCCGGGGTTGCCGGGGTGTCGATGCGGGATCTGTTGGCCAGCTGTGCGGCGGCGAAGGTGGTGTCCACGCCGGCGGCTCCGCCGGTTCGGGGGGAGGAACGGCGGGCGGTGGAGCGGCGGCACCCCCGGGCTGCCTAGAGGTTGCGCGCCGGGAGGGGTGTCCTGGGCCGTGTCGCGGCTGCGGGTGGGTGGGGGCTTGGCGCGCAGTTCCCCGCGCCCCTAAAAGAACCGGCGGTTCCCTTTGGCGGTGACCATGCAGACGCCCTCTCCCGCTACTTGACCACGACCACCTTCGTGCCGATGCCCGCGAACTGCCACATCGCCTTGCCGTCCTTGCGGGACTCTCGGATGCCGCCCGTCTTGACGGCGGGGTCGGGCTGGGGGGTGGAGCCGTCCACCGCCGCGCTGAAGCCGATGACCACGCCGTCGATCGAGGCGAAGCGGACGACGTGTTCGATGGGGGTGCCGTCGGAGCCGGTGATGGCGGCGGAGCGGGACGTGACCGTGTAGCTGGCGGGGGTGGGGTCCACCGCGCTGGGCGTGACCTCGAAGGTGCGGGTGACCTTCTCGTTCGCGCCGACCAGCCAGACGCGGTCCTCGTCCAGGGAGTAGACGACGCGCTCGCCGGTGCCCGAACCCTTGGGCAGGAGGAGGTCGTCGTCCTTCTCCTTGCCGGCGGGGGCCTTGGACTTCTTGGCCGCCGGTGTCTTCGAGGAGGACGGCTTGCCGAGGTCGTCCGGCGCGCTGGCCGACGCCTGGTAGGTGAGGAAACCGACTGCGGCGATCGCCGCCGCCGTGAGCCCGGCCACGAATCCCGAGCTGCTGCTGGCCACCTTCTGCGCCCACCTCTCGTACGCACGTACGCCCTTGATGTACGTCTGTGCTGTGACGGTAGCAGCAGAGGGACGGTGCACCGGGTCGGCCGTGGCCCGGGCCGAAGCGCCGTAGGCTGTTTGCGTGCTCTTGCTCGCTCTGGATACCGCCACCCCCGCCGTCACCGTCGCGCTGCACGACGGGACGGATGTCGTCGCCGCGTCGAGCCAGGTGGACGCCCGTCGCCATGGGGAACTGCTGCTGCCCGCCGTCGACCGGGTCCTCGCCGAGGCGGGCGCCCGCCTCGACGCCGTCACCGCGATCGTCGTGGGCACCGGGCCCGGCCCCTACACCGGGCTCCGCGTCGGCCTGATGACCGCCGACACCTTCGGCCTCGCCCTCGGGGTCCCCGTCCACGGCCTGTGCACCCTCGACG
>NZ_LIRK01000591.1 GCF_001419765.1 Streptomyces torulosus
CTCCGCCTCCGCCCGGCCCACCGGGCGGCCCTCGGCGCCCGCCTCCCCGGTCGCCCCCGTCCGCGCGGGCGGCGGCGGAGCGGCCGCGCTGCTCGCTGCGCACCCGGTGGCCTCCGCGGACGCCGCCGCCTCGGCGGACGGCGTCAACTCCATGGACTCCCGCAACACCGGGCCCGGCGCCCGGCAGGCGGTGATCGGCCTGGTCCTCGCCGGTGTCGCGGCCTCGGTCGTCGTGGTGCGCGGCGCCCGCCGGGGCCGGGGCACGAAGTAAGGGGTCGCCGTGTCCGGTCAGGACTACTCCGACATCGGCGAGAGCGGCGGCGGTACGAGCGCCGGCCGGTTCACCACCGGTGTCGCCTGGGCCGTACTGCTGCTCGGCCTGTGGCTCTGGGGCCGCGAGGTCACCGACGTACGGCAGGGCATGGCGGCGCCGACCACCGGTGACGTGGCCGCCGTCGGCAGGCCGGCGCAGGCCGAACTCCCGCCCGCCGTAGAACCGTTGAAGGGCGCGCGCCCCCAGCGGCTCGACATCCCCGCGATGGGGGTGCAGGCCCCGGTCGTGGCACGCGGCCTCGACGTCGACGGGGCGATCGACCCGCCCTCCTTCGACCAGCCGGGCGTCGTCGGCTGGTACGCCGCCGGAACCCGGCCCGGCGCACCCGGGACCGCGCTGTTCGTCGGACACGTCGACACCGAGAGCCGCCCCGCCGTCTTCTACAAGCTCAGCACCCTCGGGCTCGGCGAGCTGATCCGCGTGGCCCGCGACGACGGCACCGTCGCCGAGTTCACCGTGGACGACGTGCGGGTCCTCCGCCGCGACGACTTCGACGCCGGACAGGCCTACGGCGTACGGCAGTCGGGCCGCGCCGAACTCCGCCTGGTCACCTGCGGCGGGACCTTCGACAAGAAGAGCCGCACCTACACGGCGAACGTCGTCGTCTCCGCGTACCTCAGCGGCAGCCGCCGCTGAACCACCGGCACACGGTCCGGCACATGGTCATCCGGGCAGCCCGCGCCCTCGTTCGCAGGCGGTTTCCGTCCGACGTGGTCAGGAGACAACAGCTCTCGGTCAGGCGGCGGCATCCTCGTGGGCGAGGCGGGAAATATGCCAGGATTGGCCCTTACGACACGGTGCACCCAAGGGGGAGTTGGATGTACGCCAGTAGGGGGGCCGGAGTCCGGGCGTCCGTGGCGGTGGCGGGGGCCACGCTGCTGCTCGCAGGCTGTTTCGGGGGAGACGGCGAAGGCGAGGACGACAAGACCACGGGCTCCGGGATCACCCAACAGCCGAGCGGGACGGACCCGTTCTGGGTCAACCCGGACGGGAACGCGGCGGCCCAGGTCGCCGCCTACGAGAAGGCGGGCAAGGACGAGAACGCCGAGCTGATCCGCAGGATCGCCGAACAGCCCACGGGCGAGTGGATCGGCCCCGAGAACCCGGAGCGGGAGGCCAAGGGCTTCACCGAGGCGGCGAAGAAGGCCGACCGGGACGCCCTCCTCGTCCTCTACAACATCCCGCACCGCGACTGCGGCCAGTACTCGGGCGGCGGCGCGGCCGACGGCGACGCGTACCGGGCATGGATCGACGGCATCGCCCGGGGTATCGGGGACCGCCCGGCCACGGTCGTCCTCGAACCCGACGCGGTCCTCCACGTGGTGGACGGCTGCACGCCGGGCGAGTTCCACGGGGAGCGGTACGACTTGCTCAAGGGCGCGATCGAGAGGCTCGGCGCGCTGAAGAACACGAAGGTGTATCTGGACGCCGGGAACGCGGGGTGGAGCGAGGCCGACAAGATCGCCGAGCCGCTGAAGTGGGCCGGCATCGACAAGGCCGACGGGTTCGCCGTCAACGTCTCGAACTTCTACACGACCGAGGACTCCGTCCGGTACGGCAAGCAGCTGTCCGCGAAGGTCGGCGGCAAGCCGTTCGTCATCGACACCAGCCGCAACGGCAACGGCCCCTACACCGGGGGCGACAAGGACGAACAGTGGTGCAACCCGCCGGGGCGGGCGCTGGGGGAGACGCCGACGACGAAGACGGCGGATCCGCTGGTGGACGCGTATCTGTGGGTCAAGCGGCCGGGGGAGTCGGACGGGGAGTGCAAGGGCGGGCCGAAGGCGGGGGAGTGGTGGCCGGAGTACGCACTGGCGTTGGCCAAGGCGTCTGACTGAGAGCCGGGCCCTCATAGCTCGGGGGTGCGTGTTCGTTGGCGGGTGCGGGTGGTGTGTGGTTCCTCGCGCAGTTCCCCGCGCCCCCGAAGGCTTCGGGCCTGAGGCCCGGCCTTCGTCGGAAAAGCACGGGGCCACAGGCCCCTGCTTTTCCAGGGGCGCGGGGCGGTGACACATGCGGCTCCGCCGCGTGGGCGCGATCAGCCCCCACGCACCCGCACCCGGACCACAGAACCCGGCGGAGCCCTACGGCACCTTCACCCACCGCGCCTTGCTCGGTGTTCCCGCCGCGTCCGTCACGAACAGCATGTACCAGCCGGACTGCACGAGATTCCGGTTCTTCGGCACCGTCACCGTGACGCTGTCGCCGGACGTCGTGAAGTCCACCGCGATGGACTTCTGGTCGACATCGGTGACATGCGTCGACGCACTCGGCCGGATCAGCCGCGCCGACTTGATGGACGAGGCGTGCCGCGTCCCGAACGTCGCCTTCCCGCCGCGCGCGACCGTCTTCGGTCCGCCCGACAGCGTCGGCCGTCCGTTCCGGTACAGATACGGCGGCGTGTAGATCTCGACGCGCTGCTCGAACTCCCCCGGCTTGGTGTTGGCCTTGTCGGCGTACAGGGAGTCCGACCCGAAGAAGACGACCCGACCGTCGGGCAGCAGGATCGACCCGGAGTGGTAGTTGCGGCCGACCAGCGGATCGGCGACCCGGCGCATCGTCCCGGTGCGCGCGTCGTAGATGCGTGACTGGAGGATGTTGGAGTCGCCGCGGCCCCGGTAGTCCTGCGAACCGCCGGAGATGAGGACGGTGTCGTCGGGCAGGATCGAGGACTGCGGATACCGGGTGCCCTTGTCGAGACGCGGTCCGTCCACGAAGCGCGGGCTGTCGTCCAGCAGGTCGACGATCCGGGTCCGCCGACTGGACCGCTCCGACTCACCGACCCCGCCGCCGCCGATCACCATGTACTTCTCCTTCTGCGCCGGCGGCAGCAGCACCGTCCCCGCGGTCTCCAGCAGCTTGCCGTCGCTCATGCCGGGGATCTTGGTGAACTTGTTCGTCCTCAGGTCCCACACGCCCGGCTGTCGGCCCACGTCGTCCGGGCCGTACCCGGCGTTCGCGCCCGAGTAGAACAGCTTGCCGTTCTGCATCAGGGAGATCGCCGGATACGTCGGGAACTGCCGGACGCCCTTGGTGTACGTCCACTTCCGGGTCGCGGGGTCGTAGACCTCGTTCTTGCCGGGGACCAGTTGGCCGATCTCGTCCAGCCCGGAGAGGCTGAGGACCGTGCCGTCGGTGAGCGTCGTCAGCGTCGGGTACCAGCGGGCCTCGTTCATCGGGTCGACCTTGATGTACCGCTCCGCGACCGGGTCGAACTCGTAGGCGTCCCTGATGCCCTGGAAGTCCTTCTTGTCGAGGGCGAGCTTCTGCGCGATGCCGTAGGTGTTGCGGGCGTCGGCGCCCTTCAGGCCCACGATCCGGTAGTTGTCCTCGGTGCCCGTCTCGTACCGCTTGCCGCTGCGTTCGGCCTCGACGTAGGCGCGCGCGATCCCCGGCTTGTTGCCGGTGAACTTCCCGGTGTCCGGGTCGAAGGTCTTGGTGGCCTTCTTGATCTCGACCTCGTCCTTCAGGACGAACGTCCTGCCGTTCTCCTTGCCGACGAACCGTGTCCCCGGCCTCAGCTCCACCTTCTTGTCGGGGTTCTCGTTGTGGATGATCATCAGGCCGCCGGCCTTGGTGACATCGCCCTTGAGCTTCTCGTAGCGCTTGGTGCCGCCCGCGATCAGCAGCCGCCCGTTGGACAGCTGGGTGTGCCCGGTGCAGAACAGGTCGGCCGGGGTCGGAACCCGCTTGATCGTCTGATTGACCGGGTCCCAGACGCGGGTGTCGAACTTCTTGTCGTCGAAGTTGTCCTGGTCGTTGCCCGACCCCGCGATCAACAGGACCTTGCCGGTGTGCAGGAGCGCGGCGTGGATCGTGTTCTGCCGGTACTTCTTCGGGAACTCCACGATCTGCCAGTGCCCGTTGGCGGCCTTGTACTCAGGTCGGTTGATCTTGTACTGGTGGTACTGCTCGGTGCCGAAGCGGTACAGCCACGGCCCGTTCATCCCGGCCAGCGCGAGGACCACCGCCCCGCCGATCGCGAGGCGACGGGCGCGGCGGTGGCCTGCACGGTCCTTCATTCCTTACGTCCCCCAAGTCCGCCCAGGGCGATCTGCATGGTCTGGTCGCTACCCCCGCCGCCCGATCCGGACGCGGCCCAGCTCGGCTTGTGCTGGGGAGCGTGCGGCGCGTGTGGGGCGTGCGGTGCGTGGGGCGGCGCGTGCGGCGTGGGAGCCGCCTCGGGCGGAGCCACCATCGACCCTTGCAGTTCGGCCGCGGCGGCGGCCTTCTTCCTGTCCTGGCGCAGCATGTGGCGCCAGACGAAGATCGGCAGCGCGGTGATCAGCAGGGCGAACGTGGCCCAGATGATCATCGCCGGGTGCGCGTGCCCGTAGACGAGGCCGGCGGCGATCGAGCCACCGAAGATCGCGATGAAGTACCAGTGGTACCGGAAGGTGCCGAACCACCGGTCGGGGCTGGCCGAGTCGCCCTTGGGCGTGACCACGAACTTGCTCTTGCGGCGCAGCGCCGAGTCGATCAGCGCCTTCGCGTACAGCGGCGCGGACAGCGCGGACATCACCATGCCGGCCACACCGCCGGAGCCCTCGGGCTCGTGCGGGGAGACGTTGTGCCTGCGGTTCCAGACGTACAGGCCTATCTGGAGCGCCGAGGCGTTCCCGTAGAGCATCAGCCACACCGTGGGGTCGATGTTCACGCCCGACGCGCCGAGGCCCAGGAAGAGGGCGCAACTCAGCGCGGCGAGGATCCAGTTGAGGGCGGACATCGGGTAGAAGATGATCATCATGGTGTAGTTGAAGAGCTTGGTCGGCGGCAGCGAGTACCAGCCCTTCCAGTACTGCTTGAGGATCGTCTCGTACGTCCCGCGCGACCAGCGCATCTGCTGGGTGAAGAAGTCCGTCCAGGCGCTGGGCCCCTCGCCCACCGCGAGCACGTCCGGCGTGTACACCGAGCGCCACTTGCGGCCCGTCACCGGGTTCTTGTGGCGGTGGATCTCGAAGCCGGTCGCCATGTCCTCGGTGATCGAGTCGTAGAGCCCGCCGATCTGCTTGAGGGCCTTGATGCGTACGGCGTTCGACGTGCCCACGAACATCGGGGCGCCGTAGCGGTTGCCGGCGCGCTGGATCAGCGCGTGGAAGAGGAACTGCTGCGACTCGGCGGCCTTGGTGACGAAATTGTCGTAGTTGCCGTACACCTGGGGGCCGATGACGAAGCCGACGTCGGGGTCGCGGAAGAAGCCGAGCATCCGCTCCAGGTAGTTGGGCAGCGGTACGTGGTCGGTGTCGACGGAGGCGAAGTAGTCGTAGTCGTCACCGTGGGCGTCGAGCCAGGCGTTGTAGTTGCCGTGCTTGGTCTTGGCGCGGTGCGGGCCCTTGGGCTGGTTCCACTTGGCGATGCCCTTGCGGGAGAAGTGGTGCACGCCGAGGCGCGCGCAGACCGCCTTCACCTCCGGGTCGTCGCCCTCGTCGAGGAGCCACACGTGCAGCAGCCCGCGGTGGCGGAGCCTGACGGCGGCCTCCAGGGTCTTCGTCACCATCTCCAGCGGCTCCTTGCCGGGCACGAAGGAGGTGAGGAAGGCGACTCTGGTCCCGACCTCGGGGACCACGGGGATCGGGTCCCGGGCGACCAGCGTGGCGTGCGCGTTGGACAGTACGTTCATACAGCGGAAGAACTCGATCAGGCCGATCGAGACCAGCATGACCATGTCGAGGGCGGGCAGGAACTCGTACTCGACGTAGTCGCGCTTGGTCCAGTGCTCCGGCTGGAGCAGCCAGGTGAGCAGGACCAGGGAGAGCAGCGGGGCGGCGGCCAGCATCAGGGCGACCCTCAGGCGGTGCGGCTCCTGGGAGATCAGGGAGCGGTACTGCACCGTGTAGGGCTTGCCCGGATCGGGCTGGGTGAGGGGCCCCGCGAGTCGGCTGTAGTGCTCGTAGTCGTATCTCGGAAGTGTCTTCCTCAGCTTTCGGAAAGTGCCGGTCCGGTGCGACGGGACCTTCAGTTGTGTCGTGTCGGACGGGTCGGAGTTATGCCGGGCGCCCGTCGGCGTCATGAGTCATTCCCCCCGCACACACGTTCGTGTGTGTTAGTCGGTCTTCCGCCCGCTTCGGTCCCCCTCGACCGTTACGGACGCATCGGTGGCGGATCGTCGCCGCCACCATGTGATCTACACCATGGAGACACGGGACGGCGAACCTTCCGGTTCCTTCGATGCCCCCCAGGCATTCGTTCGAGAGTCCGCGCGTCGCGGCGTCGCCGGGCGGCTATGATCCCCACCCGCCCACGAGCGCAAATCGCCCACGCCTCCCTCAACTGCCATGTATCCGCAGTCCCTTGAGGGCCCAGGGTTCTACGGTGCTCCTCTTGATCGCAAGACGGAAACGCGGTGTTTACCGGTCATACGCGGTGTTTGGGGCGTCAGTGGAGGATCTGTGAAACCTGGGGCGCTTTGCGAGGGTGCGGGGGTATGCGAAGAGGCCCCTCGCTGCTGCGAGGGGCCTCTTCGGTGGTGCGCCGCCAGGGACTCG
>NZ_LIRK01000592.1 GCF_001419765.1 Streptomyces torulosus
CCGCAACCGCGGCACCCCACAGCCTGCGGAATCCCTGCTCAAGACGGTGCGGCAGCTGATCGAATCGGTCAACGACACCCTCAAGGGCCAGCTCGACCTGGAACAGCACGGCGGCCGCACCATCGAGGGCGTCGGCGTCCGGGTGGCCCAGCGGATCCTGGCCATGACCTGCGCGATCTGGCACAACCGCACCATCGGCGCACCCATCACCAGGTCACTGATCGCCTACGACCACTGAGCCACATCGGAACTACTCGTCTAGAGCTCCTTGCGGAACTCCTCCGTCACCTTCAGGAAGATGTCGTTCGCCTCGTCCTCGCCGATCGTCACCCGGACACCCTCGCCCGGGAAGGGCCGCACGACGACCCCGGCCCCCTCGCACGCGGCGGCGAAGTCGACCGTCCGCTCCCCCAGCCGCAACCACACGAAGTTCGCCTGGGTGTCGGGCACCGTCCAACCCTGGCCGCGGAGCGACTCGACGACCCGATTGCGCTCGCAGACCAGCGTGCCCACCCGTCCGAGAAGCTCGTCCTCGGCGCGCAGCGAGGCGACCGCCGCGTCCTGGGCGAGCTGGCTCACCCCGAACGGCACGGCCGTCTTGCGCAGAGCGGCCGCCACCGGCTCGTGAGCGATCGCGAAGCCCACACGGAGACCCGCGAGCCCGTATGCCTTGGAGAAGGTCCGCAGCACACAGACGTTCGGCCGCTCACGGTAGAACTCGACGCCGTCCGGCACCTCGACATCCCGCACGAACTCGCGGTACGCCTCGTCCAGCACCACCAGCACATCGCTGGGCACCCGGTCGAGGAACCGCTCCAGCTCGGCCCGGCGGACCGCCGTCCCCGTGGGGTTGTTGGGGTTGCAGACGAAAATCAGCCGGGTCCGGTCGGTGATCGCGGCCGCCATCGCGTCCAGGTCGTGCACCTCGCCCGGCGTCAGCGGCACCTGCACGGACGTCGCCCCGCTGATCTGCGTGATGATCGGGTACGCCTCGAACGACCGCCAGGCGTAGATCACCTCGTCGCCGAGCCCTGCGGTCGACTGGATCAGTTGCTGGGCGACACCGACCGAGCCCGTGCCCGTAGCCAGGTGCGTGAGCGGCACCCCGAAGCGGTCCGACAACTCGTTCATCAGCCCGGTGCACGCCATGTCGGGGTACCGGTTGAACGACGAGGCCGCCCCGGTCACGCTCTCCAGCACACCGGGCAGCGGCGGATAGGGGTTCTCGTTGGAGGACAGCTTGTACGCCACCGGGCCGCCCGCCGCGGCCGGCTTGCCGGGCTTGTAGGTGGGGATACCCTCCAGCTCGGCTCGCAGCTTGGGGCTCGTCTCGCTCACCGCAGTCCTCCTCGTCGACGTAATGCTTCTCACCTTATGAGGATTCGGCGCGCCTGCGAATGGGTGCGGGCAACGAGGTCCGTCACTGCCGTTTCACCCGCATCACGGGCATCAGCGCACGAAGGGGATCAAAGCGGGGGCGCGCCGTTCACAAGCGCACGCGCCGGTGGCTCGCGCCGTAGCGCGCATCACCCGTGCAGGTGAGTTGAGACCTCTTCGAAACATGAGCTACTTGGCAGGCTCATGCGTGCCGACAAGTAGCGTACTGACATTGGATCGTTCAACTCCCTTGCATTGCAAGGCAATTGGGTATGGTTGACCTTGCAGAAACGTACCTGTCAACGGGTGCATATGCGTCCGCACTACCCCACCGCATGAGCCCTACTATCGGCTCGCCATGACAGCAGCAGGGAAGCACCAGGTGAGCCGGGCGGAAACTCCCCGCCGAGGCAGCCGGTCGGGCCGGGCGGGCATCCGAGACGTGGCCGCCGCCGCCGGGGTCTCCATCACGACCGTTTCCGACGCCCTCAACGGCAAGGGCCGGCTCCCGGACGCCACCCGACGCCATGTACGCGAGGTCGCGGACCGACTTGGCTACCGCCCTTCGGCGGCGGCCCGAACCCTGAGAACGGGCAAGTCCGGCCTCATCGGCCTGACCGTGACCACGTACGGGGATGAACCTTTCACCTTCACCGAGTTCGCGTACTTCGCGGAGATGGCGCGAGCGGCCACGTCGGCCGCGCTCGCCCGGGGCTACGCCCTCGTCATCCTGCCCGCGACCTCGCGCCACGACGTGTGGTCCAACGTGGCCCTGGACGGCACGGTGGTCATCGACCCGTCCGACCAGGATCCGGTGGTCAGCGAGCTGGTCCGCCAGGGATTACCGGTGGTCTCCGACGGCCGCCCGGCCGGAGCCCTGCCGGTCACCGCGTGGGTCGACAACGACCACGAGGCCGCGGTCCTCGGCATCCTCGACCACCTCGCCGATGCCGGCGCCCGCCGGATCGGCCTCCTCACGGGCACGACGACGGACACGTACACCCATCTCTCGACAACCGCATACCTGCGCTGGTGCGAGCGTGTGGGCCAGGATCCGGTGTACGAGGCGTATCCGGCGCACGATCCGTGCGCGGGAGCCGTCGCGGCCGACCGGCTGCTGGCCCGGCCCGACCGCCCGGACGCGGTCTACGGCCTCTTCGACCCGAACGGCACCGATCTCCTCGCCGCAGCCCGGCGCTACGGTCTGCGCGTCCCGGACGACCTGCTCCTCGTGTGCTGCAGCGAGTCCGCCGTGTACGCCACCACGGAGCCGCCGATCACCACGCTCTCGCTGAAGCCGCGCCGGATCGGCACGGCGGTGGTCCAGCTCCTCATCGACGCCATCGAAGGGGTCGAATCGGACCAACCGGTCGAGCAGGTGATACCGACGGAGCTGATCGTGCGGACCTCGTCCGAGCGGCGCTCGCCGCGTACGACGGTCAGTCCGCCACGATCACCCGAAGAGGGTTGACGCCCGAGCTGAGGGCCCGAACGCGAATTGGGCGGGGAGAGCCCCGCCCAATTCGGGAGAAAACCGCAGTGAACCGGGGCCCCGCGCCATTTCACCACCCCTGGGTCATCACATGGCGCGATCCGCATTCCTATGATGGGCGGACGACACCGCGGGCCGCTGCGACCAGGCAGTCCGATGCGGTGCAGATGCGGCGCGATGGTGGTGGAGGGGTCGATGACTCAGGGGGCCGGTCAGGGACCCGAGGTGCGGACGCCGACGGTGCGTGATTTCCGCGTGCCCGCGTACGTCCACGAGGCCGGTCCGTACGGACACACCACTCAGCCCGGCCAGACGGGCGATCCCGCCGAGACCATGGAGTACCCCGAGGGGTACACCCCCACCCAGCGGGACCTTCCGGTGATCAACCGGGGTGACACCCTTCAGGTGACCATCGACCCGGAGGCCGCGGCCGCCGAGCAGCCCGCCGGCAGGCCGGGCCCGCTGTTCGTCGTCGGTGACGTGCACGGCTACCTGGACGAGCTGATCGCCGCTCTGCGGGAGAAGGGCCTCGTCGACGCCGCGGGCAGCTGGTCGGCGGGCACCGCCCGGCTCTGGTTCCTCGGCGACTTCACCGACCGCGGCCCGGACGGCATCGGCGTCATCGATCTCGTGATGCGCCTGTCCGCCGAGGCCGCGGCGGCCGGCGGCTACTGCAAGGCCCTCATGGGCAATCACGAGCTGCTGCTGCTCGGCGCCAAGCGCTTCGGCGACACACCCGTCAACTCGGGCGCGGGCACGGCCACCTTCCAGGCCGCCTGGCTCCTCAACGGCGGCCAGAAGACCGACATGGACCGCCTCCAGGACCACCACCTGCAGTGGATGGCCCGCCTCGACGCCATGGAGGAGGTCGACGGCCACCTCCTGGTGCACTCCGACACCACCGCCTACCGCGACTACGGCGACTCCATCGAGGCCGTCAACGACACCATCCGCGAGACGATCACCCGCAACGACGCGGATGAGGTCTGGGACCTCTTCCGTAAGTTCACCCGGCGCTTCTCGTTCCGCGACGAGGGCGGCGCCGACGCCGTGCGCTCCCTGCTCGACATCTACGGCGGCACACGCATCGTCCATGGCCACAGCCCCATCCCGTACCTCCTGGGCGAGGTCGGCTCGGAGGACGGCGAGGACGGGGCGGGCCCCTCGGTCGAGGGACCGTACATCTATGCGGACGGTCTGGCGGTCGCCATGGACGGCGGTGTGACGATGGCAGGAAAGCTGCTGGTCCAGCAACTCCCGCTGCAGAGCTGATCCCGCCGCGGGCCGGCCTCCTCCGTCGAAAGAGTTCGCCGGCCAGGGTCCAATTTCTTCAAACCCCCTGTCACCGCCCGCCGTCACCGCTCTACCATCGGCTTATCCGTAGCAGGCTCCCCTCCGTTTCTGCCCGACGGCTCGTCAGCATGCCGAGCCACAAGCCCTACGGAGCATCGGGGGATGCACATGAACAGCGTTCCGCAGCACCTCCTCAGTGAGGACCGCCAGGAGTACGAGCGGATCCTCGGCGAGGCGCTGCGCTCCGCACCGTACCGCCCGGAATTCGCCGCCGGCCTGCAGCGGCTCAACCCCGAACAACTGCGCACCATGGCGCTCAACGCCACGGCCATCATCACGGCGGCCGCGGCGACCGAGTACGAGTACTACGTCAAGGCCCGCGACGAACTGCGCAACCCGCCACCGGCCCGCACCACTTCCGGAAGCACTGCGTCCGGCTCCTCCGAGCCCGACGGGACGGCGGTGGGACTCGTGGCCGCCATGGGAGAGGTCGGCGAGGCCGCCGGAGCGGGCGCGGGTGCCGTGGCCGCCGTGCTCGCCCCCGTGCTCGCCGGCACCGCCGCGGTGATCTTCCTGCTCGTCGGCTACATCATGAAGGTGCTCGACCCCGATCGGGCGATCGCCGAGACGCTCCTCACGACCGGATGGGTCTTCGGCGCGGTCACGGCGGCGGCGATTCTCGTGGCCGCGGTCGGCCTGCTGCTCACCGCGCTGCGCAACGGCTCCACCGCCCTGGAGGACCGTGGAGCACGCGACGAGCTGAACGAAGAGGTGACCCGCGCCAAGGAGGCATGGCGTGACGCCCTCCTGCAGCGCGGCATCCTGCCGTTCCTCCGGGACGCCCTGGCCCACCCGGACCCCGCGGTGCTGGGCGACCCGGACCGGCCGGCCCCGCCCAGCCGCATGCCGCACCTGGGCTACAACCGGCCCAACTTCACCAGCCCCGGCAGCGGCTCCTCCGGTTCCCGTCCCAGCTTCACCAGCCCGGACTTCAGCAGCCCGGACTTCGGCGGCCCGGAACACCAGCCTGAGTGACCCATCGGGTTCGAGCCGCCGCCCGGAACCCACCGGGGGCGGCGGCCGCCCGACGCTCGGCGGTGTCACCCCGCATGAGTGCCGGCGGCCGCGTTTGCCGCGGTCGGCCGACCGCCATGGTCACGCACCCGGCAGCGTGCGCACGGCCGACGGTCAAGGCGGCCCTGTGTCGGTGGAGGGCCGTCGCCCGCGCACTCCGCCCGACCGCCGGGCCGCCTGACCTATGCGGCTCCCTCAGTCCGCGAGCGGCAGATAGACCCGGTTCCCCGCCTGGGCGAACTCCTTGGACTTCTGCGCCATGCCCTCCTCGATCTCGGCCCGCGAGGTGCCGTGTTCGCGACGGATGTCCTGGGAGATTTTCATCGAACAGAACTTCGGGCCACACATGGAGCAGAAGTGAGCCGTCTTGGCCGGCTCCGCCGGGAGCGTCTCGTCGTGGAACTCACGGGCCGTGTCGGGGTCGAGGGCCAGGTTGAACTGGTCCTCCCAGCGGAACTCGAAGCGGGCGTCCGACAGCGCGTCGTCCCACTCCTGTGCGCCCGGGTGTCCCTTGGCGAGGTCCGCCGCATGGGCCGCGATCTTGTAGGTGATGACGCCCGTCTTGACGTCGTCACGGTTCGGCAGACCCAGATGTTCCTTGGGCGTGACGTAGCAGAGCATCGCGGTGCCCCACCACGCGATCATCGCGGCACCGATGCCTGAGGTGATGTGGTCGTACGCCGGCGCGACGTCCGTGGTCAACGGGCCGAGCGTATAGAACGGAGCTTCATCGCAGATCTCCTGCTGAAGGTCGATGTTCTCCTTGATCTTGTGCATCGGGACATGGCCCGGGCCCTCGATCATCGTCTGTACGTGGAAACGCTTCGCGATCCGGTTGAGTTCCCCGAGCGTGCGCAACTCCGCGAACTGGGCGGCGTCGTTGGCGTCAGCGATCGAGCCGGGCCGCAGACCGTCGCCGAGCGAGTACGTGACGTCGTACGCGGCGAGGATCTCGCACAGCTCCTCGAAGTGCTCGTAGAGGAACGACTCCTTGTGGTGGGCCAGGCACCAGGCGGCCATGATCGAGCCGCCGCGCGAGACGATGCCGGTCTTGCGGTTGGCGGTGAGCGGTACGTACGCCAGACGCACACCCGCGTGGACCGTCATGTAGTCCACGCCCTGCTCGGCCTGCTCGATGACCGTGTCCTTGTAGATCTCCCAGGTCAGTTCCTCGGCCTTACCGTCGACCTTCTCCAGGGCCTGGTACAGCGGCACCGTGCCGATCGGCACTGGGGAGTTGCGCAGCACCCACTCACGCGTGGTGTGGATGTTCCGCCCGGTCGACAGGTCCATGACCGTGTCGGCGCCCCAACGGGTCGCCCAGGTCATCTTCTCCACCTCCTCCTCGATGGAGGACGTGACCGCCGAGTTGCCGATGTTGGCGTTGACCTTCACCAGGAACCGCTTGCCGATGATCATCGGCTCGATCTCCGGGTGGTTCACATTCGCCGGCAGCACCGCCCGGCCCGCCGCGATCTCCTCACGGACGACCTCGGGCGAAACGTTCTCGCGTACCGCCACGTACTCCATCTCGGGGGTGATCTCCCCGCGCCGCGCATACGCGAGCTGTGTCACAGCCCGGCCGTCACGGCTGCGCCGCGGCTGGCGCGGCCGCCCCGGGAACACCGCGTCAAGATTGCGCAGGCCCCCGCGTGGTGAGGTGTGCTTGATGCCGTCGTCCTCGGGGCGGACGGGGCGGCCCGCGTACTCCTCTGTGTCACCACGGGCGATGATCCAGTTGTCACGGAGAGGGGTGAGGCCCCTCCTGACATCGGTCTCGACGGTCGGATCGGTGTACGGACCGGAGGTGTCGTACAGGGTGACGGACTGGCCGTTGGTCAGGTGCACCTGACGGACCGGCACCTGTAGATCGGGGCGCGAGCCCTCGATGTACGCCTTGTGCCAGCCGATGGACCTGCCGGTCCCCCCAGGCTGTTCAGCAGCACTGGCGTCCTGCTGTGAGGCATTTACCCCGTCTGTCTGGCTGGAGGCAGACGTGCGTGTGTCCTCGATGGTCATGAGACCTACTCCCTACGCCGGCATTACCCGGTAACAGGTTCAGCGGTCGACGCAGCGATTTCCGCCCGCCGATGTTCCACGTGAAACATCGCGTCTGCGGAGGTCAGCGCCCTCTCAGCCCGGTGCTCCGAGCTCCCGCGTGTGCAAAGGTGTCTCCACGCTAGCGTCCGATGTGGCGCGGTGAACAGTGGGCCTCGCTCGTTCTTGCGATGATCGGTCGGTGACCACGATGCAGCAGCCTCCGCCTCCTCCCTCCGAGCCGCCCCACGGCCATGGCCCTGGGAACGGGCACGGCCACGGTTCCGGCGGGGGGCAGGGATACGGCTCCGGAGACGGAAACGGCCCCGGTGACGGACACGGCCAAGGCCCGTCCTCCGGGGGTGGCCACGGCCACTCCCACAGTCACAGCCACGGCCCGGCCGCGCCCGTGTCACAGCACCTGCGCAAAGTGATCGCGGCGGTGCTGATCCCCTTCGCCACCGCGGTCCTCGTGGGCCTCGTCGTCCTGTGGCCCGGCGGTGCACCGCCGCACGAGCGCACTGGCGTGGGCTTCGACCGGCAGACCCAGTCGGCCACCGTGACCAAGGTCGAGGAGGTCGACTGCGCCTCTGTGAACGCCTCGGGCGTGCCGCCCACCGGGGACACGTCCACCGCCGAGGGATCGTCCGCCCAGCAGCAGGCGAAGGGCACCTGCAAGAAGGCGACGGTGCGCGTCGACACAGGCAAGGACAAGGGCCGTACGTTCACGGAGATCGTCCAGCCCGACCAGTCGCGGCAGTTGAAGCAGGGCCAGGAGGTCGTGGTCGCCTACGAGCCCGCCGCGCCCAAGGATCTGCAGTACTCGGTCACCGATGTGAACCGTAAGTTCCCCATGGCGCTGCTCGCCGGCATCTTCGCGCTCGCCGTCGTGGTGGTAGGGCGCATGCGCGGCGTCATGGCACTGGTGGCCCTGGCGATCAGCTTCCTGGTGCTGACCTTCTTCATCCTCCCGGCCATCCTTCAGGGCTCGAACCCCCTGGTGGTGGCGGTGGTCGGGGCCAGCGCCATCATGCTGATCGCGCTCTACATGTGCCATGGCCTCTCGGCCCGCACCTCGGTCGCGGTGATCGGCACCCTGATCTCACTGCTGCTGATCGGCCTGCTGGGTTCGCAGTTCATCGACTGGGCCGCACTGACCGGGAACACGGATGACAACACCGGTCTGATCCACGGCCTGTACCCGGAGATCGACATGAGCGGCCTGCTGCTCGCGGGCGTCATCATCGGTTCCCTGGGCGTCCTCGACGATGTGACGGTCACCCAGACCTCAGCGGTCTGGGAGCTGCACGAGGCCAATCCGGCGATGGGCTGGCGCGGGCTGTACCGCGCGGGCATCCGCATCGGCCGCGACCACATCGCCTCCGTGGTCAACACGCTCGTCCTCGCCTACGCCGGCGCCGCCCTGCCGCTGCTGCTGCTCTTCTCGATCGCGCAGAGCAGCGTCGGTACGGTCGCCAACAGCGAGCTGGTCGCCGAGGAAATCGTGCGCACCCTCGTGGGGTCGATCGGTCTGGTCGCCTCCGTGCCGGTGACCACCGCGCTCGCCGCGCTGGTCGTCTCGGCCGACCGCCCGGGCGCCCCCGCGACGGCGTCCGCGGCACCCGCGGCCGCTCCGGCACGTGGGGGGAGGGGGCGCCGCCGCAAGCGCTGAAGCGTTACGGCACGTGGGTGACGTACGGGTCAGCCCGCGCTCTGCTCCTCCGCCAGGATGCGGTCCAGCGCCTCGTCGAGCAGGGTGTCGAAGTCGGCGAGGGAACGCTCCTGCCCGAGCGGCACAAGCTTGTCCGTGCGGTCCAGGAAGGCCACCAACGGCGCCGTACCCACCCGGAAGAGCGCCTGGTCGCTGCCCACCTGAAGCCGGATCAGCACCTCGCCGAAGGTCTCCGGATCGGCGGGCGCGATGTGCACGTCCCCGTCCCCGCAGGGCCGGCCCACGCCGTCGATGAGCAGCTCTCTGCCGAAGGCCCAGGTCACCGGGGCGTCACCGGGCAGATGGAAAGTAAGCCGCACGGCATAGGGATCACAAGTCTCGTAGCGCAGCTCCACCGGGATGCGGAAGGAGAGCTCCTCCGACACGAGGAAGCTCATCATGACTTCTGCCTGTACCGACTCGCGCATCGCCTACCCCGCCATGTTGGTCGACTGGCCAGGAAACATCTGCCTGACACTCCTGGAAGTTTGCTGAAAGTACACGGGAGATCACAAGGAGTGATTTTTCAGATGCTGATAGAGATCGCGAGTGTCCCTAGCAGCATTCCGATCTCGGTCTGCAATTGATGCGCCGCGGGCAGCAGCCGGTCGGCCTGGTGCACGGGAAGCGAGAGGGCCAGGGTCGCGGCGGTCGTCCCCGCGGTGATGGGAATCGCGGCGCAGACCGTCCCCAAGGCGTACTCCTGGCGCTCGACGACGGGTTCCATCCGTCCGATCCGGTCCAGGCGCCGCAGCAGCGTCTCGTTGTCACGCACTGTGTACGGCGTGATCGACTGTACGGGGTAGCGCTCCAGGTGGTCGCGGCGGGCCTCGTCGCCGAGTTGGGACAGCAGGCACTGTCCGATGGCGTGCGCGTGGCCCGTCTCCCGGAAGTCGGCCCACTCCTCGACCGCCGGGGCGCTCGGGCTGTCGGCGACGCACTTGACCTCGATCTCGCCGTCCCGGTAGATCGCGAAGTACATGGGGGCGCCGATGGTGTCCCGCCAGTGCGCCAGGGCCTCGTCGACCGTGCTGCGACGTTTCTGCTGCGCTCCGCTGCTGCTCAGCCGTTCCGCGGCCTCGCCGAGGAAGAACAGTCCCTTCTCCCGGCGGAGATAGCCCTCGTGCACCAGGGTGCGCAGCAGGTGGTACGCCGTGGGCAGGGCGAGTCCGGCGTCCCGCGCCAACTGTTTGGCCGGTGCCCCGTGTTCTCGCTCGGCGACGGCCTCCAGCAACCGCATCGCCCGCTGCACGGAGCCGATGAGGGTCCCCGACTGCGGGTCGGGCACGCTCGGTGGGGCCGCCGAGGCCGATGGGCGCGCTCCTCGCCCCGACCTGTGCGCCGGAGGCGGTGGTGCGGGCCGAGCGGGTTCGGTGGCCGGCTCCGACTCGGGCGTGGGTGCCGACTCCGTCGATGACGCAGATGTCGATGCCCTGGGCGGCGGCGCGGGCGTCTGTGGCGCGGTCGTCGGTGGGGGCACGGTCCGGGGCGCCGGAGGGGGTTGTG
>NZ_LIRK01000593.1 GCF_001419765.1 Streptomyces torulosus
CGGAGCCACCCGGGACGCGGCCTCGGCCACGGCCTTGTTCGCCGCGTCCCGGGTGGCTCCGGCGGACTCCGCGGTCCAGGCCGTGAACTTCGCGGGCACCGTCTCGCTCAGCAACTGCTCCGGCTCGGTCGTGAGGATGCCGAACGCCGAGGATGACGACCCGGCCCTGGTGATGACCAACGGCCACTGCCTGGAGACCGGCTTCCCGGGCCCCGGTGAGGTCCTCGTCGACCGGGCCTCGACCCGCTCCTTCGGCCTCCTCAACTCGGCGGGCACCCGCGTCGCCACGCTGCGCGCCAACCGGATCGTGTACGGCACGATGACCGACACGGACATGGCGCTGTACCGGCTGACCACCACGTACGGGCAGATCAAGTCCTCGTACGGGATCAACGCGCTGATCTTCGACACGGCCCGCCCGGCCGTGGGCACCGACATCACGGTCGTCTCCGGCTACTGGAAGCGGACGTACGCCTGTGACGTCGACGGCTACGCGTACCGCCTCAAGGAAGGCGCGTGGACCTGGAAGGACTCGGTCCGCTACACCTCCGCCTGCAAGACGATCGGCGGCACCTCCGGCTCGCCGGTGCTCGACAACGTCACCGGCAAGGTCGTGGCCGTCAACAACACGGGCAACGAGGACGGCGGGCGCTGCACCGACAACAACCCGTGCGAGGTCGACGCGAACGGGACCGTCACCGTCCGCGAGGGCATCAACTACGGGCAGCAGACCTGGCATGTCCCGGCCTGCTTCGGCGCCGACAGCAAGCTCGACCTGACCCGCAGCGGCTGCATACTCCCCAGGCCGTAACCGCGGAGGCCGCGTAGCCCCGGGCGGTGGTCCGGGGCCGTGGGCATGGCGCCGCGCCCTCTCAGGGGGCGCGGCGGACCGCCCGCCCCGCCAGGACGTCCGTCCGCCGACAGTCCTCGATCGCGAAACGGCCGTCGACGAGGACGTACGGGATGCCGGTGGGCGGGGTGCGCGGCGCCTCGTACGTCGATCCGGCGGCGACCGTCGCCGGGTCGAAGAGGACGAGGTCGGCGCGGTACCCCTCGCGGACCAGCCCCCGGTCGGGCAGCCGCAGCCGGGCGGCGGGGCGCGAGGTGAGGTGGGCGACGCACTCCTCCAGGGACAGCACCCCCAACTCCCGTACATACCGGCCCAGATAGTGCGGGAACGTGCCGTACGCGCGCGGGTGCGGCTTGGCGCCGCGCAGGATGCCGTCCGAGCCGCCGGTGTGCACCCGGTGCCGCATGATCGCCCGTACGTTCTCCTCGTGGCCGACGTGCTGGAGGATCGTCGACCCCAGCCGGTCCTCGAGCAGCAGCCGCCGTGCGGTGACCCACGGGTCCTCGCCGCGCGCGTCGGCGGATTCCTGGACCGTCCGGCCCACGTACGACGCCAGCGCCGGGTCGGCGACCCCGGAGATCTCGACGGTGTCCCACGCAACGGGCACCCCGTGGCAGCCGTCGGCGCCGACGACCTCCAGTTCGTGCCGGACGCGTGCGGCGATGTCGTCGTCCTCCAGTCTCGCCAGGATCGCCTCCGGGCCGCCCTCGCCCGCCCAACTGGGCAGCAGGGCCACGAGGGTCGTGCAGCCGGGGGTGTAGGGGTAGGTGTCGAGGGTGATGTCGGCGCCGGCGGCGAGCGCGTCGTCGAGGAGCGCGAGCAGCTCGGGGGCGCGCCCCTTGTTCACGCCGAAGTTCATGGTGGCGTGGGCGAGATGGAGGGGGCAGCCGGCCTCGCGGGTGAGGGCGATCATCTCCTCGTACGCCTGGAGCGCGCCCGCCCCGTACGAGCGGTGGTGCGGGCAGTAGTAGCCGCCGTGCTCGGCGACCATCCGGCACAGCGCGGTGAGTTCGGCGTCCTCGGCGTACATGCCCGGCGTGTACGTCAGCCCCGACGACATGCCGACGGCGCCCTCGCGGAGCCCGTCCGCGACCAACTGCCGCATGTGGTCCAGCTCTTGAGGAGTCGGCTTCCGGTCCTCCCACCCCATGGCGAGCATCCGCACGGTGCCCTGCGGGACGAGGTACGCGGCGTTCACGGCGATGCCCTCGCCGTCGAAGCCGTGGTCGAGGCGGTCCAGGTACCCGCCGACCGAACGCCAGGTGAAGTCGATGTCCTCGCCGTAGCCGTTCCAGCCGGTGATCGCCCGCCGCACCTCTTCGAGGGTCCGGTCGTCGACGGGCGCGTACGACAGCCCGTCCTGCCCGATGACCTCCAGCGTCACGCCCTGCGCGACCTTCGCTGTGTG
>NZ_LIRK01000594.1 GCF_001419765.1 Streptomyces torulosus
TTCGCCCTCACCGTCTGCGTGGGGGCGTTCACGATCTCGGCGAGGGTCCACACGCAGACGGTGAGGGCGAAGACCCCGATCGAGCCGGCGAAGGCGGTCAGACCGAAGCCGTACCCCGCGAGCACGGACGAGATGACGAGGAGCCGCCCTGCGTCGCGGTGCTCGATGAACCGCGTGACCGGGATCTGGAGCGCGACGATCAGCACGCCGTTGACGGCGATGGCGAGGCCGTAGTCGGCGGGGGTGAAGCCCGCCTCGCCCATGGCGACGGGCAGCCCGACCGAGCCCTGCTGGAAGATCACCGCGACGAGGAAGGACAGCCCGACGACGCTCATGAACCGCCGGTCGCGCAGCACGGTCCCGAGACCGACCTCGTCGGCGGCGGCCTTCTCCGCCGTCGTCCGCTCGGGCCGGGACTCGGGCAGCTTCAGGAAGACGACGATCGCGCAGACGAGGGTCATGCCCGCCTCGATGAGGAAGCCGGCGAGATAGCTGACCTCGGCGATGAAACCGGCGGCCATGGAGGAGACGGCGAAGCCGAGGTTGATGGCCCAGTAGTTCAAGGAGAACGCGCGGACCCGGTCCTCGGGGCGCACGATGTCCGCCATCATCGCCTGCACCGCCGGGCGGGAGGCGTTGCTGGTGGCGCCGACGAGGAAGGCGACGGCGGCGATGGCGACGGGGTCCTGCACGAAGCCGAGCAGGGCGACGGAGAAGGCCGTGGAGGACTGGGCGATCAGCAGGGTGGGCCGCCGCCCGAGCCGGTCGGCCATGACGCCGGCGCCGAGGGAGGAGACGACACCGCCGAGCCCGTGGAGGGAGGCGACGAGACCGGCGTACGAGGCGGAGTAGCCGCGGTCGAGCGTCAGATAGAGCGCCATGAAGGTGGCGACGAACGCGCCGAGCCGGTTGACGAGCGTGCTGGTCCACAGCCACCAGAACTCGCGGGGCAGCCCCGAGACGGACTCCCGGACAGCGCGTCTGGCAGCGGCGAGTGGCATGACGGTCCCCCACGACGTAAGCGGCTAAAGCGGCGAACACAACTTACGAACGCGGGCGCGCCCCCGACCACCCAATTAACAGACACCGTCAACTGACGAGCCCCGCGGGCTCCGACCGAAGTGTCCGCCGGAACCGTCCCCTGGAACTGTCCCCCGGGCCGTCCGCCGGAACTGTCCGCCTGTCGGCCATATGGGCGGCGTCTCGCGGCCGTCGATTACGCTCGGGGCCATGGCCGACGCACCGTACAAGCTGATCCTCCTCCGCCATGGCGAGAGCGAGTGGAACGAGAAGAACCTGTTCACCGGCTGGGTGGACGTCAACCTCACGTCGAAGGGCGAGAAGGAGGCGACGCGCGGCGGTGAGCTGCTGAAGGACGCCGGCCTGCTGCCCGACGTGCTGCACACCTCCCTCCAGAAGCGCGCGATCCGCACCGCCCAGCTGGCCCTCGAGGCCGCGGACCGCCACTGGATCCCCGTCCACCGTTCCTGGCGCCTGAACGAGCGCCACTACGGCGCCCTCCAGGGCAAGGACAAGGCCCAGACGCTCGCCGAGTTCGGCGAGGACCAGTTCATGCTGTGGCGCCGCTCGTACGACACCCCGCCGCCCCCGCTGGAGGACGGCACCGAGTACTCCCAGTCGGGCGACGCCCGCTACGCGTCGATCCCGCCGGAGCTCCGCCCCCGCACGGAGTGCCTGAAGGACGTCGTCGTCCGCATGCTCCCGTACTGGTACGACGGCATCGTCCCCGACCTCCTCGCGGGCCGCACGGTCCTCGTCGCCGCCCACGGCAACAGCCTCCGCGCCCTCGTCAAGCACCTCGACGGCATCTCCGACGCCGACATCGCGGGCCTGAACATCCCCACGGGCATCCCCCTCTCCTACGAACTCGACGCCTCCTTCACCCCGGTCACCCCCGGCGGCAAGTACCTCGACCCCGAGGCGGCCGCGGCAGCGATCGAAGCGGTCAAGAACCAGGGCAAGAAGAAGTAACCAGCGCTGATCAAGCCCCCTACCTGCGGTTCTCCGCTGGTGGGGGGCTTCTTGGTGGGGCTGGGTCGTCTGTGGGCCGTGAATGGGATTCGGGGACGCTGTCAAGCGTTCTGGTGTGCCTCTGTGACTGACGAAGTGACCGAAGTTGTATCCCAAGGCCCGACGCATCATCGGATGCGCCGGGCCTTGGGGGGCCTCAGCTGGTGAAGGTGAAGTACTTCCAGGAGCCATGCGTAGTCGAGTTCACGGTGTCGCCCGAGGAGTCGTTGATGTAGGACGACCGCACGCGCATCGAGTAACCGGTCTGGTGCGTGCCGCCTAGTTCCACCACCGACTTGCCCGTGGAGTCGAGCTTGAAGTACGGGGACCCCGCCGACCGCCAAGCGCCGTCGGAGTAGATCTGAAACTGCAGCCTCTGCGAGCGGCCGGGGTAGGCCGACATCGTGGTCGTGAGGAGCGGATTCGTCGTCTTCCGGAAGTAGTACTGGGTATGCCCACTGACCGTGGCCGTCTTGTAGTAGCGGCTAAGGCTCAGCGACACCTTGACCTTCGCGCCCACCCAGCTCGTGGCCGTCTTCGGGGCGGTCCGCGCGTCGCCGGAGAAGGACGCGCTCACCGTGGTGTCGCGCTTCAGGGTCAAGGCGACCGACAGGTTGCCCTCGCTGTTGACCGTGCCGGTCTTGACCAGGTACTTGCCCTTGCCGTCGCCCGCAGTGTCCGCGTAGAGCGAGAGCGTCCGGTTCTTGTACGTCGTGCCAAGGTGGGCGGTGAACGTCACGTTGCTGGCGTAGTCGTAGACGTTGCCGCTCTTGTTCACTGCCAAGGTCGTGGAGTTCCGGGAGACCTCGACCGTGTCGGAGGCGGAGGCAGTCGTGCGATCGGCGTCGCCGCCATACGAGATTGCGTACGTGACCTTGCCGCCCGCGGGCGGGGTGTCGGTGAAGGAGAAGGTCCCGTCCGCCTTCACCGTCGCGGCCGGGAGCGC
>NZ_LIRK01000595.1 GCF_001419765.1 Streptomyces torulosus
CGTACACCGAAGGCCGGTTCCCGTGACCCACATCACACAGGAACCGGCCTTCGGTGTACGGAGTTCGTCGGGGTCAGACGCCCGCGTAGGAGTGCTTGCCGCTGACGAAGATGTTGACGCCGTAGTAGTTGAACAGCCAGCAGGCGAAGGCGACGAGCGCGATGTACGCGGCCTTGCGGCCCTTCCAGCCGGCGGTGGCGCGGGCGTGCAGGTAGCCGGCGTAGGCGACCCAGGTGATGAACGACCAGGTCTCCTTGGGGTCCCAGCCCCAGTAGCGGCCCCACGCGTCGCCCGCCCAGATGGCGCCCGCGATGATCGTGAACGTCCACAGCGGGAAGACGGCGGCGTTGACGCGGTAGGAGAACTTGTCGAGGGACGCCGAGGCGGGCAGCCGCTCCATGACGGAGGTCGCGAACCGGCCCGGCCGGCCGCCGCCCGCCAGCTTGCTCTCGTAGGAGTCCTTGAACAGGTACAGGATCGTGCCGACCGCGCCCACGTAGAAGACGGCACCGCAGAAGATCGCGGTGGAGACGTGGATGTACAGCCAGTACGAGTGGAGGGCGGGAACCAACTGGTCGCTGGCGGTGTACAAGACAGTGACGGCGAGACCGAGATCGAGGAGGACCGTGGTGATCAGCGGCAGGCCCAGCCAGCGCACGTTCTTCTTCAGCGCGAGCAGCACGAGGAACACCCCGACGGCCACGGTGGAGAAGGTGATGTTGAACTCGTACATGTTGCCCCACGGCGCCCGCTGCACCGACAGCGCCCGCGCGAGCACACCGGCGGCCTCGACGGCCCACGCCAGCACCGTGAGGGACACGGCGATACGGCCGTAGAGGTCGCCCTGCTCGTCCCCGCCGTGGGCGCCCGGCCCGTCCGGCACGTCCCGCGCGCCGGCGGCGGCCCGCACGACCACCTTCGGCCGCTCCAGCACGGAGGTGCCCCCGGCCGACTTCACGGTCACCGAGGGCGCGGCCGTCTTCTTCGCCGCGCCGTCCTGGGCGGTGAGCGCGGCGGCCGTCCGGCCCACCTTGCTGCGGCTGCCGAACAGCCATTCGGCGATGTACGCGAAGAAGGCCAGCGTGTACACGGCCATCGCGGAGTAGATCAGCGTGTTGCTGATGCTCGCGAGATTCTCGTTGGTCGCGGCGGCGAGAGTCACTTCTCAGCCCCTTCGGCAGTGACGACTGGGGGTTCGGAGTCGAGGTCGGGGTCCGGGTCGGGGTCGACGTCCGGGTCGGGGTCGGGCGCGGTGGGAGCCTCGTCGTGGATCACCCCGGCCAGGTCGCCCAGCTCCTCCGGCACCTTCGCGGACTCGCTGCGGCCGAGGCCCGCCATCTCGACGACGGTCACCCCGTCGGGCCCGGCGACCGCGCGGACCCACACCCGGCGGCGCTGGATGAAGAGGGACCCGGCGAGACCGAGGATCGCGGTGATCGCGCCCGCGAGGGCCCAGCCGCTGCCGGGCTGCTGGGTCACCTGGAAGCCGGCCCACTCCTTGACCCCGTCGAACGTGATGGTGCCCGCCCCGTTCGGCAGGGTCATGGACTCGCCGATCTCCAGGTTCTCCCGCACCTGCGCGCCCTTGTCGTCCCGGAACGCCTTCAGCTTCGACTTGTCGAGCTGGTACACGCTCTGCGGGAGGCCCGCGTTGACCCTCAGGTCACCGTGGTAGGGCGTCAGGTTCAGCCGCGGGTTCAGCAGCGCGGGGAACTGCGAGACGACCGCCGAGTCCTTGCCGCCGTACGTCGGGAGGAAGAACGCCTGGATGCCGAGCTGGTCCCACTTGCCCTTGCCGTCGCGGTAGCCGTCCATCACCTTGATCGCGCCGGTGGAGGTGACATTGGCGTCCAGCGGCAGCAGCGGCACCGCGTCCTCGAAGACGACCTTGCCCCGGCCGTCCTTGACGGTGATGACGGGCGCGTAGCCGTGGCTGACGAGATAGACCTTGGAGTCGTCGATCTCCAGCGGCTCGTTGACCTCGATCCGGGTGGTCTTCTCCTTGCCGTCCGCGCCGACGGCGTAGTCGACGCTCGCCTCGAAGACACGCGGGGTGCCCTTGTTGGGCCCGGTGGGCTCGTAGGTGCCCCGGAAGCTCTTGAGGTCGAAGCTGAACGGGTTGAGGTCGTCGGCGGAGAAGAGGTTGCCGGACTTGAAGTCGTCGTATTGCGGCAGGACGTTGGAGAACCCGTCGCCCTCGACGATCAGCTTGTTGCCCTCGGACTTGTAGAGCTGGCCCCAGGCGAAGGCGATGAGCATCACGATCAGCGCCAGGTGGAAGGCCAGGTTGCCGGCCTCCCGGAGGTAGCCCTTCTCGGCGGCGACCGCGTCCCCGGCGACATGCGCGCGGAACCGGCGCCGCTTCAGCGCCTTCAGCGCGACCTCGCGGACCTGCTCCGGACTGGCCTCGGTGCGCCAGGTCGCGTACGCGGGCATGCGCGTCAGCCGCTTCGGGGCGCCCGGCGGGCGGCCGCGGAGCTGGCCGACGAACTGCCAGGTGCGGGGCACGATGCAGCCGATGAGCGAGATGAACAGCAGGATGTAGATCGCGGAGAACCACACCGAGCTGTAGACGTGGAACAGCCCGAGCTTCTCGTAGATCGGCCCCAGGGTGTCGTGCCGCTTCATGAAGTCGGCGACCCGGGTCTCGTCCTGTCCGCTCTGCGGGATCAGCGAACCGGGGATCGCCGCGAGCGACAGCATGAACAGCAGCAGCAGCGCGACCCGCATGGAGGTCAGCTGGCGCCAGAACCAGCGGGCCCAGCCGATCACCCCGAGCTGGGGGACGTTGAGGGCGTCCTCCTGCGGGGCGGTGGACAGCCGCGAACCGACGACGTCGAGTTCGCTGTCGTCGCGCTTGCCGGAGTCGGTCGTCGTCATTGGCTCAGATCCCAGGGGTGAAGCCGGTGGACCAGACCTGCATCTCCTGCACGATGCGGTCCCAGGCGCCGGTCAGCATGAGCACGCCGATGGTGATCATCATGCCGCCGCCGATGCGCAGCACCCACGCGTAGTGCCGCTTGACCCAGGCGAACGCGCCGAGCGCCTTGCGGAAGGCCACCGCGGCGAGCACGAAGGGCAGGCCCAGCCCCAGACAGTACGCCACCATCAGCAGCGCGCCGCGCCCGGCGCTGCCCTCCTGCATCGCGAGGACGTTCACGGCGGCGAGGGTCGGGCCGATGCAGGGGACCCAACCTATGCCGAAGAGCGCACCGAGGACCGGGGCGCCCACCAGTCCGGTGGCCGGCTTGGTGTGGAAGCGGAACTCGCGCTGAGTGAGCCAGGGCATCAGCCCCATGAAGAAGAGACCCATGAAGATCATGAGCCCGCCGAGCACCTTGGTCAGCACCTGCTGGTGCTCCAGGAGTGTCGTGCCGAAGTACCCGAACAGGGCCCCGCTGGAGACGAACACCGCGGTGAACCCGAGCACGAACAGCCCGGCCCCGGCCGCCATCCGCCCCTTGCGGGCGTCCGCGAGGTCGGTGCCGCCGACGCCGGTGACGTACGACAGATAGCCGGGGACGAGGGGCAGGACGCAGGGCGAGAAGAAGGAGACGAGACCGCCGAGCAGGGCGACCGGCAGCGCGAGCAGCAGGGCCCCGCTGGAGACGGTCTCGGTGAGGCCGGAGGCATGGGTGGTGACGGCGGTGTTCAGCACGGTCGCGGTCGTCGTTCCCGGCACGTCACTTCTCCGCGAGGATCGGCTTGAGCATCTTGCGCAGCAGTTCCTCGGTGAGTGGCGTCTGGGCCCGCGCCGCGAGCTTGCCCTCCCGGTCGACGACGATCGTCGAGGGGATCAGCTGCGGGTTGAGGGTGCCCTTCTCGAACCGGAGCAGCAGCTTGCCCGTGGGGTCGTACAGGCTCGGGTAGGTGACCTTGAACTCTTCCTCGAAGGCCAGCGCGGGACGGGTGCTGGTGTCGCGGGTGTTGATGCCGACGAACTGCACGCCCTGACCGGCGAGGTCCTTGGAGACCTTGACGAAGTTGGCCGCCTCCGCGCGGCACGGCGGGCACCACGAGCCCCAGACGTTCAGGACGACGATCTTGCCCTTGTAGGCGGAGGCCACATCGAGTTCGCCCCCGTCGATGGTCCTGCCGGCGAGCTTGGGCGCGGTGTCCCGCTCCCCCTTCTTCACGGTCGCGATGCCGTCGGAGCCGGCCACGAAGCCGGTACCGCCGCCACCGCCCTCGATGCCTCCGCCCGAACAGGCGGACAGCACCAGCGCCAGGGCCGCGGCCCCGGCGGAGAGCAAAGCGGCACGACTGCGGCTCGTACGGACACTCATGTGAAAAGTTTCGCATGCCCGTTTCGTCGACCTGCGGCGGGGTCGAGCAGCCCGCCCGGTCGTGCGTCCGCCGAGGTCAGGCGGACGGGTCCGCCTTCAGGAAGCCCTTCCAGCCGCCCGCCGGCTCCTGTCCGACCCCGAGGGTCTGGAGCTTGGCGAGGACCTCCGGCTTCTGCACGTCCATCCAGTCGACGAACTGCCGGAAGGAGACGATCCGGATCTCCCCGTCCTTGGCCTTCTCCTTGGCCCGGGCGATGTGCTTGAGGGCCCCCTCGACGGCGTCCATGTAGACCCCGCCGTTCCACTCCTCGAAGTGGTTGCCTATGAACAGCGGCGCCCGGTTCGTCTCGTACGCCCGCTGGAATCCGGCCACGTACGCGCCGGTGGCCTGGGTGCGGTAGGCCGGGTAGTTGGCGGGCGGGGCCTGGGTGGAGTTCTGGGACTGGTTGTACATGATGTTGTAGTCCATCGACAGGACCTCGAAGCTGCGGCCCGGGAACGGCACGGACTGCAACGGCAGGTCCCAGATGCCCTGCTTCTTCCCGGGCCACACCTGGAGGCCGCCGGGCGAGGAGGAGTCGTAGCGCCAGCCCAGCTCGCGCGCGGTGGGCAGCAGGTTCTGCTGCCCGAGCAGACACGGGGTGCGTCCGCCGACCAGCTCCTTCTCGTAGTCGAAGGGCAGCGGGTCGAGGTCGGTCCAGCCGCTGTTCGTCTTCCACTCCGTCACGAACGACTTGGCCTGCTCTATCTCGCTGCGCCACTGCTTGGGCGTCCACTTGCCGACCGAGCCGAAGCCGTCGCCGCAGAAGTGGCCGTTGAAGTGGGTGCCTATCTCGTGGCCGTCGAGCCACGCCGTCCGCAGGTGCCCCAGCGTCGACTTGATGTGCTCGTCGGTGAGGTAGCCGATGTCGGAGGCGCCGGGCGCGTTGTTCGGCGGGAGGTACTTGCGCTTCTTCGACTCGGGCAGGAGGTAGATCCCGGAGAGGAAGAACGTCATGTGGGCGTCGTGGTCCCGGCCCGCCTTCAGGAACCGCTCGAAGAGGCCGTTCCCGACGTCGCCGGCGCCGTCCCAGGAGAACACCACGAACTGCGGCGGGGTCTCGCCCGGCTCCAACGGCCGCGGCTTCTCCGGCTGGTTGGGCTGCTTGCCGGTACGGGCGGTGGAACCGTCCCCGATCGGCGTCACCTTCTTCTCGGGCTTCCCCTTGCCCTTGCCGCCGCCC
>NZ_LIRK01000596.1 GCF_001419765.1 Streptomyces torulosus
GACGATGGGGGCGAAGATCTCGGCGATCTCCTCCTTGCCCAGCGTCTCCCTCTCCAACAGCTGGAGCACCAGGTTGTCGAGGACGTCGCGGTTCTCGACCAGGATCTCCCAGGCCTCGTTGTGCGCGTTCTCGATGAGCTTCTTGACCTCTTCGTCCACGAGCGCGGCGACCTCTTCCGAGTAGTCGCGCTGGTGAGCCATCTCACGGCCGAGGAACGGCTCGGTGTTGTCGCCGCCGAACTTGATGGCGCCGAGACGCTCGGTCATGCCGTACTGGGTGACCATCGCGCGGGCCAGGTTGGTGGCCTTCTCGATGTCGTTCGCGGCGCCGGTGGTCGGGTCGTGGAAGACCAGTTCCTCGGCGGCGCGGCCGCCCAGCATGTAGCCGAGCTGGTCGAGCATCTCGTTGCGGGTGGTCGAGTACTTGTCCTCGTCCGGCAGGACCATCGTGTAGCCGAGGGCTCGGCCCCGGGACAGGATCGTGATCTTGTGGACCGGGTCGGAGTTCGGAGAGGCCGCCGCGACCAGGGCGTGGCCGCCCTCGTGGTACGCGGTGATCTTCTTCTCCTTGTCCGACATGATCCGGGTCCGCTTCTGCGGGCCCGCGACCACGCGGTCGATCGCCTCGTCCAGCATCTGGTTGTCGATCAGCTTCTTGTCGCTGCGGGCCGTCAGCAGGGCGGCCTCGTTCAGGACGTTGGAGAGATCGGCACCCGTCATGCCGGGGGTGCGGCGGGCGACGGCGGACAGGTCGACGTCGGGCGCGACCGGCTTGCCCTTCTGGTGGACCTTGAGGATCTCCAGGCGGCCCTGCATGTCCGGGCGGTCGACGGCGATCTGCCGGTCGAAGCGGCCGGGGCGCAGCAGCGCCGGGTCGAGGATGTCCGGGCGGTTCGTCGCGGCGATGAGGATCACGCCGCCCTTGACGTCGAAGCCGTCCATCTCGACGAGGAGCTGGTTCAGGGTCTGCTCGCGCTCGTCGTGTCCGCCGCCGAGGCCGGCGCCGCGGTGGCGGCCGACCGCGTCGATCTCGTCGACGAAGACGATCGCCGGGGCGTTCGCCTTGGCCTGCTCGAAGAGGTCGCGGACACGGGAGGCACCGACACCGACGAACATCTCGACGAAGTCGGAACCGGAGATCGAGTAGAAGGGGACGCCCGCCTCGCCGGCGACGGCGCGCGCGAGGAGCGTCTTGCCGGTGCCGGGCGGGCCGTAGAGCAGGACGCCCTTGGGGATCTTGGCGCCGACGGCCTGGAACTTGGCGGGCTCCTGAAGGAATTCCTTGATCTCGTGGAGTTCCTCGACGGCCTCGTCCGCGCCGGCGACGTCGGCGAAGGTGGTCTTCGGGGTGTCCTTGGTGATGAGCTTGGCCTTGGACTTCCCGAAGTTCATCACTCGGGAGCCGCCGCCCTGCATCTGGTTCATCAGGAACAGGAAGACGACGACGATCAGGACGAAGGGGAGCAGGGACAGCAGGATGCCGACGAACGCGTTCTGCTTGGTCGGGGAGACCGTGTAGCCGTCGGGGATCTGCTTGTTCTGGTACTTGTCCTGCAGGGTGTTGGCGAGGGTGACGCCCTGGTCGCCGATGTAGCTCGCCTGGATCTTCGAGCTGCCCTCGATCTTCTCGCCGTCCTTGAGCTGCACCTTCAGGAGCTGCTCTTCGCCGGTGGTCAGCTTGGCCTCTTGGACCTTGTTGTCATTGATCGCCTGGACGACCTGGCCGGTGTCCACCGTCTTGTAGCCGCCGGACGAGCCGACGACCTGCATCAACACGACCACGGCAAGGACGGCCAGCACGATCCACATGACTGGCCCACGGAAGTATCGCTTCACGTCCATCCATACGGAGCGGTGCCGCCCCGTCCCTCCTGCCATAGTGAGTTTGATAAAGACTGTTCTTCGGACGGTACCCCAGCATTGTCACCCGAAGCCGCGTAGGACCGATGGCACCCCGTCCTCGCATGCTCCAACGGCTTGAAACCCGCTGGGGTTCCCGAGCGTCTCAGTAAGACTGGCCCGTGCGCGTGACGCGGGTGGTTCAGCCGCCGTAGACGTGGGGCGCGAGCGTACCGACGAACGGGAGGTTCCGGTACTTCTCGGCGTAGTCGAGGCCGTAGCCGACGACGAACTCGTTGGGGATGTCGAAGCCGACCCACTCGACGTCGATGGCGACCTTGGCGGCCTCGGGCTTGCGGAGCAGGGTGCACACCTTGAGGGAGGCGGGCTCGCGGGAGCCGAGGTTGGAGATCAGCCAGGACAGGGTCAGGCCGGAGTCGATGATGTCCTCGACGATGAGGACGTGCTTGCCCTTGATGTCGGTGTCGAGGTCCTTGAGGATCCGCACCACGCCGGAGGACTGGGTGCCCGCGCCGTAGGAGGACACGGCCATCCAGTCCATGGTGACGGGGGTGGACAGCGCCCGGGCGAGGTCCGCCATGACCATCACCGCGCCCTTGAGGACGCCGACGATGAGCAGGTCCTTGCCCGCGTACTCCGCGTCGATCTTCGCGGCCAGCTCGGCCAGCTTCGCGTCGATCTCTTCCTTGGTGATGAGTACCTGCTTGAGGTCGGCACCCATGTCTTTCGCGTCCACCCGCATCACTTTCGGTCGTCCCACGGCCGCCGCCGGACGCTTCTTTCCCCTGGGGGCCCGGGGCCCGTTGAGGGGTCCCTTCGGCGTCCGGTTTCAGCCTTGCCGAATCACCAGTCTGCCACCCTGACGCTGGGCGACGACCCGGCCGGGGAGATTGATGGCCCCCTGGCCGCGCCATCCCGTGATGAGCCGGTCGATCTCCTCGATGTGGCGGGCGAAGAGGGAACCGGCCGGGGCACCGGCCTCGATGGCGGCGCGGCGCAGGATGCGGCGGCGTACGGCGGGGGGCAGGGCGTAGAGCTTGGCGCACTCCAGGAGGCCCGCGGCGTCGCGTACGGAGGCTTCGGCCTGGCGGGCCCAGGCGTCGAGGGCGTCGGCGTCGTCGCGGGAGAGCTGGGCCGTACGGGCGAGGGCTTCGACGACGCCCTTGCCGAGGGCCTTCTCCAGGGCGGGCAGGCCCTCGTGGCGGAGCCGGGAGCGGGTGTAGGCGGGGTCGGCGTTGTGGGGGTCGTCCCAGACGGGGAGGGACTGGACCATGCAGGCCTTGCGGGCGGTCTGGCGGTCGAGTGCGAGGAAGGGGCGGCGGTAGCGGCCGCCGGCCCCCGAGACCGCGGCCATCCCGGACAGGGAGCGGATGCCGGAGCCGCGGGCGAGGCCGAGGAGGACGGTTTCGGCTTGGTCGTCGCGGGTGTGGCCGAGGAGGACGGCGGTGGCGCCGTGGCGGTCGAGGGCGGCGTCCAGGGCGGCGTAGCGAGCGTCGCGGGCGGCGGCCTCGGGGCCGCCGTCGCGGCCGACGGTGACGGCGACGGACTCGGCGGGGTCGAGGCCGAGTTCGCGCAGGCGCAGGACGACTTCCTCGGCGCGCAGCTCGGAGCCGGGCTGCAGTCCGTGGTCGACGGTGATGCCGCCGGCGCGGATGCCGAGCTTGGGCGCCTCGAAGGCGAGGGCGGAGGCGAGCGCCATGGAGTCGGCGCCGCCGGAGCAGGCGACGAGCACGAGCGGCGGGGGCGCGGGCTCGTGCGGGGGGCTCCCT
>NZ_LIRK01000597.1:0-263 GCF_001419765.1 Streptomyces torulosus
TGTACCGCTTGTCCGCCCACCGCACCGCCGGCCGGCACACCGACGGCCACCTCGGCACCGGCCCGCGTGTCGGCGGCTCCCCCGCCCTGCGCGCCGCCGGTCTCCGTGGCGCCGTACTGTTCGTGGCGGCTCCCCTGCTCGTGACGGCGGCGGCCGTCACCCCCGCGTCCGCGCACGGCGCGCCGACCGATCCGGTGAGCCGGGTGTCGGCGTGCTCGCCCGAGGGCGGGGACCGGGCGAACTCGGCGGCGTGCCGGGCGGCG
>NZ_LIRK01000597.1:268-5340 GCF_001419765.1 Streptomyces torulosus
GACCTGGCCCGCGCCGACTGGCCCTCGACGCGCCTCGCCCCCGGCGGCACGCTGAAGCTGACGTACCGGTCGACGATCCCCCACACCGGGACGTTCAAGCTGTTCCTGACGAAGCCGGGGTACGACCCGAAGAAGCCGCTCACCTGGGCCGATCTGCCCGAGCGGCCGTTCGCCTCGGTCACCGACCCGCCGCTGCGGGACGGCTCGTACCGCTTCTCGGCGAAGCTGCCGGCCGACCGCTCGGGCCACCACGTGCTGTACACGATCTGGCAGAACACGAGCACGGTGGACACGTACTACTCGTGCTCGGACGTGGTGTTCCCGGCGGCCGCGAAGGCCGACCCGGACGCCGGTGGGAAGCGGGCGGAGCGGACGCCGGACGCCTCCGGGGAGTCCACGCCGAGCAGGGAGCCGAAGGCCGGGAAGCCCACTCCCACGCCGACGCCCACCCCCTCCCGCGAGCCGTCCTCGGCGTCCGGGGAGGCCGCGGCCGGCGGCGGGGCGGAGGTGCCCGGCAGCCCCGTGGCCTCCACCACCGACGACAGCGGCACCTCCGTTCCGCTGGTGGCGGGGGGCGCCGCGGCGATGGTGCTCGCCGCGGGCGCCGCCCTCTTCCTCCGCGGACGCAGGCGCCGCTGACGGTGGCCGTGTCGGCCGGTGAGTACTCGGTCGGTCGGCCGGATCAGTGAGTACTCAAGGGTCCGGCCGGATCAGTGAGAACCCAGGTGACCGGCCGGACCAGGTGGGTGTGCGCGGGTCGGCGTCAGTTGACGAAGACCGTGGAGCCGCCCTGGCTGCCGTCGGTGACGGGCGAGTACTTCGCGGTGAAGTAGCCGGTGCTGAAGCACAGCGACGAGCCGGAGACCCGGGCGAACGGCTGGGCGGTGAAGTTGATGCTGTTGTCGGCGTTGCTGGACGTGCCGTTGATGCTGGGCGCCTGGTACACGCAGTTGATGGTGCCCAGCAGGGTGCGCAGGACGACGGTGGTCTGGATGACCGAGCCCGCCTGCGGGCTGACGGTGACGACACCGTCCGAGGTCACGGTCGTCGTGTAGGGCAGGTTGTTGACCGTGATGCTGTTGACGCCGGTCACACCGAAGACGTTGCTGGTGCAGCTGCCGAAGGTGTGCGCGGTGACGGACTCGGTGGCCGTGCCGGGCGCCGCCGGGTTGTCGGTGACGGTGGCGTTGAAGGCCGACTCGGCGCAGGAGATGCCGCTCGTGCCGGTGGCGCTGGAGCGGAACGTGGCGGCCGTGCCGGAGGCGAGGGTGGCGTTGAGGACGTCGCCGACCGCGACCGCGTCACCGGCGGCTCCGCCGGTGGTCAGCACGGTGTCGGCGGCGGAGGCGGGGCTGACGGCGGACACCATCAGGGCGGCGGTGGTTCCGACGAGGGCAAGGAGGGATCGCGTACGCATGGGGAGTGCCTCTTCTCAGGAGGATGAGAACTGCGGGTGAGTGCGCGCGGGTGGACACCGTTCGCGCGGGGGAACGCGGCGATGCCGCTCGGCGCCGTTCGGTCGCTGCCGATCCGTGACACGCCTTCTCCGTACGTGACGGATCGACAGCGACGGGTCCGGGATCCGGGCACGGCCCAGTGGAGGGGAAGGCGACCGTGACCGGCACCGGTGAGGGGTGGTACCGCGTCGGGCCGCGCAGCGCTTTCCGTGTCACCCGCACCCCGTCGATGACGGGGGCTCGGGACGGTGACGGGCGCTGCGCGTCGGATCCGGCGCCACGGATCCGTTGGGGGAAACCCGGGAGAGTTGTAGACCTGAGTGAGAGTCAACGTCAAGGCATCGCAAGGAAGTTGGGTGCCGGAAAATGCCGCCCGACATGCGGTGCGGAAGATCGGGGAAGGACAAAACCAAAGGTGAGAGATGTTCACCTTTCACAGGGGCGGCACAACCAACATCCTTTTGCCACAAGCACCTTGACCCTTGAATGTAACCACCGGTAACTTCCGGATTGGCTACTGCGGCGTAGCAAGTAAGCCCTTGCACCCTCGGGAGGTGTGCTCAGGCGTGCGCCGCAACCGCTGTCCGCGCCAGGACAACGTGCCGTCGAAGCCCCATCTGCAATGACTTAAAGGTCCAGGGAGCACACATGGCCTCGTCCTCGGACGCCACGGCGTCCACCAACGAAAGACCCGAGGGTTCCGAAACATCCGGCAGACACGGGCGGGTCCGCCTCAAGCGCGCCGCCGTGATGGCGGTGCCGGCCACAGCGGTCGCCGCCGGTCTGATGATCCTCACCGCGCAGGGCGCCCTGGGTGTCCAGTTCGCCATCTCCGGCATGCCGTTCGTCGTCACCGCCGACAAGCTCGAAGGTGAGGGCTTCGCCCAGTTCGGCGCGCTGGACCACATGATCGAGAACAGCCCCAACGAGGGTGACACCGGCGGCCAGGTGCTCGTCGTGACCTCGGTCGTCAAGAGCGGCAAGCTGACCAACCTGTGCCAGAGCGTCGACCTCGGCGGCATCCAGCTCGTCCTCACCGCGGGCAACAAGTCCACGCCGGTGAGCGTGAAGAACCTGGCGATCGACTCCGACGACATCAGCGGCGACGCCTCGTTCAACAACATCGAGATCGGCCGTGACTCCAGCACGTTCGACAAGGTCGGACAGCAGGGTCCTCCCGGTGTCTACGGCCAGCAGGCCGACTCGGTCACCATCACCGACCTGTACCAGCACAACTACGCCGCCACCGCGGCCGTCTTCAAGCTGCCCGACCTGCACATGCGATTCCAGAGCGAGGGCTGCCCGAAGTGAACGAGTTCCGGGAGTGGAGAGGACGCCGGCCCTTCGCGGGCGGGCTGCTGCTGTTCCTGGGCGGCGCGGAGATCCTGGTGACCATGAAGGCACCGCTCCCCGTCATCCTGAAGATCGGAATGCAGGGCCTGGCGGGTTATCTGCTGCCCTCGCTGATGATCGTGTGCGGGTTGCTGATCATTTTCAACCCGTCCCAGCGCCTGTTCTACTCCATCCTCGGGATCCTGCTCTCCCTGGGCACCTGGCTCACGTCCAACATCGGCGGGTTCGTCGTCGGCCTGCTGATGGGCGCCGTCGGCAGCACGCTCGCCTTCGGGTGGCTGCCGGACCAGGAACCCCGGCGCACCCGCAAGGACCGCGCCCGCGACCGGGCCGCGAAGCCGCACCAGCAGGAGCAGCCCGCCGAGGCGTAGCACCCGCGGTACGACGACCCCGCGCCCCCTAGAGGGGCGCGGGGAACTGCGCTGCCGAGGTCAGGGCCGCGCCCAGACGGGCCGTGTCGGTCCAGTAGCGGTCGTGGGAGAGCGGCACCCGCCAGTACAGGCCGGGGCCCGAGGTGCGGCGCAGAGGCGGGACCGCCACATGGCAGCCCGCTCCGAGGACCTGCACGCCCGCCATCCGCCAGTCGGCCCCGTCGCCGGGCGGCACCAGCCAGTACATGATCCCGCCGAAGCCGTCCTTGATGACGGCTCCCGTGGCGTCCCCGAGGGCCGTCAACGCCGGTACGCCGAGGGCGACCGGCACCCGGACCGCGTTCCACCAGCGCCCGGCGGGCACCGTCCGCACCTCGGGGCTGTACGAGCACATCCAGCGCGGGGCCCAGCTGACAGTCATGGCACTCACCGGCTCTTCAAGGGGGGTGGGCCCGATCCTAGGAGCCGCTCCCGCACCCGACTTGCGGGAACGCGCAGGGAAGTTGCCCGCGTACGCAGCGCGCCGCCCGTGAACTCGCCCCGCGACACCGCGGAGCCGTAGCGTGACCGGGTTTCCACGGTGCGCCGTGGCAGTGTTCCCGACCGCAGGAGGACCCGATGGGCAACCCCAGCCCGTTAGTCATTGACGCGTCCGGCCGTGACATCCACGGCGAGGCCGACCGGATCCGCGCGCACGGCCCGGCGACCCGTGTGGTGCTCCCGGGGCCGCCCGCCGTCGAGGCGTGGGCGGTCAGCAGCCCCGAGCTGCTCAAGCGGCTGCTCACCGATCCCCGTTTGTCGAAGGACGCGCGGCGCCACTGGCCGCGGTTCGCGGCCGGTGAGATCACCCCGGAGTGGCCGCTGTTCACCTGGGTCGCCGTGCAGAACATGTTCACCGCGTACGGCGGCGACCACAAACGGCTGCGGACCCTGGTCGCCAAGGCGTTCACCGCGCGCCGGACGGCCGCGATGCGCCCCCGCATCGAGAAGATCACCGAGGAACTGCTCGACCACGTCGAGGACGGCCTGCGCGGCGGCGGAAGCGTCGACCTGCGGGAGGAGTTCTGCTACCCCCTGCCGATCCGGGTGATCAGCGAGCTGTTCGGGCTGCCCGAGGAACGGGCGCCGGAACTGCGGGAGCTGGTGGACCGTCTCTTCGACACGTCCGCCGACCCCGGTGAGATGACCGCGGCCTACGAGCGGCTCTACGGCGTCCTCGGCGAACTCGTCGCCGCGAAACGGGCCACGCCCGGCGACGACCTGACCACCGGGCTGATCGCGGCCCGCGACGAGGACGACGCGCGGCTCAGCGAGCAGGAACTGCTGGACACCCTGGTGCTGATGATCAGCGCCGGCCACGAGACCACGGTGAACCTCCTCGACCAGGCCGTGCACTCCCTGCTCACCCACCCCGAGCAGCTCGCGCATGTCCGTGAGGGCCGGGCGACCTGGGACGACGTGGTGGAGGAGACCCTGCGGTACGAGGCGCCGGTGGCGAGCCTGCCGCTGCGGTACGCGGTGGAGGACCTGGACCTCGCCGCGTTCGGCGGGCCGGAGGGGGTGGTGATCGGCAAGGGCGAGGCGATCCTCGCGGCGTACGCCGCCGCCGGGCGCGATCCCGAACGGCACGGGAAGGACGCGGGCGTCTTCGACGTCACCCGCGTCGACAAGGAGCACCTCGCGTTCGGGCACGGGGTGCACTTCTGCGTGGGCGCTCCGCTGGGGCGGATGGAGGCGCGCATCGCCCTGCCGGCGTTGTTCGAGAGGTTCCCCGCGCTGCGGTTGGGGGCGGAGGGGGACGAGCTGGGGTACGTGGAGTCGTTCATCTCCAACGGGCATCGGCGGTTGCCTGTACGGGTGGGGTGAGGGGGCCGCCGTTCGCCTGTGCGGG
>NZ_LIRK01000598.1 GCF_001419765.1 Streptomyces torulosus
GTCCGGGGATGTTCCGGGGGCGGGGATGTGCAGTGTCGTGCAGCGCTCCGCCGCAGGTCAAGGCGGCGTCAAATAACCTGAGGGTCGTTCATCTCCCCTGCTCGCACACCCTGCTTCCGAGAGCTTTACCTCGGGTAACCTGACTGGGGAGTAAGGAAGTGCGCCGCACCGGGGAGAAGGGGAAACCGTCCGATGCCTCAGCTCACCCTCACCGGCCCGCCTCTCCTCCCGCCCCTCCTCGCGCGGGGCGCCCTGCTCTCCCCGTGCAAGAGCCGCAGGCTGCCCCGTACCGCCGTCCGGCACGGCGACGGCACGGTCGGCCGCCTCGACCGGCTCGTCCTGCCCGGCGTACGGATCGACCTCGCGCATCTCGCCGCGTACGAACGGGTCTGCGGCTTCCCCACCGGCGAGGACGCCGTCCCGCTCACCTATCCGCACGTCCTCGGTTTTCCGCTCGCCATGCGGATCATGTCCGGCCGCGACTTCCCGCTGCCCCTGCTGGGGCTCGTCCACACCTCGATCGAGATCACCCGCCGCTGGCGGCTGCCGGCCACCGGGGAGCACGAGCTGACCGTGTACGTGGACGGGTTGACGCCGCACCGCCGGGGCACCGAGGCCACGGTCGTGACGGAGGTACGGGACACCGGCGGCGATTGCGGCTGCGACGAGATCGCCTGGGAGTCCCGCAGCACCTACCTCGCCCGGCACCGGGTGAACGACGCCCCCAGCCTCACCGGTGACAGCCGGCGGTCGGCGACCGCGCCGCTCCCCGCGCTCGCCGAGTGGCGGCTCGGCGCGGATGTGGGGCGGCGCTACGGGGCGGTCTCGGGCGACCGCAACCCCATCCACCTCCACCCCCTCGGCGCCCGCCTCTTCGGGTTCCCGCGCGCCATCGCCCACGGCATGTGGACCGTCGCCCGCTGCCTCGCCGAACACGGCACACCCCCGGCGGCCCTGGTCCGCGCCGAGTTCCGCGCACCGGTCCAACTCCCGAGCACCGTCATCTACGCGGCGGACGGCCGCCCCGGCGGCGACTTCGAACTCCGCGGCACGGACCGGAAAGGCGGGCAGCGGGTGCATGTGACGGGGAGCGTGTACCCGCTGATCCAGTGAGCGGTGCACACCGGCTCCGGCGGGATGCCGGGCTCGGCTCCCCTTCCCCCATGACCGCCCGCGCCTACGATCCGCGCCGGGAGTACGTGACGTGTCGGCAGAGGTCACTGGCGGAAGTCATCGACAGAGGTCACTGGTGGAGGTCATCGGCAGAGGTCAGCGGCGCATCGGGGGACGCTCGGCGTTCGTGACGGCCCGCAGTGCCCATTCGACCGGGCCGTACCGGTACCGCGCGAGCCAGCGTCGGCTCAGCTCCAGTTGGAGCGCGAAGATGCCGGCGGCGACGACCGGCACGAGCGCCGGTGGCGTCTCCCCGGTCAGCCCGAGCCCCACGCCGGTGAAGATCAGCACGCCCAGCAGGGACTGGCCGAGATAGTTCGACAGCGCCATCCGGCCGGCCGGTGCGAGCACCCGCGCCAGCCGGGCGCCGCGCGGGGTGGCGAACACCCGGAGCAGGGTGGCCACGTAGGCCCCGGTCAGCAACGGCGCGGTCAGGATGCAGACCGCCAGCCCGGCCAGGCCGACCGTGCCGCCGCCGATCGCGAACACCAGCGCGCCGGCGAGCCCGACCGGGTATCCGACCCGCTCCAGTCGGCGCAGCGCGACCGCGTGCCTGCCGATCCCGTCGGCGAGCAGCTGATGCCGGCCGGCGGCCAGCCCGACGAGGAACGCGGACAGCGCGAGCGGGCCCTGCACGGCCAGGCTTCCGGCCATCACCGGCAGCGAGCGCGCATGCTCGCCGATCACCGAACCCAGGCCGCCGGCAAGGGCGTCGGTCGACGCGCGACCGTCGGCGAGCGCGGCGCCCTGATCGGTGACCAGGTCGGCGCCGGCCAGCGCGGCCACGGCCGCACCGGCCGCCATGACGACGACGATCGCCCCCGCGGCGATCACCGCCGTCCTCGGCTGGATCCGGTGCACGGCGAGCAGAACGAGACCGAGCAGCGCGTAGGTGGTCAGGATGTCGCCGTGGAACAGCAGCACCGCGTGCAGACCGCCGAGCACGAAAAGCCCGCCGAGCCGGCGGACGAACCGCGTGGTGAAGTTCGCGCCGGCCCGCTCCGCGGCGGCCAGCTGCAAGGTGAAGCTGTAGCCGAACAGGAACGAGAACAGCAGGTAGAACTTCATCTCGAACAGCAGCCGGACCACGAACTCGGCGGAGTCGTCCAGCCAGGAGCCGTGCGCCGGATCGGCGACGAGGTGGAACGGGTAGCCGGAGGCGAAGAAGGCGAGGTTCACGACGAGGATGCCGAACAGCGCGAACCCGCGCAGCGCGTCGACGTCAAGTAACCGGGTAGGGGTGGGCGATCGCAGCGTTTCCGTCATACGAAAACGCTAGGAACGCCGGGAGCGACGCACGAGCCGGTGCGCCCGAGGATGCGTGGTGGGGCCAGCCCTACTGGTCGTCTCCGGTCGCCGGTCGACCCGCAGCCGGAGACCGTCCGGCAAAGCGCCGGCAGACCTGGTGGACCTACGGCGTGGCCATGTCGGCCGGTGGGGTCCAGGGGTGGCCGTCCATCAGGTTGCCGAGGCCGGACCAGGCGAAGTTCATGAGGGTGGCGGCGGCCTGCCTGGCCGTCAGGCCGGGCGTGGCGTTGGCCCAGGCCGCGAGGGCCTCGGCGGCGCCGACGAGCGCCTCGGCGAGGCCGGCGACCTCACGTTCGGGGAGGGACGGGTCGCGGCGGGCCTCGCGGGCGGCGACCAGGATCAGCCCCGTCACGAACGCCACCATCTCCTCGCGCATCGCCGCGACCTCGGCGGCGAAGGGTTCGCCGTGTGTACGGGCCTGGAGGTGCAGGACGGCCCAGGCGTCCGGGTTGCGCGCGGTGTGCGTGAAGAACGCCCGCAGTCCCTCCCAGAGTTGCCGGTCGGCGGGCAGCCGGGGGTTGACGCCCTCGCGTACGGCGGTGGTGAGCGCCTCGGCCTCGCGGCGGATGCAGGCGGTGAAGAGGTCTTCCTTGGAGTTCAGGTACAGGTACACCAACGGCTTGGACACGCCCGCCAGTTCGGCGATCTCGTCCATGGAGGCGGCCCGGTAGCCGCGCTGCCCGAACGTCCGCACGGCAGCGTCCAGCATCTGCTGTTCCCGTACCGCCCGGGGCATCCGTTTGTTCTTCACAGCACCCATGCGGGCAAGCGTACGGTTTTGCCGCCGGGAAAGATCCCGGCCGTTTCCGGGCGGACCACCTGGCCGCCCTAGGAGGCCTTGACGCCCTCGGAAGCCTTGACGTCCTCGGAGTCCGGGCCGCTCTCGGCGGCCTTGGCGTTCCCGGCGTCGGTGTCCTTGGCGGGGGCGCCGGCCGGGGCCGGGGTACGGGCCGCGTCGTCCGCCTCGTCCTCCTGGCTGCGGTTGGCGGCGAGGTTGGACTTCACGCGGTCGATGGACCGGTCGAGGCGCGGGGCGATCCGCTCCGAGGCCCGGTCGCGCTCCTTGCGGAGGGCCACGAAGCTGATCGGCGCGGAGACGACGAGGGCCAGCATGATCATCCACATGCCGTTGGAGGCGCCGAGACCGCGCGGGGCGACGCCGGAGTAGACGAGGGCCCAGACGACCACGAAGCAGCCCACGAAGATCCCGAGGCGCATCAGTGTGTAGCGGAGCATCTCAATCCACTCTTCCGTTTCCGTACCGGACGTTCCCAAAGGCCACCGTCCAGTGAAGCACGGTCGGGGGGCGATCTTGCACGGGGGTGCGGGCGGTGCGGGCGCGGCTCAGGTCAGGGACAGGAGCATCGTGATGTCGTCACGGTGGTCGTCGGGGGCGACCCGGATGGCGCCGGGGACGCGGCCGACCTCCTTGTAGCCGCACGCCGCGTAGAAGTGCTCCAGGCCGAGGCCGCCGCGGCAGGTGAGGCGGACGGCGTCGATGCCGTCGAAGCCGCGGGCCGCCTCCTCGGCCGCCTTCATGAGGTCGCGGCCGTAGCCCTTGCCCTGGTGGGCGGGGTGCACCATCACCGTGTACAGCCAGACCCAGTGCGTCATCAGGCGGTGCGTGTTGAAGCTGAAGAACGCGGTGGCCGCGGGCGCGCCGGCCGCGTCGAACCCGACCAGCAGCCGCTGCCGGCCCTCCGCCATGCCGACCATGTGCTTCACCAGCTCGGGCCGTATCGCCTCCGGCGCCACCGGCGCCACGAACCCGACGGCACCACCGGCATTGGAGACGTCCGCCCAGAGACCGAGGATGCCGTCGCGAAGCTCGGGCGTGAGGGGAGGGTCGAGCTGGAAGGTAAGGGTCATGGGGCGAGATTAGCCATTACGTTCGGCGGCGCGTCAAACAGATGTGGATAGTGGACACGTGCGGGTGGGTGGGGGTCTCTCGCGCCCACGCGGCGGAGCCGCATGTGTCACCGCCCCGCACCCGCCCGACAACAGTGGCCCCCGAGCCATGAGGCGCCCGGCTCACACCCGCATCGGCTGAGGAGACTCCCGCCGCAGCGGATCCGCCGCCTCGTACTCCCGGATGATCTCGTACCGCGTGTTCCGCTCCACCGGCCGGAACCCGGCGTCGCGGATGAGGTCCAGCAGGTCCTCACGGGTCAGCTTGTTCGGGGTGCCGTAGTTGTCCGCGTCGTGCGTGATCTTGTACTCGACGACCGACCCGTCCATGTCGTCGGCGCCGTGCTGCAGCGCGAGCTGCGCGGTCTGGACGCCGTGCATCACCCAGAAGACCTTCACGTGCGGGACGTTGTCGAACAGCAGCCGCGACACCGCGAAGGTCTTCAGCGCCTCCGCGCCCGTCGCCATCTGCGTACGCGCCTGGAGCCGGTTGCGTACCTTGCCGTCCTGCACGTCCACGAAGTCGTGCTGGTAGCGCAGCGGGATGAAGACCTGGAAGCCGCCGGTCTCGTCCTGGAGCTCCCGCAGCCGCAGGACGTGGTCGACGCGGTGCCGGGGCTCCTCGATGTGGCCGTAGAGCATGGTGCACGGGGTCTTCAGACCCTTCTCGTGCGCCAGGCGGTGGATCCGCGACCAGTCCTCCCAGTGGGTGCGGTGGTCGACGATGTGCTGGCGGACCTCCCAGTCGAAGATCTCCGCGCCGCCGCCCGTCAGGGACTCCAGGCCCGCGTCGATCAGTTCGTCGAGGATCTCCGACGCCGACAGCCCGCTGATCGTCTCGAAGTGGTGGATCTCCGTGGCCGTGAAGGCCTTCAGCGAGACGTTCGGGAGGGCCGCCTTCAGCTCCCGCAGCGAGCGCGGGTAGTAGCGCCATGGCAGGTTCGGGTGCAGCCCGTTGACGATGTGGAGTTCCGTGAGGTTCTCCGACTCCATCGCCTTGGCGAGCTTGACGGCCTCCTCGATGCGCATCGTGTACGCGTCCTTCTCCCCCGGCTTGCGCTGGAAGGAGCAGTAGGCGCAGGAGGCCGTGCACACATTGGTCATGTTGAGGTGACGGTTGACGTTGAAGTGGACGACGTCGCCGTTCTTCCGCGTCCGCACCTCGTGCGCGAGCCCGCCCAGCCACGCCAGGTCGTCCGACTCGTACAGCGCGATGCCGTCCTCGCGGGTCAGCCGCTCACCGGAGCGGACCTTCTCCTCCAGCTCGCGCTTGAGCCCGACGTCCATGCCTCCGCCTTCCCTCAGTCTTCCCTCAATGGACAACCCAGCCACCGTACTCCCCGAGGTCTACTGCTCCTCGGGCAGCTCACCCACCCTGTTCTCCCACTTCGTGGAGAGCACGATCGTGGTACGGGTCCGGGAGACGCCCTTCGTGCCGGACAGCCGGCGGATCGTCTTCTCCAGGCCGTCGACGTCGGTGGCGCGCACCTTGAGCATGAAGGAGTCGTCGCCGGCGATGAACCAGCAGTCCTCGATCTCGTCGAGGTCGCGGAGCCGGTTCGCCACGTCCTCGTGGTCGGCGGCGTCGGAGAGCGAGATCCCGATGAGCGCGATCACGCCGAGGCCGAGGGAGGCCGCGTCGACGGTGGCGCGATAGCCGGTGATGACACCGGCGGCCTCCAGCCGGTTGATGCGGTCGGTGACACTGGGTCCCGACAGGCCGACGAGGCGCCCCAGCTCCGCGTAGGAGGCCCGGCCGTTCTCCCTCAGGGCCTGGATGAGCTGCCTGTCCACCGCGTCCATGCGATCGGTTGCCTTCCGCTGAAGAGTTGCACTGAAGAGTTGCTCGGTGAGTTGCCAGTGGTGCGCGTACGCGCGGGGTGCGCGGATGCCGCTCAGGTGCCCCTGGGGGTGGTGTCGCCCGTCCCGGAGGGGCGGGACCCGCCGATCTCGCCCTCCCAGCGCCGGTACAGGGTGTGCGGGACGCCCGCCGCGTCCAGCACCCGCCCGGCCACGAAGTCCACCAGGTCCTGGATGTGCGTGGCCCCCGCGTAGAAGGCCGGGGAGGCGGGCAGTACGGTCGCGCCCGCGTCGTCCAGGGTCACCAGATGCCGCAGGGTCTGCCCGTTCAACGGCGTCTCCCGGACGGCGACGACGAGCCGGCGCCGCTCCTTGAGGGTGACGCTCGCCGCCCGTTGCAGCAGGTCCTTGCTGAGTCCCAGGGCCACGCCCGCGACGCACGCCGTCGACGCGGGGACGATCAGCATGCCCTTGACGGGGTACGAGCCCGAGGACGGTCCGGCGGCCAGGTCGCCGGCGCTCCAGTGCCGTACACGGTCGCCGTCGACGTCCACCGGGAACGTGCCGGGCTTGCCGTCGGCGCCGCCCGACAGCCATTCCCGCAGGTCGTCACGCCAGTGCGCGTCCCGGAACGCGATGCCCGTCTCGTCCAGCAGGGTCAGCCGCGACGCACGGGACACCACGAGGTCGACGCTTTCGCCCGCGGCGAGGAGCGCGCGCAGCACGGCGGCGGCGTATGGGGTGCCGGATGCGCCGGAGACCCCTACGATCCAAGGCGTACGCGCCGTCTCTCCTGGCTTGGCTCGGTTCACGACACCGAGCCTATCCGGCGCCATGGGGCGGGAACCGGTCAAGGGGGCACGGCCGTTCCACTGAGGGGACGAGTTGAGTCGGGGGTTGACATGGCAGGTGGAGTGCGCGGGGCGCTGAGCCCTGATCGGGAGTGGTCGCGCGGGGACCGCGCGAAGGCGGCCGCCAAGCTGATGGCGGGCTGGGTGGCCCTGCTGTGGATCCTCGAAGTGATCGACGTGGCGAGCGGGAACGCGCTGGACGACTTCGGCATCATGCCGCGGTCGGTGCCCGAGCTGATCGACGTCGTGCCCGCGTCGTTCATCCACTTCGGCTTCGGCCATGTCGCGGCCAACAGCGTGCCGCTGCTGGTGCTCGGCTTCCTCGCGGCGCTGGGCGGACTGCGCCGGTTCGTCGCGGTCTGCGCGCTGATCATCGTGGCCGACGGTCTGGGTGTCTGGCTGATATCCCCGGACAACACCAACACGGCGGGCGCCTCCGGCGTCGTCTTCGGCCTCTTCGGCTTCCTCGTCGTCAGCGGCTTCGTCGAGCGCCGGCTGCTGGGGGTCGGGGTGGGGGTGCTGGTCGCCGCGATCTGGGGCGGCGCGATCCTCGGCGGTATCGCCCCCACCGAGACCGGGATCAGCTGGCAGGGCCACCTGATCGGGTTGGTGACGGGGGTGGTGGCGGCGTTCCTGTTCCGGCGCCGTCAACCCCGCGGGGCGCTCACCGCGTAGGGCGCGCCTTCGGGTCCACGGGGAGGCGGCCGGTGGCGATCGTGAGTTTTCCCAGCGGCGAGTCGACGGTGACGTCGGGGCCGTAGGGAATCGTGTCGCGGCCCCGGTAGCCGTCGGGGCCGGGGTTCCACATCGTGACGCAGTGGCCCTTGAGCGGGTCGAGGATCAGATAGTTGGCGATGCCGCGAGAGGCGTACCAGCGTGGCTTGAGTTCGTAGTCGCGGCGGACGCTGCCCTGGGACACGACCTCGACGACGACCTCGACGAGGTCCGGTGAGTACGCTCCCTCATTCTTTTCGACCTCCACCGCGGGAATGATGGCCAGGTCGGGGCAGAACTCGTTCTCATCGTCGAAGGGGAAGGCGACATCGCTGGTGAAGCCCCACTCCTCGGCCACCTGCTCCCGCAGGGTGTTCCACACCAGTCGGATGGTCTCCGCGTGGTGTGGCTTCACCGGACTCATCATGATGCTGCCCTCGACAATCTCCATGCGATAGCCGGGGAACATGTCCTCGAACCGGCTGAGCTGCGAGTGCAGGCGGTCGATGCCCGAGACGGTCACGCTGGCCTCCCTGGGGTTTCTGCACTCGATGGTAGGCCGCACCGTATTCAGGCGGTCAGACCCCGAGCCAGAAGATCGAGCAGCGCGCACACGAACAAGGCAATGCCGATGAAGCCGTTGACGGAGAAGAACGCGCGGTTCAGCCGCGACAGGTCGTGCGGCCGCACGATCGTGTGCTCGTAGACGAAAGCGGCAGCCACGATCGTCAGGCCCAGCCACAGGAAGGCGCCCGCGTCCGTCGCCAGCGCGTACCAGACGAACAACCCCGTCGTCAGGGCATGGCACACCCGCGCCGCCCACACCGCCGCCGGGATGCCGAAGCGGGCCGGGACCGACAGGACGCCGGTGTCGCGGTCGGAGTCGACGTCCTGGCAGGCGTAGATGAGGTCGAAGCCGCCGATCCAGACGCCGACGGCCAGACCCAGGATCACCGCGTCCCAGGACCATTCGCCGGTGATCGCGAGCCAGCCGCCGACGGGGCCCATCGCCTGGGCGAGGCCCAGGATGGCCTGGGGGTAGTTCGTGAAGCGTTTGCCGTAGGGGTAGACCACCATCGGGATCACGGCGACGGGGGCGAGCGCCAGGCAGAGCGGGTTCAGCAGCGCCGCCGCGCCCAGGAAGATCACCAGGGCGATCAGGGCGCCGGTCCAGGCGTGCTTCACCGACACCGCGCCGGTCACCAGTTCACGGTGCGCGGTGCGCGGGTTCCGCGCGTCGATCTCGCGGTCGATGATCCGGTTGGCGGCCATCGCGAACGTGCGCAGCCCGACCATGCAGACGGTGACCAGCAGCAGCCGTACCCAGTGGATGTTGCCGTCCAGCTGGAACATGGCGGTGAGCGCGGCGATGTACGCGAAGGGCAGCGCGAAGATCGAGTGCTCGATCATCACCAGCCGCAGGAACGCCTTGGTCCGGCCCGGCTGGGGGATCGCCGCGGATGCGCTGCTCACAGGCCGTACTCCTTCCAGCGCCGGTCGACGAGCGCCGCCGTGGCGGGGTCCGACTCGACCATGTCGGGCCAGCCGCCGTCCCGGGTGTAGCCCTCCTCGATCCACTTCTTCGTCGCGTCGATGCCCGCCTTGCCGCCCCAGAACTGCTGGTAGGAGGCGTGGTCGAGGTGGTCCACCGGGCCTTCGACCACGGTGAGGTCGCGGGCGTAGTCCGTGTTGCCGAGGGCCCGCCAGGCGACCTCGTGGAGGTCGTGGACGTCGCAGTCGGAGTCGACGACCACGATCAGCTTCGTCAGGGACATCATGTGGGCGCCCCAGATGGCGTGCATGACCTTCTGCGCGTGCTTCGGGTACTTCTTCTCGATCGAGACGATCGCGCAGTTGTGGAAGCCACCCGACTCGGGGAGGTGGTAGTCCACGATGTCCGGGACGATGATCTTGAGGAGGGGGAGGAAGAAGCGTTCCGTCGCGCGGCCCAGCGGTCCGTCCTCCGTCGGGGGGCGGCCGACGACGATCGACTGGAGCAGCGGGCGCTTCCGCATCGTCACGCAGTCGATCTTCAGCGCGGGGAAGGGCTCCTGCGGGGTGTAGAAGCCGGTGTGGTCGCCGAAGGGGCCCTCGGGGAGCATCTCGCCGGGCTCCAGCCAGCCCTCGATGACGACCTCGGCGTTCGCCGGCACCTGCAGCGGCACCGTCTTGCAGTCGACCATCTCGATCCGCTTGCCCGCGACGAACCCGGCGAACAGGTACTCGTCGATGTCGCCGGGCAGCGGCGCGGTGGAGGCGTACGTCACGGCGGGCGGGCAGCCGAAGGCGATGGCGACCGGCAGCCGCTCACCGCGCTTGGCGGCCACCTGGTAGTGGTTGCGGCTGTCCTTGTGGATCTGCCAGTGCATGCCGATGGTGCGCTTGTCGTGGCGCTGGAGGCGGTACAGGCCGAGGTTGCGGACGCCGGTCTCGGGGTGCTTGGTGTGGGTGAGCCCGAGGTTGAAGAAGGAGCCGCCGTCCTTGGGCCAGGTGAACAGCGCGGGCAGCTGGTCCAGGTCCACGTCGTCGCCCTGGAGGACGACCTCCTGCACGGGGGCGCTGTCCGCCTTCACCTTCTTCGGCGGAACGTGAACCATCGCGCCGAGCTTCCCGAACGCCTCGCGCACACCCACGAAGCCCTGCGGCAGCTCCGGCTTGAGCAGCCCGCCGATCTTCTCGCTGATCTCGCCGTACGACTTCAGGCCGAGGGCCTTCAGCAGGCGGCGGTCGGTCCCGAAGACGTTCATCGCGAGCGGCATGCTCGACCCGCGGACGTTCTCGAAGAGGAGGGCGGGACCGCCGGCCTTGTTGACCCGGTCGACGATCTCCCCGACCTCCAGATACGGGTCGACCTCGGCCTTGATCCGCTTGAGATCGCCCTCGCGCTCCAGGGCGCGGAGCAGGGAGCGAAGATCGTCGTAAGCCATGCGGTCCAGTATCCCCGAGGGGCTACCCTGACCCCGTCACGGGGCCCGGCGTAAGGTCATGGCTTTCCGCCGCACAGGGTCGGCGCCGCACGGCCCCGCCGGTCACCACCGGGTCCGACGGACGGGCCCACCACGCTTTTCAGGGGGCGTTCCATGCTCAGGGTGTTGATGTACCTCGTGCCGTTGGCGCTGACCATCTACGCGTTCATCGACTGCCTCAACACCCCCGAGGACGAGGCGAAGCACCTGCCCAAGATCGCCTGGGTGTTCATCATCCTGCTCTTCTGGATCGTCGGGCCGATCGCGTGGCTCGCCGCGGGCAAGCTGCGCCACGCCCCCGCGAACGGGCGCACGCCCTCCGAGTGGCACCGCAACCACCGCGCGGAGTATGTCGCCCCCGACGACAATCCCGAGTTCCTGAAGTCGCTCTCCGAGGAGAACAAGAAGGACGAGTCGCTCCTCAAGAGCTGGGAGGCGGATCTGCGGCGCCGCGAGGAGGAACTGAAGCGGCAGGAGAGGGAGAAGCGCGAGAAGGACGGCGAGGAGTAGGCCGGGCGCCTCACAGCTCGGGCCTCACAGCTCGGGGGTGCGGGGGGTTTTGGCGGGTGCGGGTGAGTGGGTGCTGATCGCGCAGTTCCCCGCGCCCCTGAAAAGCACCCCTGAAAAGCGCCCGGGGCTGCGCCCCGTGCTTTTCGGCTGAAGGCCGGGCCGAAGGCCCAAGCCTTCAGGGGCGCGGGGA
>NZ_LIRK01000599.1 GCF_001419765.1 Streptomyces torulosus
TACCCGGCGGGCCCGCCCCCCTCGTCGTACTAGCGGCCGTCTTCCGGGGGGCGAGGGCTCAGGCCCGGTCGTCGTCCCCGGTCGGCGGGGGCCAGGCGTCGCCCCAGTCGGCGTCGCGGGCCGCCTTGTAGAGCGGGCCGTGGCGTTTGGTGACGGTGGTCCGGCCGAGGGTGGGAACGGGGCCGGTGCCGGGCCCACTCCCACCGTCGACGTCGGCGCCAGAGGTGGTGGCCGGGGCTGTGGTGGTGGCGTCCGTGGTGGCCGGGGTCCCGGTTCCGCAGAGGTCGAGGAGGACCTGACCCTTGCGGATCTGGGGCTTGCGCACGACACGGGAGGCGGCCGGGTCCGGGGCGAAGCGGGTCGCGGCGACGTAGCTGAACTTCTCGTCCTCGTACGCCAGGGAGCCGCCCTTGACCTGCCGGTGCAGGGAGGAGCGGCTGACGCGGGCGGCGAAGTGGCACCAGTCCTCGCCGGGGACGATCGGGCAGGCGGCGCTGTGCGGGCAGGGGGCGGCGACGTGGAACCCGGCTGCGACCAGGCGGTCGCGGGCGTCGATGACACGGGCGTAGCCGTCGGGGGTGCCGGGCTCGATGACCACGACGGCCTGCGCGGCGGTCACGGCGGCGTCGACCACGGCGGTCCGGTCGGCGTCGGTGAGCTCACCGAGGACGTAGGAGATGGTGACGAGATCAGTGCTCTCGATGGTGAGCGCCGATCCGATACGAGAGCGCTGCCACTCGGTGGGCTTGAGGTCCGGGTGGGCGGCGGAGATCTCCCGGCCCAGCGCGAGCGCGGGTTCCGCCCAGTCGAGCACCGTCACCGGGCGCCCGCCAGTCCAGGTCGCGTTCACGGCCCAGGTCGCCGCGCCCGTCCCTCCGCCGACGTCCACATGGCTGCCGGGTTCCCAGTCGGGCACGGCCCGCGCGAACGCCTCCAGTGCCGCGCACACCGCCTCGAACGTGGCCGGCATCCGGTACGCCGCGTACGCCACCGCGTCCGACCGGTCCCGCAGCACGGGCGCGTCGGTGGGCGTCCGCCCCCGGTAGTTCACGATCAGCCGCTCCACCGCCTGCGCGGCCGCCTTCGGCGGAAGCCCGTCGAGAAGGTGGGCGAGAGCGGTCCGGAGGGTGTCGGACGGGGAGAGAGGGGCGTTCACGAAGGAAGTCTAAGAGAACCGGGCGTCCCACCCGCACGGAAGCCCGGCACCCCACCGCGGCCCCCTGCGGCGCGAGCCGGTGCCGGGCCCCTACCAGACCCCCCGGCCCTCGCCGGGACCGCACCCGAACTCGCTCACATCCCCCGCACCGCCCGTGCCACCCGTGTGCCCGCTGCCGCGCGGGCCGTGTTCAGGGAGGTTCCCCGGCGGGGGTGGACCGCGTTGGTGAGGAGGATGAGGAAGGTGTCCGTGGCCTGGTCGAGGACGAGGGACGTGCCGGTGAAGCCGGTGTGGCCGGCGGCTCCGCGGCCCGCCAGTTCGCCCATGAACCAGGGCTGGTCGAGCGCGAACCCGAGACCCGGTGGCGTCAGCATCAGCTCCACGAAGTCGGGGCCGAGGATGCGGGCGGGGCCGTAGGAGCCGCCGGCCAGCAGGGTGCGGCAGAACACCGCGAGGTCCCGGGCCGTCGAGAAGAGTCCCGCGTGTCCGGCGACCCCGCCGAGCGCCCACGCGTTCTCGTCGTGGACCTCGCCCCGGAGCATGCCCCGCTCGGCCTTGCCCCAGGGCCGGCGCTGGTCCTCCGTCGCCGCCGCGCCGGGGCAGGGCCCGAAGGCCGTGGCCGTCATGCCCAGGGGGCGGGTGATGCCGGCGTGGATCAGATCGTCCAGGCCCCGGCCGGTGAGACGTTCGAGGACGTGCTGGAGGAGCAGGAGGTTGAGGTCGGAGTAGAGGTGGACCGTGCCCGGCGCCGTCATCGGCTCCTCGCGCCGCAGCATCGCCAGCCGCGCCTCGGCGGAACCGCCCTCGTACAGCGGGAGTTCGGGCCGCAGCCCCGACGTGTGGGTGAGGAGGTGGCGGACGGTGAGGCCGTGCGCGGCGGCACCGGAGAACTCGGGGAGGTACGCGGCGACCTTCGCGTCGATGCCGAGCGTGCCGCGCTCCAACTGCTGGACCGCCGCCACGGCGGTGAACAGCTTGGTGAGGGAGGCCAGGTCGAAGGGGGTGTCGGGGGTCGCCGGGACGCGGGACCCGGGCGGCAGTTCCACCCCGCTGTCGGTGCGTTCGTCGTAGGACTCGTAGCGGACCGCCCAGCCCGCCGCCTCCTCGACGGCGACGACGGGACCGCGGCCGGCGAGGACGACGGCGGCGGGCACCCGGGGCCGGTCGCCTTCCGTCAGCGCATGCACCTCGCGTACGAGATGGCGCAGTTCCTCGGGGTCGAGTCCGGCCCGTTCCGGGGTGTCCGTGCGCAGTCTCGGCGCGCTCAGCTGCCCTCCCCCTTCCTCTCGGTTCCGCTCGGGAGGGGCATACCCCCATCCTCTACCTTCGTACGCTTGTTCCAAGGACGGCACAGTGCCACGAAGCAGGTCGCCGCCACCAGTGTCGCGGTGAGTTGGACGACGGCCATGGGGACGGCGGTTTCCTCGCCCGCGACGCCGACCAGGGGGGACGCTATCGCGCCGATCAGGAAGGACGAGGTACCCAGCAGCGCCGACGCCGAACCCGCCGCGTGCCGCACCCGCATGAGGGCGAGCGCCTGGGTGTTGGGGAGGGTGACGCCCATCGCGGACATCAGCACGAACAGCGCCGCGGCGACCGGGGCCAGACCGACCTCGCCGAAGGCGCCCAGCGACATCAGCAGCAGGGCGGTCGCGGCGAGCATGATCACGGTGAGGCCGACCGCGAACACCTTGTCGAGGCTCACCCGGCCGACGAGGACCTTGCCGTTGATCTGCCCGACGATGACGAGGCCGACCGAGTTGACGCCGAACAGGATGCTGAACGTCTGCGGGGAGGCGCCGTAGATCTCCTGGATCACGAACGGGGAGGCGCTGATGTAGGCGAAGAGCGCGGCGAACGCGAAGCCGCCGGCGAGGACGTAGCCCATGAAGACGCGGTCGGTGAGCAGGCCACGCATGGCGTGCAGGGTCTCGCCGACGCCGCCGCCGTGGCGTTCGGCGGGGGCGAGCGTCTCGGGGAGCCTCGCCCAGACGACCGCGAGGAGGGCGGCGCCGATGACGGTGAGGACGACGAAGACGCCCCGCCAGTCGGTGACGCGGAGGATCTGGCCGCCGACGAGGGGCGCGACGATCGGGGCCACCCCGGAGATCAGCATCAGGGTGGAGAAGAAGCGGGCCATGGCGTCGCCGTCGTACAGGTCGCGTACGACGGCCCGGGCGATCACGATCCCGGCGGAGCCGGCGAGGCCCTGCACCAGGCGGAAGGCGATGAGGGTCTCGACGGTCGGGGCGAGGGCGCACAGCGCGGTGGCCAGGATGTAGACGGCGAGGCCGAGCAGGAGGGGGCGCCTGCGACCCCAGCGGTCGCTCATCGGGCCGATCAGCAGCTGTCCGAGGGCCATGCCGGCGAGGCAGGCGGTGAGGGTCAGCTGGACGGTGGCGGCGGGGGCGTGCAGGGAGTTGGTGACTTCCGGCAGCGCCGGGAGGTACATGTCCATCGCCAGGGGCGGGGTGGCGGTGAGCCCGCCGAGGATGAGGGTGACGAGGAGCCCGGTGCGGCGCAGGCCGGCGGGGGCGGCCTTCGCCGGGCGGCCGGGGTGCGGAGTCGGCGCCGCGTCCGTGG
>NZ_LIRK01000006.1 GCF_001419765.1 Streptomyces torulosus
GCGGCACGACTGCCCGCAGCTACGGCAGTCGGGCTCAGACGCCGACCGGCTCGCCCGCCGCCGCCGCGATCTCCGCCTCGGCGACGACGCCGGAGACACGGCGCAGCTTCTTCATGGGGCCGAGCTCGGAGTCGTAGACCTTCTTGACGCCGTCGCCGAGGGAGGCCTCGATGGTGCGGATGTCGCGGACCAGGCGGGTGAGGCCCTGGGGCTCGACGGAGGCGGCCTGGTCGGAGCCCCACATCGCGCGGTCGAGGGTGATGTGGCGCTCGACGAAGGTGGCGCCGAGGGCGACCGCGGCGAGCGTGGTCTGCAGGCCCGTCTCGTGGCCGGAGTAGCCGATCGGGACGTTGGGGTACTCGGCCTGGAGGGTGTTGATGACGCGGAGGTTCAGCTCCTCGGCCTTCGCCGGGTACGTCGAGGTGGCGTGGCAGAGCAGGATGTTGTCCGAGCCGAGGACCTCGACCGCGTGGCGGATCTGCTTCGGGGTGGACATACCGGTGGAGAGGATGACCGTGCGGCCGGTGGCGCGGAGCGCGCGCAGCAGCTCGTCGTCGGTCAGGGAGGCGGAGGCCACCTTGTGGGCGGGGACGTCGAACTTCTCCAGGAAGGCGACGGCCTCGGTGTCCCACGGGGAGGCGAACCAGGCGATCCCCTTCTCCTTGCAGTACGCGTCGATCTGGCGGTACTCGTCCTCACCGAACTCCACGCGGTGGCGGTAGTCGATGTAGGTCATGCGGCCCCAGGGGGTGTCGCGCTCGATGTCCCACTGGTCGCGGGGGGTGCAGATCTCGGGGGTGCGCTTCTGGAACTTGACGGCGTCGCAGCCGGCCTCGGCGGCGACGTCGATCAGCTTGAAGGCGTTCTCCAGCTCGCCGTTGTGGTTGATGCCGATCTCGCCGCAGATGTAGACGGGCTGGCCGGGGCCGGCGATGCGCTCGGTACCGAAGGTGCGGAGGCGGGAGTTGGTCGCAGACATGGTGGAACGTTCCTTACTTGTCGAGGGAGTCGAGAGAGTCGAGAGAGGGACCGAGGATCCAGCCGGCGATCTCTCGGATCGCGCCTTCACCACCGGGGACGGTGGTGACCGCGCGTGCGGCGCCGCGCACGACGTCGTGGGCGCTGCCGACCGCCACGGGCCAGCCCACGAGGGCGAAGCACGGGAGGTCGTTGACGTCGTTGCCGACGTAGAGCACGCGCTCGGGCGCGATGCCCTGTTCCTCGCACCACTGCTTCAGGGCGAGGTCCTTCCGGTCGATGCCGTGGAGCACCGGGATCTGCAGCTTCCGGGCCCGGGCGGCCACGACCGGGTTCTGTTCCGTGGACAGGATCAGCATCTTCAGGCCGCTCCTGCGGAGGGCCGCGATACCGAGTCCGTCGCCGCGGTGCACGGAGACGAACTCCCGTCCGTCGGAGTCGATCAGCACCCGGTCATCGGTCTGGGTGCCGTCGAAGTCGAGGACTACGGCGTCGATGTCGTCGTAGGTGGGGAGGGCGCCGGGCCGGTTCGCGTCGAAGAGGGGCGCGAGGGCCTGGGCGCGGGCGAGGTCGTGCGGGTCGTCGATCTCCAGGACCCGGGCGGGGTCGGTGCGGACGAGTTCCGTACGGCCGAAGAAGCGGTGCTGGTGCTTGCGGAGTCCGGCGGCGTCCATGGCGTACGCGGCACCGGTCTCCAGCAGGTCCTGGGGGCGGTCCTGGCGGCGGGGGCGGAACGACTTGTCGTGGTTGACGCCGTAGCCGCCTGCGGTGTCCGCGGGGGCGGGGTGGTCGTCACCCGCGGGGACGACGCCGAGCCCGGTGGCGGCGCGGGCGGCGTCGGCCTCGCCGCGCGCCCCGTGGGCGACCGCCGCCGCGCCCACGCGGTTCGCCTCGCCGCCGGCGAACTCGTCCGCCGTGTCCCGCCAGATGAAGCCGTGGAAGGGGGCGACCGTCAGGGCCGTGTCGGCACCGTGCTCGACGACGGCGCGGGCCACGCCGTCGATGTCCTCGCGGAGGATGAACGGGCTGGTGCACTGGACGAGGAGGACCACGTCGACGGCGGCGCCGTGGAGCGCCTCGTGGGCGTCGAGGGCGTGCAGGACGGCGGCCTCGGAGGTGGCGGTGTCACCGGCGATGGCGGCGGGCCGCAGGACGACCTCGGCGCCGGACTCGCGGGCGGCGGCGGCGATGGCGTGGTCGTCGGTGGAGACCACGACGTCGGTCACCAGCCGGGCGGCCTTGCACTCACGCACCGCGCGGGCCACCAGCGGCACACCGCCGACGGGGGCGAGGTTCTTCGCGGGGACGCCCTTGGAGCCGCCGCGGGCGGGGATGACGGCGAGGACGCGGCGGACGGAGGCCGCTCGGTCCGCTTCCGGGTGGGACATCAGTGGAGCTCCTTGCGAGGGCGACGGGTGGCGGCTCACAGCTCCCCCATCCGCCGGATGACGGGTGCCACGCGCTGCACCCCGTGCCGGTAGGCGCCGCGCGCCGCCCGGCGCACGATCTGCCGTACGGGCCCTGCCTGCCGGTCGGCGGCGGGCGCCCCCGGCAGCGTGCTGCCGTCGGGGCCGAGGTGGTGGCGGGCGAGGATGCCGGGCAGATAGCCGGGCGCGGTGACGGGGGTGTAGTACGGCGTGAGGGGCGGGAGTTCGGCGGCGATCAGCTTGGCGAGGCGGTCGCGGGCGGCGTCGAAGGCGGTGGCGTAGGAGCCTCCCCCGGTGAGGGTGCCCCCGGCGGCGACGCCCTGCCGGGCCACCCACTCGGGGTCGGGCGCCGGCTCGTGCCCGGCGTCCAGCTGGTCCCAGGAGGCCAGGCATCCGGAGCCCACGAAGTGGTGGTTGCCGAGCGCCTCCCGGATCCCGAGGTCGGTGAGGACCACGGTGGGGATCCGGCGGTGCAGCGACTCCAGGGCGGCCGTGGAGCTGACGGTGACGAGCAGGTCGGTGGTGTCGAGGACCTCGCCCATGTGCCCGTAGACCAGGCGGAAGTTGGACGGCAGATCGGTCTTCTGCGCCAGCTTCTGGTAGGGCAGCTCCTCGATGTGCGTGGTGTGCTCGCCCGGCTTGGAGCGCAGCTTCAGCAGGACCTGGCGGTCCGGGTGCAGCCGGGCGTGCTGGATGAGCCGGTTCAGCAGGTACGTACGGTCCTTGCGGTTGTCCGGGACGGACGGCTGGACGGCGAAGACGACCGTGTAGGGCCCGCGCCCCTGCTCCGCGGAGGCGTCGTTCCGGGCCTCGTACGGCGTGCCGCCGAGGAAGGGCAGCGCGACCTCGGTGACCGAGCCGGCGTCGGCGCCGACCCCCTCGTACACGGCGCGGAAACGCTCAGCGTCCTGGCGGGAGTTGGCGAGGACGAGGTCCGCACCGTGCCGCAGCAGCAGACCGTCGGCGAGCTTCTCGTAGACGACACCGACATAGCCGGTGACGACCACGGGCCGCCTGCTCCGGGCGCCCCAGGCGTGCCGCAGTCCGTGCAGCATCGCCTGGACGCCGCCGCCCACGAGGGCGAGCACGAGGACGTCGTACGACTCGGCCGCCTCCGGCGTGCCCAGGGCGCGCAGGAACTCGACGCCCGTCACCTCGCGCAGGGAGTCGGGGCGGACCCCGACTTCCTGGAGCTGGCGGGCGGTGGGGGTGGCACGGCCGCGCAGGAGGAAGCCGTCCAGGTGGATGTCCGCACCCTCGGGGGCGAGGCGGCTCGCGGTGAGCGCACCCCATTTCCACCGGGTGTCGGAATCGGCGAGGACGGCGACTCGCAGGCTGTTCGTAGCACTTGCTGGCACGTCGAAGACGCTAGGAAGGGATTCCGTTGATCGGCCCAACCCGAATGCAACAAAGGGTTAACAGCGCGTCGACGAATGGCGAATCGGGCCGTGGAACACCGGGAAATGCGCCTGGTTCACGGTACCGCCACGCGTCGTTCACCTGACATCAAGCGGGTGGTCAAGACGAATGCCGGAGGGCCGCCTAACGTCACAGGGGTGGTCAAGCTCTCCGTCATCGTGCCGTTCTACAACGTGCAGCAATACGCGCCCGACACCCTGAAGAGCCTCAGAGCCAACGCGCGTGAGGACTTCGAATTCATTCTCGTCGACGACTGCTCGCGCGACGAGACACCGGACATCCTCGCGCGCGCGGAGCGCGAGCTGCCGGGCGCCGTGTATGTCCAACACGAGCAGAACGGAGGACTGGCGACCGCGCGCAACACGGGCATCGACAAGGCCCGTGGCGAGTACCTGACGTTCCTCGACGGGGACGACTGGCTCGCCCCCGGCTACTACCCGCAACTCGTCTCCGCGATCGAGGAGTTGGGATGCGACTTCGTCCGCACGGACCATGTCCAGTGCACCGCGCGGGCCCGTTCGGTCCACCGGGTGCCCAACGGGCGGCGGGGCGTGGTGATGAACCCGCGGGACGCGATCCTGCCGGCGGACCGCTCCACCTCCGTCGACTACGCGTACGCGTGGGCCGGCGTCTACCACCGCCGGCTGGTCGAGCGGGGGCTGCTGCACTTCACCCACGGGCTGCGTACGGCGGAGGACCGGCCCTGGATCTGGAAGCTGCACCGGGAGGCGGAATCCTTTGCCACGGTGGGCCTGCTGGGCGTCTTCTACCGGCGCGGAGTCGCCTCTTCACTGACCCAGATCGGTGACGTACGCCAGCTCGATTTCATTCGCGCATTCGACCAGGTCATCGCGGAAACAGCGCAGGACCGGGACGCGGACAAACTCCTCCCCAAGGCCGTGCGCACATATTGCGCGATTATCTCCCACCATTTGGGATCCATCGAAAGGTTCGAGCCGGCGGTGGCACGGAAACTCAAGTCGATGAGCGCGGTCGCGTTGCGCCGAATGCCGCAGGACGTGCTGGACGAGGCGCTCGACTCCATGGACATCCAGCGCGCCACGCGGCTGCGCCGGCTGCGCCGCCGTCCCGCCGCGACGGGGGTCGCCGCGTGACCACGCAGATCTTCATGGCGTCCACGCTGTACGGCACGGCCACCCTGGCCGCCGCCCTGGACACCGAGTGCTTCCGCCCGGCGGACCGGCGCATCCTGCTGATCTCCAACAACGCGGCGACGCCGGAGACGGCCCCCGCCCTGGACGAGATGCCCGGCTTCGAGCGGCTCCGGACCCGCTTCGACGACGTCATCTCCTGGAACGAGACCATCTCCCCGTTCCACCCCGGCGGCTGGTCCCCCCGCATGGACGACGTGCCCCTGTGGGAACGGCATCTGCGGCTGCTGTGGGGCCTCGGCGACGACGACGTCGAGCTGGCGGTGGAGTCCATCCAGGTCCACCCGGCGCTCGGCTTCACCCAGATCTTCACCGGCGCGCCCGTCACCGTGTACGCCGACGGCCTGATGAGCTACGGCCCCACCCGCAACAAGATCGACCCGCTGGTCGGTACCCGGATCGACCGGCTCCTCCACCTGGACCTGGTGCCGGGTCTGGAGCCGTTGCTGCTCACCGAGTTCGGGGTCCCGGCGGAGATCGTGCCGACGGACGCCTTCGTGAAGGTCCTCGCCGAGCTGGTCGACACCGGTGACACGCTGCCCGCCGTCGAGGAACCGGCGCTGCTGCTCGGCCAGTATCTTTCCGCGCTCGGCATCCTCACCGCCGAGGAGGAGGAGGACCTCCACGTACGGATGCTGAACGGCGCGGTGGCGCTCGGGCACACCCGGGTGGTGTTCAAGCCGCACCCCAGTGCCCCGGCGCGCTGGTCGCGCGGGCTGGAGAAGGAGGCCGAGCGGCTCGGCGCCGATCTCACGGTGCTCGACACGCCGGTCCTCGCCGAGGTGCTCTACCAGCGGATGCGTCCGGCGCTGGTGGTCGGCTGCTTCTCCACGGCCCTGCTCACCGCCTCCGCGCTGTACGAGCTGCCCGTGGCCCGCGTGGGCACCGGGACCCTGTTGGAGCGGCTCGCGCCGTACGAGAACAGCAACCGGGTGCCGGTCACCGTCGTGGACGCGCTGCTGCCGGATCTGGGCGACCGGGCGGCGGTGGAGGCGCGGAAGCCGGGCATGAGCGTGGCCGACCTCAACCGGCTGGTCCGCGCGGTGGGGTACGCCATGCAGTCCAAGATCTACCCGTCGCTGCGCACGGAGGCCGAGTCGTATCTGGCGAGGCATCTGAGCACCCACACCCTGCGGTACTTCAAGCGCCGCCGGCTCACCTCGCTGGGGCTGCCCGGCGGTATCCCGGTCCAGCTCGCGTTCATCCCGCGCAACGCGACCGTACGAAGAGTCGCGCGCCGGGCCAGGTCCCTCAAACGGGCGACCCTGGGGTGAGCGCGGCGTGACCGCGAAGAGCACGACGCTTCCGACGCTCTCACCGGAGGCGGGCACCACCCCGAGCACCACCCCGAGCACCACCCCACGCACCACCCCCGCCGCGGCCCCGGGGTCCTCCGTCGCACGCGGCGGGGCCCGCCCCGCGCCCCGGCTGTACGCCCTCGACGGGCTGCGGCTCCTCGCCGCCCTCTCGGTCGCGGCCTACCACTACGGAGGCCGCGACGGGGAGATCGCGAAGGCGTGGGGGGCCTCGCCCGCCGTGCAGTTCCCGAGCGCGCACAGCTGGTTCGCGTACGGCTGGGCGGGCGTCCAGGCCTTCTTCGTGATCAGCGGGTTCGTCATCTGCGCGAGCGGCTGGGGCCGTTCGGTCCAGTCGTTCCTCGCGTCCCGCGCGGCCCGGCTGCTGCCGGCGTACTGGGCGGCGGTCGTCCTCGTCGCGGCGGTGCTCGCTCTGCCGGGGATCGCGTTCGCCCGGGTGTCGGCCAGCGAGTTCCTGGTCAACCTGACCATGCTCCAGATGCCGCTGGGCGCGGACCGCGTCCTCGGGGTGTGCTGGACGCTGTGGGCGGAGGTCCGCTTCTACGTCCTGTTCGCGCTGTGCGTCGTCCTGCCCGGGGTGACCCGGAGACGGGTCATCTGGTTCTGCGGTGGCTGGACCCTGGCCGCGACCCTGGCCGAGGCATCAAGGGAACCGTTCCTGCAGCTGGTGCTGATGCCGGAGTACGCGTCGCTGTTCATCGGCGGCATCGGCCTCTACCTGGTGCACCGGGACCGCCGGGACACCGCCGCCTGGCTGATCGTGGGGTTCAGTCTGCTGCTGAGCCAGTACCACACGGTCCAGGACATGTGGCACGCCCCGAACGACGCGTTCTTCTCGTACCGCCCCCAGCTGGGCATCGCCCTCGCCGTCGTCGTCGGCTTCGTGGCCGTCGGCGCGGTCGCGCTGGGCTTCCTCGACCGGGTGAACTGGCGCTGGCTGACCACCGCCGGGGCGCTGACGTACCCCTTCTACCTGGTCCACGAGCACCTCGGCTGGCCGGTGGTGCAGGCGCTGCACCAGGGCCTGGGTCTGCCGTCCTCCCTGACGCTCGCGCTGACCGTGGCGCTGATGCTGCTGCTCGCGTGGCTGCTGCACCACGCGGTCGAACGGCCGCTGCAACCGCGGCTGCGCGCGTCACTTCAGGGACGCCGTCGTTGAACCCGAAATTGTCCCAGTGTTCACCCAGGTCAGGGGTTCGAAACGGGCTCCGCGGAGAGGCTCCGCAGCATCCTTGACCGGGTCGGGGGCTTCTCGTAGGTTCCTGGCCCGTTCGCCTGTTCGCCTCGTCGACGCAAGAGAGTCTTCCGTCCTCATGACCTCTGACATGACCTCTGAACAAGGCACGATCCGGCTACCCCGTGAACTCGACGACGTACCCGGCTGGTTCCCAGTGCTCGACCAGCTCCTCTTCAACTGGTTCCTCGACCGACAGGAGGCCGCCGGTGAGCGGGGCGACCTCCTGGAGGTCGGCGTCTACATGGGCAAGAGCGCCATCTTCCTCGGCCGGCACCTCCAGGAGGGCGAGTCCTACACGGTCTGCGACCTCTTCGAGAGCGACGCCCCCGACGACGCCAACGCGGCGGAGGCCACCAAGTCGTACCGCAGCACCCTGACCCGGCGGGCCTTCGAGGCGAACTACCTCGCCTTCCACGACGACCTGCCCCGCGTTCTGCAAGGCCCCAGCTCGATCGTCCCCGGTGAGGTGAAGCCGCGCTCGTGCCGTTTCGTGCACATCGACGCGTCCCACCTCTACGAGCACGTCCAGGGCGACATCACCGCCGCCCGCGACATCCTGCTCCCCGGCGGCGTCGTCGTCCTCGACGACTTCCGCTCCGAGCACACGCCCGGTGTGTCGATCGCCGCGTGGGAGGCCGTGCTCAACCGGGGCCTCAACCCCGTCTGTCTGAGCACCCAGAAGCTCTACGGCACCTGGGGCGACCCCGAGCCGCTCCAGGAGGCCCTGCTGGAGATGGTCGCCGGGCGCGACGACTGCCACCTCAGCAACCAGCGGGCCGCCGGGCACCGGGTGATCCGCCTCAAGTCCAAGGGCATGAAGGCGCCGGACTTTCCCAAGTCCCGCCACTGGACGGAGCCCGAGCCGACGCCGACCGGGCCGGCCGGGCCGGTCGGCGTCGGCTCGGGC
>NZ_LIRK01000060.1:0-10619 GCF_001419765.1 Streptomyces torulosus
CCTGCTCACCGGCGCCGCCGCCCCGCCCGACCGGGTGGCCACCGCCGAGAAGGCGGGCGTGCGGGTGGTGATCGCCGGGGACGGCATGGGCGTCGACTTCGCGCGCGCCGTGCGGGCCCTCGCCGACCTGGGGCTCACCCGGCTGCTCACCGAGGGCGGACCGCGGGTCCTCGGGCAGCTGATCGCCTCCGGTGTCCTCGACGAGCTGTGCCTCACCGTGTCGCCGATGCTCACGGCGGGAGACGCCCAGCGCATCGCCGGAGGGCCCCCGGTGGCGGTGCCGAGGCGGTTCGAGCTGGTGTCGTTGCTGGAAGAGGCCGGGTTCCTGTTCGGTCGTTACCGTCGTACGTGAGAACGGGCGGAATCTCCCGTTCCGTTTAGTTCTCGCCGGGCACACTAGATCCCTGAGGAGCGAGGGCCGCGGGGCCCTCCCGGAAGAAGGGCGCCTGTGGTGTCGTTCACGAGCGTTTTGATGATCGAGAAGGCTCTGACGTCCGCGGACGTGGAGTTCGTCACCACCCTGCACGGCGACGAGCCGGCCTCTTTCCATGTGCTGCTCCAGCCCCGGGGCAACCAGGCCGACCGGTTGCTGCGGGCCATCGACGACCTCGCGCTCGGCGAGCTGGACGAGGCGGCGCGCGAGGGGGAGACCCCGGAGGGGGAACAGGCCCTCGACGAGGGGGAACGGGCTCTGGAGGTGTCCCTGCAGGCGCTGCGCGCGGCCGGCAGCGAGGCGGCGGGGCGGCTGATCGAGGACCATCCGCTGGACGCGCTGAAGTCGCTGGTGGAGGAGGTCGGAGCTGACGAGGTGCTGGTGCTGACCGACCCGCACTACGTGGAGGAGTTCTTCCACCGCGACTGGGCGTCCCGAGCGCGGCACAAGGTGGGGGTCCCGGTACTGAAGCTGTTCTCCCACAGCAGGACCTAGTGCTGTGACCCCAACCGGTGGGTACTGCCGATCGCGGGGGCGGATGGGCATAGGGTTGCCCTGAAACTTTGCCGTACCAGTACTGGGAGAACGCACATGGCACCCGGCCTTCCTACCGCCATGGACCGACCGCACTTCATCGGGATCGGCGGGGCCGGGATGTCGGGGATCGCGAAGATCCTGGCCCAGCGCGGCGCCAAGGTGGCGGGGAGCGACGCCAAGGAGTCGGAGACGGCGCAGGCGTTGCGCGCGCTGGGCGCGACCGTGCACATCGGGCACGCGGCGGAGCACCTCGCCGACGACGCGACGTGCGTCGTCGTGTCGTCGGCGATCCGCGCGGACAACCCGGAGCTGGCCCGCGCCGCCGAACTGGGCATCCCGGTCGTCCACCGGTCGGACGCGCTCGCCCGGCTGATGGACGGCCTGCGCCCGATCGCGGTGGCCGGCACCCACGGCAAGACCACCACCACGTCCATGCTGGCCGTGTCGCTGACCGCGCTGGGCCTGAACCCGTCGTACGCCATCGGCGGCGACCTCGACGCGCCCGGCTCCAACGCCCTGCACGGCGACGGCGACATCTTCGTGGCCGAGGCGGACGAGAGCGACCGCAGCTTCCACAAGTACGCCCCCGAGGTCGCGATCGTCCTCAACGTGGAGCTGGACCACCACGCCAACTACGCGTCCATGGACGAGATCTACGAGTCCTTCGAGACGTTCGCCGGCCGCATCGTCCCCGGCGGCACCCTGGTGATCTCGGCCGACCACGAGGGCGCGCGGGAGCTGACCCGTCGTGTCGAAGGCGTCCGGGTCGTCACCTACGGCGAGAGCGAGGACGCCGACGTCCGTGTCCTCGCCGTCGTGCCCCAGGGACTCAAGAGCGAGGTCACCGTCCTGCTGGACGGGCGGGAGCTCACCTTCACGGTGTCCGTGCCCGGACGGCACTACGCGCACAACGCGGTCGCCGCCCTGGCCGCGGGCGTCGCACTGGGCGTCCCGGCGGCCGAGCTGGCGCCCGCCCTGGCGGCGTACACCGGTGTGAAGCGCCGGTTGCAGCTGAAGGGCGAGGCCGCCGGGGTGCAGGTCATCGACTCGTACGCGCACCACCCGACCGAGATGACGGCCGACCTGGAGGCGATGCGGGCCGCCGCCGGTGACGCGCGCATCCTCGTGCTGTTCCAGCCCCATCTCTTCTCCCGGACGCAGGAGCTGGGCAGCGAGATGGGGCAGTCGCTCGCCCTCGCGGACGCGTCCGTCGTGCTCGACATCTACCCGGCCCGCGAGGACCCGATCCCGGGCGTCACCAGCGAGCTGATCATCGACGCGGCGCGGGCGGCGGGCGCCGAGGTCACGGCCGTCCACGACAAGGCGGAGGCGCCCGCGGTCGTCGCGGGAATGGCGAAGCCCGGTGATCTCGTTCTCACCATGGGCGCGGGTGACGTGACCGACCTGGGCCCGAGGATCCTGGACCGTCTTTCGCAGTGAGGGGCTGAGACCCAATGCCGTACGACGTCGACAAGCCGGACGAGCAGTGGCGCGCGGAGCTGACCCCGGCGGAGTACGCGGTGCTGCGTCAGGCCGGAACCGAGCCGGCGTTCACCGGGGAGTACACCGACACGAAGACGAAGGGGGTGTACTCGTGCCGGGCCTGCGGCGCGGAGCTGTTCACCTCCGACACCAAGTTCGCCTCGCACTGCGGATGGCCGTCCTTCTACGACCCGAAGGACAGCGACGCGGTGGAACTGATCGAGGACCGCTCGTACGGGATGGTGCGGACCGAGGTCCGCTGCGCCCGCTGCGGATCGCACCTCGGGCACGTGTTCGAGGGAGAGGGGTATTCGACCCCCACGGATCAGCGGTACTGCATCAACAGCATCTCGCTGCGGCTGGCCCCCGAGGGCGAGTGACTTTCTGAGCTCGGTGGCCCGTGTGCCCCGCGCCCCTGACAGGGGCGCGGGGCACACGTCGTTCAGCTGGTGAGGCGTACCGCGTCGCGGATGACCGCCGCCACGTCCTTCGGGCGGGAGACCGCCACCGCGTGGGAGGCGCCCTCGAGTTCGGTGACGGTGGAGCCCGCGCGCTTCGCGGCGAAGCGCTGGACCTCGGGGTTGATCGCCTCGTCGGCCGCCGCGACCACGGCCCAGGACGGCCGGGTCTTCCAGGCGGCGACCGGCGGGGCCTCGGTGAACGCGGCGGTCGCCAGCGGACGCTGCGACACCGCGAGGATCCGGGTCGCCTCGGCGGGGACGTCCGCGGCGAAGATGCCGGGGAAGGCGTCCGGCGCGATGGTGACCTCGACGCCGGGCTCCCCGCCCTCGACGGGGTAGGTCCGCTCGACCAGGTTGGCGACGAGCGGGGCCGGCGGGAAGCGCCCCTGCAGCTCGCCGAGGCTCTCCCCCTCCTCCGGGATGTACGCCGCGACGTAGACCAGGCCGACGACGTTCTCGGTCGCGCCCGCCACGGTGATGAGCGCGCCGCCGTAGGAGTGGCCGACGAGGACGACGGGGCCGTCGATCTGGGCGGCGGCGGAGGCGATGTACGCGGCGTCGGAGGCCAGACCACGCAGCGGGTTCGGTACGGCGACGACGGGGATGTCGTGGCTCTGGAGCTCCTCGACGACGCCGGCCCAGCTGGACGCGTCGGCGAAGGCCCCGTGCACGAGGAGGGCGGTGGGCGTGGTGGACATGAGGGGTCCTCTCTCTCGGTGCGGGTCGGTCAGCCGGCGTGCAGCGCGGTGCGCAGGGTGCCGGTGGCCAGCGTGATCGCGGCCTCGGCGGCGTGGGTGCCGCGCAGCGCGTCGAGCATCACGAAGTCGTGGATGATGCCCTGGAAACGGACGGCGGTGACCGGGACGCCCGCCTCACGGAGCTTGCCCGCGTACGCCTCGCCCTCGTCGCGCAGGACGTCGGCCTCACCGGTGATCACCAGCGCCGGGGGAAGCCCGGTCAGCTGCGCGGTGGTGGCGCGCAGCGGGGACGCGGTGATCCGGGCGCGCTCGGCCTCGTCGGTCGTGTACTGGTCCCAGAACCACCGCATGCCGTCGCGGCGCAGGAAGTAGCCCTCCGCGAACTGGCGGTAGGAGCCGGTGTCGAAGTTCGCGTCGGTCACCGGGTAGAAGAGGACCTGCTGGACGAGGGGCACATCCCCGCGCTCCTTGGCCATCAGGGTCAGGGCGGCCGTCATGTTGCCGCCGACCGAGTCACCGGCCACCGCCAGCCGTGTGCCGTCCAGCTCCTTCGACGCGCCCTGCTCCACGACCCACCGGGCGACGGCGTAGTTCTGCTCGATGGCGACGGGGTAGCGGGCCTCGGGGGAGAGGTCGTACTCCGGGAAGACCACGGCGGCGCCCGCGCCGACCGCCAGTTCGCGGACGAGACGGTCGTGGGTGTGGGCGTTGCCGAACACCCAGCCGGCGCCGTGGATGTAGAGGATCACCGGCAGGGTGCCCTCGACGCCGGCGGGCTTCACGATCCGTGCCCTGACGCTGCCCGTCGGGCCGCCCGAGACGGTGATCCACTCCTCGTCGATCTCCGGCTTCCCGATCTCGCCGGACTGCACCTCGTCGACCGCCTTGCGGCCCTCGGCGGGCGGCAGTTCGAAGAGGAAGGGGCGGTTGGCCGTCGCCTCGGCGAAGGCGGCGGCCGCCGGTTCCAGGACCGGCCGTACCGGTTCGACGGTGTCGGACATGTGTTTCTCCCGATGGTGTAGTGCGCGTGGTGCGGGTGCGTCGCCCCGCACGCTAGGACCGGGAATGCGGCGGGAATTGCCCATGAGCGCACCGGGACCTATCCCACAGCGCACGGAAAGGAACGGCGGGGCACGGCCAGTGCGCTGGGAGTACGAATTCCGTGCGCTGCCGGGTCACTTGGGGCCGATGAGGCGAAATAGCTTGAGGGCACACGCCGTTCAGCCGCTCCCGCCCCTATTCCCAGGAGGTCGAACCCCGTTGTCCACGATTCCGGTCGGTGGGCTCGTGCCCCGTGCCGTCGACGACGCGGCGGACCTCGTCGTCCGCAACGCGAGGATCCACACCGGCGACCGGAGCCGCCCGGCGGCCGAGGCGCTCGCCGTGCGCGCCGGGGTCATCACGGCCGTCGGCGACGACCGCGACGTGGCCCCCCACATCGGCCCCGAGACCCGGATCGTCGACGCCCTCGGCCGACGCGCCGTCCCCGGCCTCAACGACTCCCATCTGCATGTCGTCCGGGGCGGCCTCAGCTACGTCCTGGAACTGCGCTGGGACGGCGTCCCCACCCTCCGCGAGGGCCTCGCCATGCTGCGCGAACAGGCGGCCCGCACCCCCAAGGGGCAGTGGGTGCGGGTGGTGGGCGGCTGGTCGGCCGAGCAGTTCGCCGAGCGCAGGCTGCCGACCGTCACCGAACTCAACGCCGCCGCACCCGACACCCCGGTGTTCGTCCTGCACCTGTACCAGTCGGCGATCCTCAACCGCGCCGCGCTCAAGGCCGCCGGGTTCACCCGCGACACCCCCGACCCCAAGGGCGGCCAGATCGTCCGCGGCCGGGACGGCGCCCCCACGGGCATGCTGCTCGCCGCGCCCGGCGCCCTGATCCTCTACTCGACGCTCGCCAAGGCCCCGGCCCTGGAGGACGAGGACCGGAAGACCTCCACCCGGCACTTCCTGAAGGAACTCAACCGGTTCGGACTCACCTCCGCCATCGACGCCGCCGGCGGATTCCAGAGCTTCCCCGCCGACTACCGGACCGTCGTCGAACTCGCCGCGGCCGGACAGCTCTCCCTGCGCATCGCCTACCACCTCTTCCCGCAGACCCCCGGCCAGGAGACGGCCGACCTGGCCCGCTGGATCGGGACCGTCCGCCCCGAGGACGGCGACGCCTGGCTGCGCCTGAACGGCGCGGGCGAGAATCTCACCTGGGCAGCCGCCGATTTCGAGAACTTCACCCAGCCGCGCCCGGAACTCACCGCGGACTACGAGACGGAATTCGAGAAAGCCGTCCGTCTCCTCATGGAGCACGGCTGGGGATTCAGACTCCACGCCACCTATGACGAGACCATTCGCCGGGATCTCGCCGTATTCGAGAAACTCGCCGCCGAAGGGCTTTTCCCCGCCGGGAACAGATGGCTGTTCGATCACGCGGAGACCGTCTCCGGCAGCAGTCTGGACCGCATCGCCGCCCTCGGCGGCGCCCTGTCCGTGCAGAACCGCCTGTCCTTCCAGGGCGAGGCGTTCCTGCGCCGCTACGGCCCCGAGGCCGCCGCGACCGCCCCGCCGGTCCGCGCGATGCTGGACCGCGGCCTGACCGTCGGCGCCGGCACCGACGCCACCCGCGTGTCCACCTACAACCCGTGGGTCGCCCTGCACTGGCTGGTCAGCGGCCGCACCGTCGGCGACCTCGCCCTGCGCCCGCCCCGCAACCGGGTCGACCGGGCCACCGCGCTCGCGATGTTCACCACGGCGGGCGCCGCCCTCACCGGAGAGGAGCACCTCAAGGGCGTGCTGCGCACCGGGTACTTCGGTGACCTCGCGCTGCTGTCCGAGGACTACTTCACCGTGCCCGAGCCGGACATCCCGCACATCGAGTCCGTCCTGACCGTGGTCGGCGGGCGGATCGTGCACGCCGCCGCCGAGAACGACGGCCTCGACGAGGAACTCCCGCCGATCAGCCCCGCGTGGAGCCCCGTCGCGCACCACGGCGGCTACCGGGCCTGCGGACCCATCGGCCGGTCGGGCGCCCGCCAGGCCGAACTGCTGGGCGAGGCCGCCGCCGAGTCCGCGCTGCACCGGCAGTGGCGCGCCGCCCGCGGCCTCACCCCAGACACCGACGACGGCCCGGCCCTCGGCCCCTGCTTCGCCCTCTGACCCCTCCCGCGGTTTCCCCCTCCGATCACACCCCTCACAGCAGAAAGGCACCTTTCATGGTCGACATCGACGAGGTCACCGCGGCTCCCGGCCCGGACCTCCTCACCCCCGACAACTGCGCGGTCCTCTTCGTGGACCACCAGCCGCAGATGTTCTTCGGCACCGGCAGCGGCGACCGCACCGCGATCATCAACGCGACCGTGGGCCTCGCCAAGGCGGCCCGGGTCTTCGACGTGCCCGTGGTGCTGAGCACGGTGGCCGCCGAGTCCTTCTCGGGCCCCCTTCTGCCGCAGCTCGCGGACGTCTTTCCCGACCACAAGATCGTCGACCGTACGACGATGAACGCCTGGGAGGACGTCGCGTTCGTCGAGGCCGTCAGGGCCACCGGCCGCAAGAAGCTCGTCATCGCCGGTCTGTGGACCGAGGTGTGCGTGGTCCTGCCCACGCTGTCCGCGCTCGCCCAGGGCTACGAGGTCTACGTCGTCACCGACGCCTCCGGCGGTGTCAGCCCGCAGGCCCACGAGCACGCCGTCCAGCGCATGATCCAGGCCGGCGCCGTGCCCGTCACGTGGGTGCAGGTGCTGCTGGAGCTCCAGCGGGACTGGGCGCGCGAGGAGACGTACGGGCCGACCACGCAGGTCGTGAAGGAGCACGCGGGCGCGTACGGCCTCGGCATCGTCTACGCGCAGGCCGTCATCGGCGCCCACGCGGCCGGCTGAGAAGCACGACGGACGTCGGGAACGGGCGGGAACGTGATGGACACCGGACTGTTGCTCCTGCGCCTCGTGGTCGGACTCCTGATCGCCGGGCACGGGGTGCAGAAGGTCAGCTTCCTCCTGGACGGGAACGGCCTGGCAGGCGGAACCGAGGAGTTCCGCCGCGACGGCTTCCGCGGCGGCCGGCTCACCGCGCTCGCCGCGGGCGGCGGCCAACTGGGCGCCGGTCTGTTCCTGGCGGCCGGACTGCTCACCCCCCTGGCGGCGACGACCGCCATGGGGGTCATGACGGTCGCGAGCACCGTCAAGTGGCGCAACGGGCTGTGGGTGCAGAACGACGGGTACGAGTACCCGCTCGTCCTCGTCCTCGTGGCCGCCGTGCTCGCGCTCACCGGTCCCGGCCGCTGGTCGGGCGACGAGGTGCTCGGGTTCGCCCCGTGGCCGCTGTGGGTGTCCGTCGCGGCCGTGCTGCTCGGGCCCGCCGCCGGGTTCGCCACCCGGGCGGTCCTGCACCGCCCGGCCCCCGCGGCGGAACCCGAGGGGGTCACGGGCCGTGCGTGAGCTGGTGACCGACGCGGTCCGCACGCTCGTACCGCCGCGCGGGGACCGGCACGGGCCGCTGCCGCCGCTCCTGCTGGCGCTCACCGTGGTGACCGGTGTCGTCGACGCGGTCAGCTATCTGGCCCTCGGCCATGTCTTCGTCGCCAACATGACCGGCAACGTGGTCTTCCTGGGGTTCGCCCTGGCGGGCGCCGAGGGCCTGTCCGCGCTCGCGTCCGTCGTCGCGATGACCGCGTTCCTCGCCGGGGCGCTGGCCGGGGGCCGGGTCGCCGTCCACTTCGCCGCCCATCGCGGGAAGGTGCTGGCGATCGCCGTGGTGGCGCAGACGCTCCTCGCCGCCGCGGCCACCCTCGCCGCCGTCCTCTCCGACGGCGACCGGGTCGGCGGCCCGCTCCGCCACACCCTCATCGTGCTGCTCGGGCTCGCGATGGGGCTGCAGAACGCGGTCGTACGGCGCCTCGGCGTCCCCGACCTCACGACGACCGTACTGACCCTCACCCTCACGGGCCTCGCGGCGGACTCCACCCCGGCCGGCGGGCCGGCGCCCCGGCCCGGACGGCGGATCCTGTCCGTCCTCGCGATGTTCCTCGGCGCCCTCGCCGGGGCCCTGCTCCTGCGGCACACCGGACTCGCTCCCGCCTTGGGTCTGATCCTGCTGCTGCTCGCACTGACCTGCTTGGCCGGCCTGCGCCTGTCGTCCTCCGACGCGGCGTGGACCCGCCCCCCGAACTGACGCCCCCGCACCCCCGTGGCGGTGGCCCCTTGACCGGGGGCACCGCCCGCTCCGCTATCGGGCGAGGGTCCGTCCGCCCCGGCCCATGCGGCCCATGCTGTCCCGCCACTCGCTCGGCGACATCCCGTACGCCGCCCGGAACACCCGGCTGAAGTGCGTCGCGCTGAGGAAACCCCAGCGGCCCGCCACCGAGGCGATCGTGCGGCGCCCCCGGACACCGAGCTCCAGATCGCGCCGGCACTCCTCCAGACGGCGGCGCTGGATCCACCGGCCCACCGTCGCGCCCTCGTCCTGGAACAGTTTGTGCAGATAGCGCACCGAGATGTGGTGCGCCCCGGCGATCACCTCGGGCGACAGATCCGCGTCGGCGAGGTGCTCGTCGATGAACCGCAGGATCCGCGCCACCAGCGGCGACCGGCCGCCCGGCGGCCCGCCCGCCTCCCGGCCCAACTGCTCCGTGGCCAGCGTGGCCAGCAGGTTCACCGCGTTCCGGGTGAGCATCTCGGCGACCAACGGCCGGGCGGAGACCGCCGAGTCGGCCAGCTCGGACAGGAACGGCGACAGCAGCGACCCCAGCCGGGAGGCCCGTGCCACCGGCGCCGCCGTCACCCGCCGCACGTCGCGCTCCTCCAGCCCCATCGCCTCACGCGGCACGAGGAACACCTTCAGCCGGCAACGCTCGGGGAACTCCAGTAACGGCGGGTGGTCCGCGTCGTAGAAGCAGATGTCACCGGGCCCCAGGGCGATGTCCGGCAGCCGCTCCGGGGCACGGGCGCCGGTCCCGCACACCCCTACGAACAGGTACTCGCCGCCGGTCCGCGAGGTCAGCCGGTACGTCGCCGCCCGCAGCGGATCCCGACCGGACGGCTCCTGGCCGGGCAGCCGCGCCGACGCCTCGGCGAACACGGCGATACGGAGGGCCGGGGCCCCGAGAGTGCTGGTGTCGGAGATCATCTGAGGCTGCCTCCCGGGCCGCTCGAACACACCGTCGGTCACTGCACCCGGAGCGTAGGAAGGGAGATGTGCAAAAAGAGTGACGGCGAAGTGACGGTGGCCGGGACGGCTTGTCGCGCGAGGGGGCCGTCGGGCGTGGTGGCAGGTGATGGTCGCTGTGCGAGGTGGGGGTGGTGGTCAGGGACGGTCGCCGTGCGAGGTGGGGTGGCGGTCGGGGACGGTCGCTGTGTGGGTGCGGAGCCGGTGGAGGGCGGCGCGGCGTTCCGTGGGGGAGTCGTACGTGGCGGTCAGCTCGGCGGCGAAGAGGCGCAGCAGGGGGTGCTGGACGTAGCGGCCGGGGGCGTGCTCCGTGACGAGGTGGGCGTCGGCGAGTTCGTCGAGCAGCAGCCGGGTGCGGCGCTGCGGGAGGTCGGCCAGCGCGGCGGCCGCGCCGGGCGTGAGGTCCGGGCCGGGGCGCAGGGACAGCAGCCGGAACAGGCGGGCGTTCTCGGGGGGCAGCCTGCGGTAGGAGGGGTCGAAGGTGGCTCGGAGGCCGGGCACGCCTCCCGTGCCGGCGAAGGCGTCGAGGCCGTCCCCCTCGTGCCGTAGCTCGGCGGCGATCGCTGAGAGGGGGAAGTCCGGGCGGCCGGCGGCGCGGGCGGCGACGACGGCCAGCGCCAGCGGCAGCCGTCCGCACCGCCCCACGATCTCGGCGGCGGCCCCGGGTTCGGCGGCCGTCCGGTCCTGGCCGACGCGGCGCGCGAGGGCGGTGCCCGCGTCCGCCGTCGACGGCAGGTCAAGGTGCAGCGGATGGGCCCCCGACGCGGTCAGCCCGGACAAGGCGAGACGGCTGGTGACCAGGGTGAGGCTGCCCGGTCCGGCGGGCAGCAGCGGCCGTACCTGCTCGGTGTC
>NZ_LIRK01000060.1:10714-10980 GCF_001419765.1 Streptomyces torulosus
CGTCCGGGAACCGGTCGGCGATCCGGTGCGCCCACTGCACCGCGAGGGCTGTCTTGCCGATGCCGGGCATCCCGCTCAACAGGACGGTGGCGGGCGCGCCGGTGGAGGCAGCGGCCGCGTCGGTGACCCGCAGCAGGGTGGCGAGTTCGGTCTCTCGGCCGACGAAGGCGGGCCGGTCGGCGGGTAGTTGGGCGGGGCGGAGGGAGGTCGCTGGCGGCGCCGGGGTGGTCAGGGGTACGGCTATGGGGGCGGTCACGGGTACGGCT
>NZ_LIRK01000600.1 GCF_001419765.1 Streptomyces torulosus
CGGACGCCCAGGCTGACCGGCAGGCATCTCGGCCGCATCGTGGACGAGCGCTGGGATCCGCCGGTCAGCCTGGGCGTCCGCCTGGTGAGCGTCCTGGCCGACGATCTTCAGCATGCCGGCCAGGCCGCGTACGTACGGGGTCTGCTTCAGCGCGCGGACTCGTAGCCTGGCAGTACGACGTCACGGATCAGGGCGTTCCGCTCGTCGAACGGGATGAACGCGCTCTTGAGGGCGTTGACGGTGACGGTGCGCAGGTCGTCGAGGGTCCAGCCGGCCTCCTCGACGAGCAGGCCCATCTCCCGGGTCATGGTCGTCCCGGACACCAGGCGGTTGTCGGTGTTGAGGGTGACGCGGAAACCGAGGTCCTTCAGCGCGGTGATGGGGTGCTCCGCGATGGAGGTGGCCGCGCCGGTCTGGAGGTTGGAGGTGGGGCACATCTCCAGGGCGACACGGCGGTCGCGGACCCAGGAGGCGAGGCGGCCGAGCTTGCCGTCGACGATGTCCTCGGTGATGCGGACGCCGTGGCCGATGCGCTGGGCGCCACACACCTGGAGGGCCTGGTGGATGCTGGGCAGGCCGTGGGCCTCACCGGCGTGGATCGTGAAGGGGACACTCTCGCGGCGCAGGTGCTCGAACGCGGCCAGGTGGTCGGCGGGCGGGAAGCCGTCCTCGGCGCCCGCGATGTCGAAGCCGACGACACCGGCGTCCCGGAAGGCGACGGCCAGGTCGGCGGCCTCGCGGACCCGGTCGAACATGCGCATCCCGCACAGCAGCGTGCCGACACGGACCGGGGTGCCCTGGGCCGCCGCCTTGGCCATACCGGCGGCGAGGCCCTCCTGCACGGTCTCGACCACCTCGGCCAGCGCCAGCCCGCCCCTGGTGTTCAGCTCGGGGGCGTAGCGGACCTCGCCGTAGACGACTCCGTCGGCGGCCAGGTCGAGCACGTACTCCTCGGCGGCGCGCAGCAGGCCCTCGCGGGTCTGCAGCACGGCGAGGGTGTGCTCGAAGGTGGCTATGTACCGCACCAGGTCACCGGAGTTGGCGGCCTCGTAGAACCAGGCGGCGAGGCCCTCGGGGTCGGTCTCGGGAAGGGTGTGGCCGACCTCCGCAGCGAGCTCCACGAGGCTCGCGGGGCGCAGACCGCCGTCGAGGTGGTCGTGCAGGACGACCTTGGGGAGGCGGCGGATGGTGTCGGCGTCGATGCGGGGCGCGGTCATGGCGTTCGTTCCTCGGCAGGTGATGCGGTGGGTGTGCGGCGGGTGCGCCGGTCGGGTCCGGGGAGGGCGGCCCGGCAGGCGGCTCAGTCGGTGACTGCTCGGTCGGTGGCGGCTGAGCCGGGGCTGCTCAGTCGGTGGCGGTCGAGTCGGGACGGCTCGGCCTGCGGTGGCTCGGTCGACGGTGGCTCAGTCGGCGGCGGGCTGGAGGAGGTCCCAGCGGTTCCCGTACAGGTCCTCGAAGACGGCGACCGAGCCGTACGGCTCGTGGCGCGGCTCCTCCAGGAACCTGACGCCCGAGGCCAGCATCCGGGCGTGGTCGCGGGCGAAGTCGTCGGTGTGGAGGAAGAAGCCCACGCGTCCGCCGGTCTGGTCGCCGATCCGGCCGTGCTGCGCCTCGTCCTTGGCCCGGGCGAGCAGCAGTCCGGTGCCCGCGCCCCCGGTGCCCGGCTCGACGACGACCCAGCGGCTGCCGTCGGGCCTCGGGGCGTCCTCGACGAGCCGGAAGCCGAGCGCCTCGGTGTAGAAGCGGATCGCCTCGTCGTAGTCGTCGACCACGAGGGTGACCAGGGCGACGCGTCTCATCGGAGGGCCTCTCGGGTGGGGCGCGGTTCACGCGCGGGGCGGTGCGGGGATCTACCGAGGTTCGCTCGGGGTTCCCGGGAGGTTATACGTAACACCTATCGGACGGCAACTGGCGTGTACGACGGAGGCCCCCTGCGGACGCAGGGGGCCTCACCGGCGGGAACACCGGGTCAGTCGCCCGGCGAGGCCTTGCGGAGGGCGGCGATGCAGGTGTTGAGCGCCTCCTGGAGTTCCTCCAGGCGCTGGAGCATGTCGTCCTCGTAGATCGCGTCGATGTCCACGGCATCGTCGAGGGTCAGCTCCTCGAAGACCTTCGTCGCCTTCTGGAGGCTGCTGTAGAACTTCGTGCGGCGTTCCTGGACCCGCAGCTCGGGGTTCGACTCGACGGTCTGGACTACGAGCTCCTTGACGGTGTCGTACGCCTCCGTCGCCCACTCGCCGGTGTCCTCGTCGTCGTCCAGCTCGTCGATGAGGGACAGGTGCCGCTCGGCCTCGGCGCGCAGTTCGGCGGGGGCGTCGATGACCTGCCCGGCGGGGGTCTTGACCTGGCCGTTCTCCACGATCTGCCGGACGTACCCGATGCGGGTCGCGGCCTGGGTCTCGCTGGCGACCGCCTTCTTCAGCTCCTCCGTGCGCGCGATGTCACGGGCGAGTTCGGTCTGGAGGGACGGGTCCTCCTTGAGCCGGTCGAGGAGAGCGGTACGGGCCGCCTGGGCGGTAGAGGGGTCGGCGAGGATCGCGGCGCGCAGCGCGGTGGGGTTCTCGGCGACCTCCAGGGCCTTGGTGGGGCGGATGCCCTCGGCCTCGGCGGCCGCCGTGATGGCGGTGCCCCGGTCGGAGGTCGCACTGGAGCGGGAGCTGTAGTACGACAGCCAGACGTCCGAGTCGGGCAGGTCGATCTCGGCGCCGGGGGCGAGCGCCTCGAAGTGCGGGACCATGCCGTCGTCGGCCGCCTTGTCCCACGCCTTGTAGTAGCGCATGACCCGCTCCGCCGAGCACCCGGCCAGCTCCGCGAACCGCTTCGCGGACACCTTCACGGTCTCGCCGGGCAGCTCCCCGCCGGGCCGCACGCTCCGCGCCACCTTCAGGGCGAACGCCCAGCCGCCGGTGCGGGCGTACACCCCGAAGTCATGCGCGTCGCGGGCGACTTGCTCGTCCACGACCTCCGCGGCATCCACGACGCCCTCGGCACCCTCCGGACCCTCGGAGTCCTCGGTGTCCGCGATGTCGATCGCGCCGCCCGGGGTGGCGGTCGCGTCGCCGTCCACAGCGGGCGGGGCCGGCGCGTCGCCCGACACCTGGGCCGGTACCTGTCCGGCGGACGCCTCGGAGGGGCCTTCACCGTCGGCCTCGTCCAGCCGGACCCCGGCGTCGGCGTCGGCGGTGGCGCCCGGCTCGACCCAGATTCCCTCGTCCTGCGCCGGCACTCCCCCGGTCGCCGGCGTCTCGCCGGCGGGCGGTACGGCCGACGCGGAGTGGGCGGTGGCTACGCTCACGGATGACTCTCCCGAGTGGTGACGAACGACAGGGCAGAACAGGCAGCCTATATGAACCGCTTGGTGCCTCTTTGCGCCCCGATCCCCCGCGTGTGTGTCGTCGCTCGCCCCGCCCCGAAGAGTCCGTCGGCGAGGTACTCCCACCCTACGGATAGGTGTACGTGTTCAGGGTCGTGACCGCCGATGCCGCGTTGCCCAGGCTGTAGTGGTCGACCGCGAGGAAGTTCGGCTTCTTGCGGGCGGCCGACTGGCAGAAGCGCTGGGCACGGTCGGCCAGCTTCGCGTTGTCGTTGGTGGCGGTGCCGGTGATGCCGACGTCGCGGAAGTGGTTCATCACGAACAGCGGCTTGAACGCGGACTCGGTGCGGGTGAGCGGGATGTTGGTGTTGGTGTCGTACCAGCGGCTGTAGCAGGACCAGTCGGAGGAGCCGATGCCGCCGCCCATGGACCAGTAGTTCTCGACGGTCCACTCCTTCTGGTACATGACGCCGAAGGTGTCGCGGGTGAGCCCGGCGGCCTGGTCGGAGGCGCGGCTGCGGTCGGTGAAGATGAGCAGGCGGTCGTTCGCGGCGATCAGATCGGCCATCCTCGGCCAGCCGCTGGTGCGCACGCCGGTCTGGTCGGGCCGGTACAGCACGTCGGACAGGCCGTTGACACGGGCGAGTTCGGAGCGCAGGACGGCCGGGTCGACGTAGTCCTCCAGGAACACGGTGAGGAACTGGTCGGGGTTCTGCTTGAGGAAGTCGACCATGCGCTGGATGTCGACCCACAGGGCGACGGGCCGGCTGACGAGGGTGCAGCTGTTGTGGCAGAGGATCGCGCCGTCGGGGGTCTGGTGGATGTCCAGCATGAATCCGCGTACGCCGTCGGCAAGTTGCTGGTTGATGCCGCGTGTCTGGTTCGGGACGAGGTTGACGAAGGGGGGTGCGAAGCCGCCGTCGACGCCGTTGGCGTAGGCGTTGTGGGCGGTGAGGAACGTGACCTGGTCCAGGGTGCGCTGCCCGGCGGGCGGGATGGGGCTGGTGGTGGGGTTGACCGGGGTGAGGTACCAGGCGGCCAGGTCGCCCGCCCCGCCGGTGACCAGCGGTGCGGGGTAGTTGGCGCCGGAGGGCTTGGCGCCGACCGTGAGGTAGCGCTCGGCGCCGGGCACCTTGAGCCGGTGGCGGCCGGAGCCGAGGTCGGTGATGTCCCAGGCCGCGTCGCCGCTGGTGCAGGCGACGGTTCTGGCCTGGTCGCCTGAGCGGCCGAGACAACTGCCCGCGGCGTCCACGCTCTCCAGCACGTACGAGGTTCCGCTCGCCCGCAGCGTCCACTGCTGGCGGTCCTCGTTGCCCTTGGGCCGGTGCTGTTCCACCGCTCCCCCGCTGTCGGCCGCATTGAGTCCGGTGACGGCGCTCTGCACGTAGTAGGCGCCCGGAGCGGGAACCGCGGCGGAGGCCGCGGGCGCGGGCGCGGCCACGACGGCGGCCAGCGCCACGGCGGCCGCGAGCGAGGTGGTACGGGGACTTGGCATGGGGGTGCCCTTCGTCGGAACGGGGACGGGAGCGGGGCCCGGCCGCGAGGCGGGCCGGACCCCGGAGTCGAAGTCAGGTGCATGACATCATGGCGAAGGGGTCGCCGTCAGCAGTACAGGTTGCCGCCCGGAGAAGTCCCGAGGATCTGTACGAACCGCTGGTAAGCGCTCACCCGGCTCTGGACCTGCGCCGGGTTCTTGCCGTCGCACTCCAGCGAGCCGTTGATGCTGCGGATGGTGTGGCCGAAGCCCGCTCCGGTGACCATCGCGTGGTGGCCGGTCATGCTGCCCGGGCCGGTCTGGGTGTTCCAGTACCACAGGGCGGTCTTCCAGGCGACGGCCGCGTCGTTCTGCACCAGCCAGGGGTTACCCAGCAGATTGAGGCCCAACGCCTCCCCGGCCGCCTTGTAGTTGAAGTTCCAGCTGAGCTGGATCGGGCCCCGGCCGTAGTAGGCCGCCTGTCCGGCGGGGCAGCCGTAGGGCCTGCTCCAGTCGCAGTAGGTGGGGTAGTTGGCGGTGTTCTGCTCGACGATGTGGACCAGTCCGCCCGTCTCGTGGTTGACGTTGGCGAGGAACGCCGCCGCCTCCTGCTTCTTGACGGTGTCGCTGCCGGTGGTAGCGAAGGCCGGGAACGCGCTCATGGCCGCCCGCAGCCCGCTGTACGAGTAGAACGAGTTCCGGTTCGGGAACATCTGGTTGAACTGCGCCTCGCTCACCACGAACCCGGAAGGGTTGGTGGGGCCGTTCTCGCAGGCGTACGGCTCCCAGTACCAGGTGCTGATGGTGGGGTCGTAGCCCGGGTTGGCATGCTCGGCTATGTAGGCCCGGCCGTCGGTGTAGCGGACGATGTCACCGGCGGCGTAGGAGCGGCCCGCCACCCAGTTCGGGTAGCTGGAGCAGGGAGCGGCGCTCGCGCTCTGGGCGGGCAGCAGCAGGGGGGTGGAACCGCCGATGACCAGCGCGGTCAGCAGGGCGGAGAGTCGGCGCCTCGACACGGGATCAACTCCTTCGTGGGGCACGGCCGCACCCGGGCGAGGCTCCGCGGGGCATGACGGGGACGGACCTCGCGCGCACGCGCCGGCGGAGCCGGCCACGGTGCGGGGCGGCCGTGGTGGGGGGTGTGGTGGCACACTCAACCGCGTTGGTCTGTACCAGTCAAGGGTGTAGACCAGTCAAAGACACGTCGGCGACGCGAAAAGGTGATCTTCCGGTGCGGGGGCGGGGAGAATCCCCCCATGACCACCTCACCGCATCCTCTCGTCGTCCGGGCGCGCAGTCTCGCCGCCGAAGTGCTGGCGCCTCAGGCCGAGCGCGTCGATCAGGAGCAGGTGCCCGCGAGCAGCATCGAGGCGATCAAGAGGTCGGGACTACTGGGGGTGAACGCACCGCAGGCGTACGGCGGTTCGGGGGCGCCGAACTCCGTGGCGCGGGAGATCGCGGAGATCCTGGCGGGCGCGTGCTGCGCGACATGGTTCGTGCAGACCCAGCACTACACGCCCGTACTGACCCTCACCAAGACCGAACTGCCGGCCAAGGAGCGGCTGTTGGCGAAGTTGGCGACGGGTGAGCTGTTGTCCGGGGTGGCGTACGCGCATCTGCGGAGGTATCCGCGGGTACCGGTCCGGGCCGTGCCCAAGCGCGGCGGCTGGCGGTTCCACGGGACGGTTCCCTGGTACACGGGGTGGGGCCTGAACGATGTGATGCTGCTGGCCGGGGTCACGGACGCGGACGAGGTGGTGTTCGCGTTCGCGGAGGCCAGAGCGCAGTCGGGGTTGAAGGCGTCGCCGCCGATGCGGCTGGCCGCGCTGACCGCCGCCCGCACGGTCTCGCTCCAGCTCGACGGGCTGTGGATCCCGGACGAGGCGGTGGCCCTGCACGCCCCGTACGAGAGCTGGGCGGCGGGCGACCGGCCCAAACCGGCGAACGCCTCGCCTGCCGTGTTCGGCGTCGCCGAGTCGGCCTTGTCGCTGCTGGACCAGGACGACCCCACCACGAAGGGGCTGCGACTGCGGCTGGACAAGGTGCGTCGGCAGGCGTACGCCCTCGCCGACCATCCCGCGCCGCACGAGCACATGGAGGAGCGGCTGGCACTCAAGACGAAGGCGTTCGATCTGATGCGGACCGCGACGACCGCCGCGCTCGTCACCGGCGGCGGGCGCGCCCTCGACCTGGACAACCGGGCGCAACGTCTCGCGCGTGAGGCGATGTTCCTGCTGGTGCAGGGGCAGACGACGGAGGTGCGCCGGGCCCATCTGGGGGCTTTGTCGGCCGCGTACTGAAGGAGCGACGCGTCCCGAGGGGCCATCATCGTTCCATCACCGCGTCGGTCCGACGCGGCTCGAACGGCAGCGGAAAGGAGGCGCCGGCCATGTCCCTCGCCCGCGTCCACAACTTCTCCATCTCGCTCGACGGTTACGGCACCGGTGAGGGCCTGAGCCGTGACGCGCCCTTCGGCCACGCCGGTGAGAGGTTGCACCAGTGGATGTTCGCCACCCGGTGGTGGCACGAGCTGACCGGCGGGTCCGGTGGGCAGGGCGGGCTCGACGACACCTTCGCGCGGCGGTTCGCGCCCGGCATCGGCGCGGAGATCATGGGCGCGGGAAAGTTCGGCTACCCCGGATGGCACGACGACCCCGAGTGGAAGGGATGGTGGGGGCCCAACCCGCCGTTCCACACGCCGGCCTTCGTCCTCACCCGTCATCCGCGCCCGTCGCTCGCCATGGAGGGCGGCACGACGTTCCACTTCCTCGACGCCTCACCCGCCGAAGCGCTGGAGCGGGCCCGTGAGGCCGCGGGCGGCCAGGACGTCCGGATCGGCGGAGGACCCACGGTGGTCCGCGACTTCCTCGCCGCCCGGCTCATCGACCATCTGCACGTCGTGGTGGTCCCGCTCCTGCTCGGCCGGGGCGTCCGTCTCTGGGACGGGTTGGAGGGCGTGGAGGAGGACTACGCGGTCGAGTCCGTGTCCTCGCCCAGCGGCGTCACCCATCTGACGTTCACCCGGGCGGGCGTCGCACCGTGATGTCCGCGACCCCCTGGAGCCGGGCGCCCCGCCGCCGTACCCTCGACCGCGTACCGCATCGCATGGCGGGCTTCCGACACGTTCTCCGACCGGAGGTCCCCCATGCCCGCGCCGCAGGTGCGCCCGTTCCGCCGCGCCGACCGTGACCAGCTCACCGATCTGATCAACACGCATGTCGCCGCCGTCGTCCCCGGCGTGTCCGTCTCCGTGAACACGGTGCTCAGCGATCTCGAACGCCGCCCGGAGGAATTCCTCACCGACCCCTGGGTGAGCGAGCGTGTCACCCTCGTCGCCGAGCGGCGCGACCACATCGTGGCCGCCGCCCATCTCCTGCGTTACCGGGCGGACGAGGAGGTCGGCCCGCACTACCGGGACGTCGGCGAGGTCGGCTGGTTCGTCGGCCGGGTCCCGGCGTCCTTCCTGCCGGACACCGAGGAGGCCGCGGACCTGCTGATGAGCGCCTGCCTGGCACAACTGGCCCGGTGGGGCGTGCGGGCCCGGTACGCGGACGGGGGGCTTCCCGCCCCGGCCGTGTACGGGGTGCCACGGGCCTGGCCGCACGTCCGCGCCGTCTACGGACGTGCGGGCTTCCGGCACGTGGGCGACACCGAGGTCGTCCTGATCGCCCGCGTCGGCGACCTGCCGGCCCCGGAGCCGAGACGGGGCATCACCGTCGACCGCACGCTCGGCGAGTGCGGCACCCGCCTCACGGCCCGCGCCGCCGGTCACGCGATCGGCTTCATGGAGGTGGACACGGCCCTGTTCCGCCCGGAGCGCCACACCCGCGGCTCCGGCCTCGCCGACATCGGCAATCTGAGCATCGCCCCCTCGGCACACGCGGACGGTCTGGAGCACTGGCTTCTCGGGCAGGCCGCCGACTGGCTGCGCCTGTGCGGCGTGGACCGTCTGCTGGCCTACGAGGCGGCGGCCGACCGGGCGGCGATCGACCGGCTGACCTCGGCGGGCTTCCGCGAACTGACCCGGACCGACCGCCACTGGGAGCACCGTCCCTGACACGAAGTGACATCCCCTCAGCTCGCGAAGGGCACCTGAGCCGGCGGCGCGGCCGGCCCGGCGGAGGGGTGCCGCCACAGGCCCTCGGCGGCGAGGCGCGGGAGGACACCCTCGCCGAACCAGTACGCCTCCTCCAGGTGCGGGTACCCGGACAGGACGAACTCGTCGATGCCGAGGGCGTGGTACTCCTTGACGCGCTCGGCGACCTCCGCGTGGCTGCCGACCAGGGCGGTGCCCGCGCCGCCGCGCACCAGGCCGATCCCGGCCCAGAGGTTGGGGTGGATCTCCAGGCTGTCGCGGCGGCCCCCGTGCAGGGCGAGCATGCGCTGCTGGCCCTCGGACTCGCTGCGGGCGAGCCCGGCCTGCACGGACCGTACGGTCGCCGGGTCGAAACCGTCGAGCAGACGGTTCGCCTCCGCCCAGGCCTGCTCGGCGGTGTCACGGGTGATGACGTGCAGCCGGATCCCGAAGCGGAGGGTGCGGCCCCGTTCGGCCGCGAGCCCCTTGATCCAGGCGATCTTCTCGGCGACCAGGGCCGGTGGCTCGCCCCAGGTGAGGTAGACGTCGGCGTGCCGGGCGGCGATCTCCCCGGCGATGGGCGAGGAGCCGCCGAAGTACACCTCCGGCACCGGGTCGGGCACCCGCGCCAGCTTCGCGTCCTCGACCCGCAGGTGCTCTCCCTTCAGGTCGACGGTCTTGCCCGCCCACAGGTCCCGCACGATCTCCAGGAACTCACCCGTACGGCGGTACCGGTCGTCCTTGTCGAGGAAGTCGCCGTAGGCCCGCTGCTCATGGCTCTCGCCTCCGGTGACGACGTTGAGGAGAAGCCGCCCGCCGGACTGCCGCTGGAAGGTCGACGCCATCTGCGCGGCCAGGGTGGGCGAGACGAAGCCGGGGCGGAAGGCGACCAGGAACTTCAGGCGTTCGGTGTGTTGGCTGACCATGGCCGTGGTCAGCCAGGCGTCCTCGCACCAGGCACCGGTGGGGGTCAGCGCGCCGACGAAGCCGAGGTCCTCGGCGGCGCGGGCGATCTGGCTCAGATAGGCGACCGTCGGCGGCCGGTCACGGCCGGACTCGGTGGCGGGGGTGCCGTGTCCGCCGCCGACGACGTGGCGGCTGTCGCCGTTGGTGGGCAGGAACCAGTGGAAGGCGAGGGACACGTGGGGTCTCCGTTCGGGAAGGTCCGGGAACAGATCGTCGGGGACGTCGCCTCCGGCGCCGGCACGGAACTCCTCGGCGAGCTTGGCGGCGACGGTGAGGGCCTCGGCGTCGTCGGTGATGACTTCGGCGGCCGGAACGCCCGCGGGGGCGTCGGCCGGGACAGCGGTGGGGGCGTCGGTCGGTGTGCTGGTCTGCGTGTCGGTCGGTGTGCCGGTCATGGCGTCAGCTCGCCGCGGCCAGGACGGGCACGGGGCCGAGGGCGGTCAGGAACTGGTCGACGACCTGGCCCAGCGCCTCGGCCGTGGCCGGGGCGACCGTGACCCTGCCGTCCTCGGCAACGGTGATGTCCTTGTCGAGGGTGAACCAGCCGGGGACGATGTGCCGGGCGCCCATGGAGCTGAGGACGGGGCGGAGGGCGTAGTCGAGGGCGAGGACGTGGGCGGTGGTGCCTCCGGTGGCCAGGGGCAGCACGGTCTTGCCGGTGAGGGCGTACTGCGGGAGCAGGTCGAGCAGGGCCTTGAGGACTCCGGAGTAGGCGGCCTTGTAGACGGGGGTGCCGATGACGACGCCGTCGGCGCGTTCGAACAGCGCGGCGGCCTCGACGACGGCCGGGTGCGTGAAGTCCGCGCCGAGGAGGGCGTCGGCGGGGATGGTGCGGACGTCGAGCGGGACGACCTCGTGCCCGTGGGCGGTCAGGCGGGCGTCGAGGTGACGCAGGAGCCCGGCGGTGCGGGAGGAGACGGAGGGGCTGCCGGAGACGGACAGGACGGTGGCCATGGGTTCTCTTTCTGCGGAACGGGCGCCGCGGCGAGGGCGGCGTCCCGGGAAGGCGAACGGTCGAGTGGGGCGGTCAGGCGTGCGCGGGGACGGTCACTGCCTCGGCCTCAGCTTCGGTTCCGGGCCCGGTCTCCGGAAGCTGTGCCTCCAGCTCGCGTACGAGGGGCGGTACGCGGCGGCCGAAGTACTCGACCTCCTCGTGGTAGTGGAGGAAGCCCAGCAGGAAGAGGTCGACGCCGAGCTTCTTGTCCTGCTGGTGACGAGTCCTCCGCTGACATTGGGGACCCAGTAGGCGAATTTCAGGGGTGCGGCGCGCATGCGGAACTCCTGTCGCGGAATGTTTTCGGGCACGCCGAATTCACGGGGCGCGCGAGTGCCGCGAAAAGCGTGCGGGCGCGCTGAATTCAGGCGGGAAAAGGGAGGGTTGCGCGGCGGATCGCGAAGAGGGGGAGGCGATCAGGCCGTGGCGCGACAGGAGGCGCTGGAGACGCGTGCGAGGTCGACATGGCGTCGCCGCGTGAGTTCCAGTCGCATCTTCATGCCGTCGATCGTGGCAGCCGCCGGTGACGGCAGTCAAGGAGAACCCGACCGGTCTCGTATCGCGGACCATTGAATTTCACGAAGGTGTGACAGGGAAACCCTTGAACGGCCCGGAAATCCGCGCGCATTCTGCTGCGGTGCGAACCGAACAGCTCGAATACCTGGCGGCGGTGACGAGACTCGGGTCGTTGCGCCGCGCGGCGGACGAACTGCGCCTGTCGCAGCCCGCGTTGAGCGAGACGGTGCGGAACCTGGAGCGCGAACTCGGGGTGGATCTGCTGGAGCGCAAGCGGTCCGGCGCGACGATGAGCGCGTCCGGCCGGGAGTTGCTGCCGCACATCGTCGACGTGCTGGACGCGGTGGACCGGTTGCGGGCCGCGGCGGGCGAGCAGCACCGGATCAGCCGGATGGTGCGGGTCGGCACGGTGAACGCGGCCACCGTGCCGCTGCTGATCCCCGTGGTGCGGGAGTTCCGCGCCACGCACCCGGTCACCCAGGTCGAAGTGGTCGGCGCCCAGCAGACCAACATCCACCGGGCCCTGCTGGAGGGCTCCTTCGACCTCGGCCTCGTCAACCACCTGGACGGTGACGACGTGCCCGCCGGGCTCGAGGCCGTCGAGCTGCTGCGGGGCCGCCCGGTCGTGGTCGTCCGCCCGGACAGCCCCCTCGCGTCCCTGCCCTCGGTGTCGCCGGACGATCTGCTCGACGTGCCGCTGATCGGGATGCGTTCGGGGTATGTGATGCACCGCTACGTCCACCGGCTGCTGGAGGGCCGCACGCCGTCCTTCGCGTACTCCACGGACGGCGCGGAGATGGGCAAGCTGCTGGTCGCGGAGGGGCTCGGGGCCACGGTCCTGCCGGACTTCAGCGTCGTCGGCGATCCGCTGGAGCGGCGTGGGGTGCTCACCCACCGGCCCGGTCGCGGACGACCGTACCCGGGTGCTGCTGATGCTCCAGCGGCGCCGTGCGGAGTCGGTGCCGCGGGCGGCCCGAGAGCTGCACGAGGCGTTCGTGCGCCGGGCGCGGGAGCTGGGCGCACGGACCGAACCATGATCCCTGAAGGCCCCCGCGGTCGCCTCAGTCGCCGTCGGTCACGGTCGTGCCGCGGCTCATGCGGCTCGGCCACCAGGCGCGTTCCCCGATGTCGCGGACCAGGGCCGGCACCAGCAGCGAGCGCACCACGAGGGTGTCCAGGAGGACGCCGAAGGCGACGATGAAGGCGATCTGGGCGAGGAAGGCCAGCGGGATGACACCCAGCGCGGCGAAGGTCGCGGCGAGCACGACGCCCGCGGAGGTGATGACGCCGCCCGTGGTGACCAGCCCGCGCAGCACGCCGTGGCGCACGCCGTGCCGCAGGGACTCCTCGCGGACCCGGGACATCAGGAAGATGTTGTAGTCGACGCCCAGGGCGACCAGGAACACGAAGCCGTAGAGGGGCACGGACGGATCGGTGCCGGTGAACCCGAACACGTGCTGGAACACGAGCGCGGAGACGCCCAGCGTGGCGAGGAAGTTCAGGGCCACCGTGGCGACCAGCAGCACCGGAAGCAGCAGCGAACGCAGCAGGCCGACCAGGATGAGGAGGATGACCGTGAGGACCACCGGGACGATCAGGGTGCGGTCGCGTTCGGCGGTGCGCAGGGTGTCGTACCGCTGGGCGGTGTAGCCGCCGACGAGGGCGTCCGCGCCGGGTACGGCGTGCAGTCCGGTGCGCAGCCGCGCCACGGTGTCCTTCGCTGCGTCGCTGTCCGCTGCGGCGGTGAGGGTGACGTCGACCCGGACGCGTCCGTCGACGACCAGGGGCCGGCCGCCGGGTCGCCCCGAGCCGCTGACGGCGGCCGCCGAGGCGACCCCGTCGGTGTCGCGGGCCGCGGCGAGCACCCGGTCCAGCTGGTCGGCGTCCGCGATCACCACGGCGGGGTTGCCCGAGCCACCGGGGAAGTGGTCGCCGAGCGTCTGCTGGGCGGCGACGGACGGGGCGTCGTGGACGAAGGTCTCGTCGAGCGGGACCCCCTTGGAGGTGAGCGTCGGTGCGAAGGCGGCCCCGGCGAGCAGGGCGGCCAGGGTCACCGCCCAGACCCGGCGCGGTGCCCGGTCGACGAGGGCGGCGACGCGTCGCCACACGCCCTCGCCGGTCGACACGGACGCGGGCCGGGCGCCGGGCTTCGCGGGCCAGTAGGCGGCGCGGCCCAGCGCGACGAGGACGGCGGGCAGGAACGTGAGCGTGGTGAGGACGGCGCAGCCGATGCCGATGGCGCCGACGGGTCCGAGCGCCCGGTTGTTGGTGAGGTCGCTGAGCAGCAGGGCGAGCAGGCCCAGCGCGACGGTCGCGGCGCTCGCCACGATCGCGCCCCAGGACTGCCGGAGGGCCTCGCGCATCGCGGTGAAGCGGTCGGTTCGGCCGGTGAGTTCCTCGCGGAAGCGGGCGGTGAGGAGGAGGGCGTAGTCGGTGGCCGCGCCGATGACGAGGATGGAGAGGATGCCCTGGACCTGTCCGTCGACGCGGACGACTCCCCGGTCGGCGAGGGCGTACACGACGGCGCAGGCGAGACCGAGGGCGAACACGGCGCCGAGGATGATCAGCAGCGGCAGCAGGACGCTGCGGTAGACGAGCAGCAGGATCACCAGCACGGTGACCAGCGCGACGGCGAGCAGCAGGCCGTCGATGCCGGCGAAGGCGTCCGCCAGGTCCGCCTGGCTGGCCGCGGGCCCCGCCAGTTGCACGGTGGTGCCGGGGACGCGTTCGGCGGCGGCCCGGATCCGGTCGAGGGTGCCGGCCAGGTCGTCGCCCAGGTCGGGTCGGAGCAGGACCACGCCCTGGAGGGCTTCCCGGTCGTCGGAGAGCAGGGCGGGCGAGACCGGTCCGGCCAGTCCGGGGCTGTCGGCGAGGGATGCGAGGGCACGGCCGGCGGAGGCGCGCCGCTCGGGCAGGTCCTCCCCCGTCCACACGACGATCACCGGGAGCGTCTCCTCCTGGCGGAACGCCCGTTGCGCGGCTATGACCTCGGTCGACTCGGCGCTGCGCGGCAGGAACGCGGCCTGGTCCATGGTGGCGACCTCGCCGAGGCGCCCGGCGTAGGGGCCGAGGACGCCTCCGACGACGAGCCAGACGGCGATCAGCAGGAGGGGGACGAGCCGGCGGGCGCGTCGGGGGGTGGTGGACATGGTGCTCCAGGCGGGAGGGAGATGACTCAACGAAAAACAATCTCAATGATTGAACTTGTTGGCGGCCGCGATCTTAGACGGTGCCTGCTCTTCCGCGATCACCCGGTCTTCGGATGCACCCGCCGCACGATCACGGCCTTCGGATGCACCCGCCGCACGTCAGCGGTGGCGGTCGGCGCCCGTGCCCAGTTCCTCGTTCATCGCCGCGAGGAACCGCAGGACGACGGCCAGTTCCTCACCGGTGAAGCGGGAGCGGGCGGCCTCGGTGGCCTCCGCCAGGGGCCGGAAGTAGGTACGGGCCGCCGAACGGGCGTCGGCCGCGTAGTACAGGTGGACCACCCGACGATCCGCGCTCTCCCGGACGCGGCGTACGTGCCCGGCGCGCTCCAGCCGGTCCACGCAGGCGGTGACGGCCCCGGAGGTCAGTCCGAGGTGTTCGCGCAGGCGTTTGGGGGTCATGGGCGCGTCCGCGTCGAGGATCGCCGCGAGCGCCTGGACGTCCGTCGCGTGCAGTCCGTGGTCACCCGCGAACGCGTGCACGAGCCGGTTGATCTCACCGTTCATCCGGCGCAGGGCGACGGCGAAGGCGTGCAGATCGGTCGCCGCCGCGGCGGGACCCTGCTCCCCGTGCCCCGTCCCCCGTCGCGGGTCGTTCACTGTGGCCACGCGGCAAGGGTAGTCGCCGTGCCGATCACTCGATCGCGCGGCGCCGGACCGCCGATGCATCCGGGACCGGCCCCGTGGGGGAAGTGATGTCCGGGGGACGCCGACGCGGAGGACCGAGGGATCCATGACGGGAGAAGCTGAGCGCGGTGCCGGGCCGCTGTGCCTGGTGACCGGTGCGACGGGATACATCGGCGGCCGACTCGTACCGGAACTGCTGGAAGCGGGCCTGCGGGTGCGCTGTCTGGCCCGCTCCCCGGAGCGGCTGCGCGACCATCCGTGGGCGGAGGCGGTCGAGGTGGTCCGCGGGGACGTGACCGACGCGGAGTCCGTGGCCCGGGCGATGCGAGGGGTCGACGTCGCCTACTACCTGGTGCACGCGCTGGGCACGGGCGACGACTTCGAGGAGACGGACCGGCGGGCCGCGAGCATCTTCGGGGAGCAGGCGCGCGCCGCGGGCGTCGGCCGGCTCGTCTATCTGGGCGGTCTCACCCCGTACGGCGTGCCCGAGGAGGAACTGTCGCCGCATCTGCGCTCCCGCGCCGAGGTCGGGCGGATCCTGCTGGAGAGCGGTGTGCCCACGGCCGTGCTGCGGGCGGCGGTCGTCATCGGCTCGGGGTCGGCCTCCTTCGAGATGCTGCGCTACCTCACCGAGCGTCTGCCGGTGATGGTGACGCCGAGCTGGGTGCACACCCGGATCCAGCCCGTCGCCGTCCGGGACGCGCTGCGCGCCCTCGTGGGCTGCTCCCGGTTGCCGGACGACGTCAACCGGACCTTCGACATCGGCGGCCCGGACGTCCTGACGTACCGCGAGATGATGGTCCGGTACGCGGCCGTCGCCGGGCTGCCGCACCGGCTCATCCTGTCCGTGCCGGTGCTCACACCCAGGCTGTCGAGCCACTGGGTCGGGCTGGTGACGCCCGTGCCGGCCTCCATCGCCCGGCCGCTCACCGAGTCGCTGCGGCACGAGGTGGTGTGCCGCGAACACGACATCGCACGGTATGTGCCCGATCCGCCCGGTCATCCGGTCGGCTTCGACGAGGCGGTGCGGCTCGCCCTGCGGCGGGTGCGCGAGGCCCGGGTGACCACCCGCTGGTCGTCCGCCTCCCTGCCCGGCGCGCCCAGCGATCCGCTGCCCACCGATCCTGACTGGGCGGGCGGCAGCCTCTACACGGACCGGCGCGAGCTGTGCGTGGACGCCCCGTGCGCGTCCCTGTGGCGGGTCATCGAGGGCATCGGAGGCGACAACGGCTGGTACTCCTTCCCGCTCGCCTGGGCCGTACGGGGCTGGCTGGACCGGCTGGCGGGCGGGGTGGGCCTGCGCCGGGGCCGCCGGGACGCCACCCGACTGCGGGTGGGCGACTCGCTGGACTTCTGGCGGGTGGAGGAGATCGAGCGGGGGCGGCTGCTGCGGCTGCGGGCGGAGATGCGGCTGCCGGGTCTGGCGTGGCTGGAGATGTACGCCGACACGGACGACGCCGGCCGCACGGTCTTCCGCCAGCGCGCCCTGTTCCATCCGCACGGGCTGCTCGGTCACGCCTACTGGTGGAGCGTGGCCCCCTTCCACTCCGTCGTGTTCGGCGGCATGGCCCGCAACATCGCGCGGGCCGCGGTGTCGGACGCGGCCGCCCGCGCGCGGGAGCGGGCCCCCGCACAGTGACGCGCGCCGTGACGCGCGCTGGGACGCGAGCCGGCAGGCCGCCGGTCACGGCACACGCCCGGCGCATCCGTCGGAGGCCGCTTCCCGGAAGCAGCAGGTGATCCGTCTTCTCGCCCCCGGAGCCCCCATGAACGTCTCGGTCGTCCTGTTCACCTCCGACCTGCGGCTGCACGACCATCCGCCGCTGCGCGCCGCTCTCGACGGGGCGCGCGAGGTGGTCCCGCTGTTCGTGCGGGACCGGGCCGTGGCGGCGGCCGGGTTCGCGGTGCCCAACCGGCTGGCGTTCCTCGCCGACTGCCTCCGCGATCTCGACTCGGGACTGCGGGAGCGGGGCGGCCGACTCGTGGTGCGCTCCGGGGACGTGGTGCGGGAGGTCTGCAAGGTGGCCACGGAGGCGGACGCCGACGAGGTGCATGTGGCGGCCGACGTCAGCGGGTACGCGCGGCGGCGCGAGGAGCGGCTGCGGCACGCCCTGGAGGCGGAGGGCGTGCGCCTGCACGTGCACGACACGGTGGTGGGCGCGGTGGATCCCGGCGCGGTGTCGCCCGCCTCCTCGGACCACTTCGCGGTCTTCACGCCGTACTTCGGCCACTGGTCGCGGCAGTGGCTGCGGGACCCGCTGGCCGCGCCGCGCACCGTGCGGGTGCCGGACGGGATCGGCTCGGAGGAACTCCCGGCGCGCGACGGACTGTCGGGGCTGTCGCCAGGGCTGGCGGCGGGCGGCGAGACGGAGGGCCGCGCGCGGTTCGCGGACTGGCTGCGGTCGGGCATCGCCGCGTACGAGGACCGCCACGACGACCTGGCGGGCGACGCGACCTCGCGGCTCTCGCCCCATCTGCACTTCGGCGCCCTCTCCCCCGTCGAGCTGGTCCACCGGGCCCGCCGGGTGGGCGGTCCGGGCGCGGAGGCGTTCGTACGGCAGCTGGCATGGCGGGACTTCCACCGTCAGGTGCTGGCGGCCCGGCCCGCGGCGGCCGCCGTGGACTACCGCGCCAAGCACGACCGCTGGCGGTCCGCACCGGAGGAGGTCCGGGCCTGGCGGGAGGGCCGCACCGGCTACCCCGTGGTGGACGCGGCCATGCGCCAGCTCCTCCACGAGGGCTGGATGCACAACCGGGGCCGCCTCCTCGTCGCGAGCTTCCTCACCAAGACGCTGTACGTCGACTGGCGGGTCGGCGCCCGGCACTTCCTGGATCTTCTGGTCGACGGCGACATGGCCAACAACCAGCTCAACTGGCAGTGGATGGCCGGGACCGGCACCGACAGCCGCCCCAACCGGATCCTCAACCCGGTCACCCAGGCCAAGCGGTACGACCCGGACGGGGCGTACGTACGGCGCTGGGTACCGGAGTTGGCGGGCGTGGCCGGACCGGCCGTGCACGAGCCGTGGAAGCTCCAGGGCCTGGACCGCGCCGCGCTGGACTACCCGGACCCGATCGTCGACCTCGCCGAGGGCCGGGAGCGCTTCCTGCGCGGGCGCACGGGAACGCCGTGACTCCCGGACGGCACACCGGACACAGGGGGTCGCGGCGCCCGGCGGCTCAGGAGGCCCGGCCGTACAGGTCGGTGAGCATGTCCACCGCCTCGCCGAGCGCCGACGGGCGGACCATGCCCTCCGCGGGGCGTCCGTGCCAGCCGGGACCGCCGAGCACGACGACGGGTTGGCGGCGGGCGCCCTTCACGCCCCAGCGCGCGGCGGCGACATGGCGGGCCAGGGGCACGCTCGCCGTGGAGCGGGCCTGCGCCCACAGGACGACGGCGGTCGGCCCCAGCCGGTCGACCGCCGCGACGAGGGCCTCGGCGGGTACGGCGGCGCCGAACATCCGGCTTGGCAGGCCGAGTTGGCTCAGGGCGGCGTTGAGGGCCTCCAGCGGAAGGGTGTGCTGTTCGCCGGGGACGCAGGCGAGGACCACCGGGCCGGGGGCGGCGGTCTCGTGCCGTGATCCGGCGGGTGGGGCGCAGCGGCGCAGGACCGTGGAGACGTGCCACGACAGCAGGTGTTCGACCTCGACGTAGCGGTCCCCGGACGACTCCCACTTGCGGCCCACCGCGTGCAGCGTCGGCACCATCACGTCCTGCCAGGCGACCGTGACGCCGTACCGCTCGACGACCGCCGCGAGTCGCTCCTCGACGGCCGGCGCGTCGAGCCGTACGGCGGCACGGGCGAGCCCCCGGCACTCCTGGCGCACATCGGCGTCGGTGGGAGCGGCGGTTTCGGCGGCCGAGGTGGTGGGGGCCGAGGACTGCGGCCGTGCGGGGGCGGGCGCCCGTCCACCGCCCACGGCCTCACCCAGGTCTCCGCCGTCCTCCCAGTCGTCGGGGGCTCCCTCTCCCGTGCCCTTCTTCGCCGCGCGTGCCGCCTCCGCCGTCGGCACCCCGGCGGAGGTCAGGCGGCACATCGTCTCGACCATCGCGACATCCTGCGGGGTCCAGCGCCGGTGCCGCCCGTCGGGGCGGACGGCGGGCCCGATGCCGTAACGCCGGTCCCAGGAGCGCAGGGTCGTGGGCGACACGCCCAGTCTCCGCGCCACGGCCCCGGTGGTGAGCCCAGCGTCGACGGGGGTTTCGTCCCTGAACAGACCCATACGACGACTATACGATGCAGAAGCGATGCGAGTTGAGGGCGTTATGCCCCGCCTCGCACGATGACGGCATTCCCACCGCCTATGCGAGGAGCCGTCCTCATGAGCCCTGTGTGCACGGGCGCCCCGCCCGCCACCGCCGCCA
>NZ_LIRK01000601.1 GCF_001419765.1 Streptomyces torulosus
CAGCAGGGGCCCGGCGCCGCCGTCGATGCGCACACCTGCGCGGACGAGGGTGCCGACGTAGGTGGCGGTCTCCACGGTGCCGGTACAGAACCCGTCGTCGGTGGAGCAGGCCCGCAGCCGGCCGGGCTGCACGGCGACCTTCACCTCGGTACCGGGGGCCAGTTGGTGACGGCGGGCCGTCAGCAGGTCACCGGACTGGGTGAGGCGGACCAGGGTGTGCTCGCCGTCCTGCTTCTCCACCCGGCCGGGCAGGAAGTTGGCCGCGCCCAGGAAGTCCGCCACGAACGGCGTCTTCGGCCGCTCGAACAACTCCCTCGGGGTGTCGAACTGCTCGATCAGACCGTTGCGCATCACCGCGATGCGGTCCGACATGACCAGCGCTTCTTCCTGGTCGTGCGTCACATAGATGACGGTCAGACCGAGTTCCTGCTGGATGGACTTGATCTCCACCTGCAACTGGTCACGCAGCTTCTTGTCCAGCGCTCCGAGCGGTTCGTCCATGAGGATGACCGGCGGGCGGTAGACCAGCGCCCGGCACAGGGCGACACGCTGCTGCTGGCCACCGGACAGCTCACGCGGCTTACGGCCGCCGAACCCGGACAGACCCGCGATCTCCAGCGTCTCGCCGACGCGTCGGCGGATCTCGTCCTTGCCCACTCCCCGCAGGGTGAGGGGGAAGGCGACGTTCTCACTGACCGTCATGTGCGGGAAGAGCAGGTACTGCTGGAAGACGAAGCCCAGGCCCCTCTTCTGCGGCGCGAGGCGGGTGACGTCCCGGCCGCCGACGGTGATGGTCCCGGAGTCGGGTTCGCAGAACCCGGCGATCATCATCAGCGTCGTGGTCTTGCCCGACCCGGAGGAGCCGAGGAAGGTGACGAACTCCCCCGCGGCGATCTCCATGGATGCCTCGTCCACGGCGACGACGTCGCCGTAGGTCTTGCGCAGAGCCACCACCGACAGCGCCTTGCCGGTCGCGGTGGCCGGCGTGACGCCGGCCACCTTGACGGACGGTGTGGCGACACCGAAATCAGCCACGAGCCCACTCCAACCAGCGCTTGGTGACGGCCGACTCGTTCTTCAGCCACCAGTCGACATCCGTGTCGAAGCCCTTGTCGTAGTACTTCGGCGCACCGGCCAGAGCGTTGCGCTCGTCCTCCGTCAGCTTGGCGTAGGCCAGCGGGGAGGAGGGGTTCGACGGGAAGGCCTTCGCCAGGTTGGCCTGGCTCTCCGCACGCAGCGAGAAGTCCATGAGCAGGTAGGCGTTGTCCACGTTCGCCGCGCCCTTGGCGATGGCGTAGCCCTGGAACTGGCGGCGCATGCCGTTCAGCTGCCTGGTGACCGGGACGCCCTGCTTCTCCAGGTCGGCGATCCGGCCGTCCCAGACGGTGGACATCGTCACTTCCTGGCGGCTGAGGAGCACGCCCGGGAGCGGGCCGCTGTCCCAGAACTTCTTGATGTCGCCTCGCAGTCGGGTCAGCACCTTGAAGGCACGGTCGACGTCCAGCGGGTACAGCTTGTCCGCCGGGACGCCGTCGGCCAGCAGCGCGAACTCCAGCTCCGGCAGGTCACCGTCGGGGCTGCACATCGCGCGGCCGCCCTTGAAGGCCTTGGTGTCGAAGAAGTCCGCCCACGACTCGGGCTTGCGGCCGCCGAAGGCGTCGGTGCGGTAGGCGATGCACTGACCGTAGAAGCTGCTGCCGATGGCATGGTCGGTGACCTGAGCCTCGGGGATCTTCGCGCTCTTCACGCTCTTGATCCGGTCGTGGTCCAGCATCTCCAGGGCGTTCTGGCCCAGGTACTTGAGGTGGGACATCATCGAGTTGTTGATGAGGTCGCACTGCGGGCGGCCCTGCTTGATCTGCGCCAGCAGCGGGGCGTCGTCCAGGTTGAGGACCTTGACCTGGATACCGGTCTCCTGCGTGAACGGCGTGTAGATCGCCTTCTGGAGGGCCGCACCGTAAGAGCCGCCGCTGTCACGGACGATGACCGTCTTGCCGCCGCCCTTGCCACTGCCGGACGAGACACGGCTCGTACCGGTACCGCAGGCGGAGAGGGACGGGAGAGCGGCGAGGGCGGCCAGGCCGCCTGCTCCGCGCAGGAGCGCTCTGCGACCGATCATGGGATCACTCATGACAAATCTCCTGGAAGTAGCGCAATGGGGGACCAGCTCGGGAGGGTTGGGGGGGTGGAGTCTGTGGGCGGACACGTGGTCCGTGGGCCGGTCGACGGGCAGCCGTTGCCGCCGGCCGGTCAGTTGTGTGGTGTGGCGATGGCGGCGAGTTCGGTGCCGGGGCGGACGGTGAGTCCGTTCATGCCGTAGATGATCGTTCCGGTGGCGTTGGCGGTGACCTTGTGTTCGGTGCCGTCGACGGGGTCGATGATGCGGCCGATGGTCTGTCCCTCGGTCACGTCGTCGCCGGTGACGGCGTCCGGGTACCACAGTCCGGTGGTCTCGGAGGCGGCCTCGCCGGCCCAGATCCAGTCACGGGGCCGGGCGGTCGGCGGCTTGACGCGCTCGGAGGCTTCGATGACGCCGAGGTGGTGGAGGATCCGGTGGAGGGCGTCGAGGAGCCTGCCCACGGTGTCCGGGTGCCGGTCGCCGAGTTGGCCGGTCTCGACGAGGACCGCGGGGATGCCCTGGCGGTTGGCGGCGGCGTGGCTGTTGCCGCCCTCGGGGCTGGTGCCGAAGATGACCCGCTCGTATCCGACCGCGTGGGCGAGGGCCTTGTTCTTGGCGTCGAGTTCG
>NZ_LIRK01000602.1 GCF_001419765.1 Streptomyces torulosus
CAGCAGGGGCCCGGCGCCGCCATCGATACGTACACCCGCGCGCACCAGGGTGCCGACGTAGGTGGCGGTTTCCACGGTGCCGGTACAGAACCCGTCGTCGGCGGCGCTTGCCCGCAGTCGACCCGGCTGCACAGCGACCTTCACCTGCGTACCGGGCGCCAGCTGGTGACGGCGCGCCGTCAGCAGGCCACCGGACTGGGTGAGGCGGACCAGGGTGTGCTCGCCGTCCTGCTTCTCCACCCGGCCGGGCAGGAAGTTCGCCGCGCCGAGGAAGTCCGCGACAAACGGCGTCCTGGGCCGTTCGAACAGCTCGCGGGGGGTGTCGAACTGCTCGATCAGGCCGTTGCGCATCACCGCGATGCGGTCCGACATGACCAGCGCTTCTTCCTGGTCGTGCGTCACGTAGATGACGGTCAGGCCCAGTTCCTGCTGGATGGACTTGATCTCCACCTGCAACTGGTCGCGCAGCTTCTTGTCCAGCGCGCCGAGCGGTTCGTCCATGAGGATGACCGGCGGGCGGTAGACCAGCGCCCGGCACAACGCCACACGCTGCTGCTGGCCACCGGACAACTCACGCGGCTTACGGCCACCGAACCCGGACAGACCCGCGATCTCCAGCGTCTCCCCCACCCGCCGACGGATCTCCTCCTTCGGCACCCCCCGCAGCGTCAACGGGAAGGCGACGTTCTCACTGACCGTCATGTGCGGGAAGAGCAGGTACTGCTGGAAGACGAAGCCCAGGCCCCTCTTCTGCGGCGCGAGGCGGGTGACGTCCCGGCCGCCGACGGTGATGGTGCCGGAGTCGGGTTCGCAGAACCCGGCGATCATCATCAGCGTCGTGGTCTTGCCCGACCCGGAGGAGCCGAGGAAGGTGACGAACTCCCCCGCGGCGATCTCCATGGATGCCTCGTCCACGGCGACGACGTCGCCGTAGGTCTTGCGCAGAGCCACCACCGACAGCGCCTTGCCGGTCGCGGTGGCCGGCGTGACGCCGGCCACCTTGACGGACGGTGTGGCGACACCGAACTCAGCCACGAGCCCACTCCAACCAGCGCTTGGTGACGGCCGATTCGTTCTTCAGCCACCAGTCGACATCCGCATCGAAGCCCTTGTCGTAGTACTTCGGCGCACCCGCGGACGCGTTGCGCTGCTCCTCGGTCAGCTTGGCGTAGGCCACCGGAGAGGACGGGTTCGACGGGAAGAACTTGACCATGTTGGCCTGGCTCTCCGCCCGCAGCGAGAAGTCCATCAGCTGGTAGGCGGCGTCCAAGTTGGCCGCGCCCTTGGCGATGGCATAACCCGAGAACTGACGGCGCGTACCGTTGAGCTGCCGCTCCACCGGCACACCTTGCTTCTGCAGATCGGCGAGACGGCCGTCCCACACGGTGGACATCGTCACTTCCTCGCGGCTCAGCAGAACACCCGGGAGCGGGCCGCTGTCCCAGAACTTCTTGATGTCGCCTCGCAGTCGGGTCAGCACCTTGAAGGCGCGGTCGACGTCCAGCGGGTACAGCTTGTCCATCGGGACACCGTCGGCCAGCAGCGCGAACTCCAGCTCCGGCAGGTCACCGTCCGGGTGGACCATCGCACGGCTGCCCTTGAACGCCTTGGTGTCGAAGAAGTCCGCCCACGACTCCGGCTTCTTGCCCCCGAACGCGTCCGTGCGGTACCCGATGCACTGGCCGTAGAAGCTGTGGCCAACCGCGTGCTCGGTGATCTGGTTGTCCGGGATCTTCGCACTCTTCAGGCTCTTGAGCCGGTCCCGGTCCAGCGCCTCCAGAGCGTCCTGCTTGACGTACTTGAAATGGGACATCATCGAGTTGTTGATGAGGTCGCACTGCGGCCGGCCCTGCTTGATCTGGGCCAGCAGCGGGGCGTCGTCCAGGTTGAGCACCTTGACCTGGATACCGGTCTCCTGCGTGAACGGCGTGTAGATCGCCTTCTGCAGAGCCGCACCGTAAGAGCCGCCGCTGTCACGGACGACCACCGTCTTACTGCCGCCCTTGCCACCACTCCCACCGGCCGTCCGGCTGGAGCCGGTACCGCAGGCGGAGAGGGACGGCAGAGCGGCGAGGGCGGCCAGGCCGCCTGCTCCGCGCAGGAGCGCTCTACGACCGATCTGGGCATCACTCATGGCAATACTCCTCATCTGGGGACGCGGGGGACCAGCTGTGCGGGGGCTTTACCTCGCAGGCGGGGGGTAGTTCAGGGCGGCGCACGCGGACAGAGCATCGTCCGGCGCCGGTGACAGGCCGTGATCAGCGGAGCGGGGGCGGTCCTCAGCAGAGCCGCGGCACAAGGGCTCTGGTGAGGGATGGGTCAGAGCCAGGCCTGCGGGCTGAGGAACCTCGTAGACGAGCAAGTCGCGCGGTGCCGATGTGCGGAGGCAGGCAGAAAGACGCGACGGAGAAAGGGGCGTTCAGTACCTTGCTGGTGGTGATGCCCAGCAGGGTGTTCAGCCGGCGGTGTACCCGCCGTCGACGGTGAGGACCGATCCGGTCACGTACGAGGACTCCGACGACGCGAAGAAGAGCACCGCGTCAGCGACCTCTTCGGGGGTGGCGAGGCGTTGGAGCGGGATCGTGCTCTCGCGCTGGCGGCGGTAGGCCTCGGGGTCGGGCCTGCGCTGGAACGCCGCTTCGATGATCGGGGTGGCGGTCAGGCCCGGAGCGACGACGTTGACGCGGATGTTGCGCGGGGCCCACTCGATCGCCGCGCCCTTGGCGAGCATGATGAGGCCGCCCTTGGCGGCGGAGTACAGGACCTGCCCGGCCATGCCGACCATGCCCAGCCGTGAGCTGACGCAGACGAACGAGCCGCCGGTCTCGGGCATGAGCGGCGCGAAGTGCTTCATCACCAGGAACGCGCTGAGCAGGTTGCTCTCCAGCACGTTCCTCGCGTCGCCGCAGGCCATCTCGGTGAGTGGACCGTCGGCCTGCAGACCGTGGTTGAGGACGACGACGTCGACGGTGCCGAAGGACTCCGCGGCCTGCTTGGCCAGGTGCTCCACGAACGTCTCGTCGTTGAGGTCTCCGGGTACGTACAGGTCGTCGGGCTGAGCGCTGTCGAGCCGCTCCTTGCGGCCGGTGAGCAGCAACCGCCCGCCCTCCCGGCGGAAGTGGGAACTCACCGCCTGCCCTATGCCACTGCTGGCGCCTGTCACCAGGGCCGTGACGTT
>NZ_LIRK01000603.1 GCF_001419765.1 Streptomyces torulosus
GGCCAGGGCGCGGGCGAGGGCCACCCGGCGTTGCTGTCCGCCGGACAGGGCTGCCGGGCGCCGGGTGACGAGGTCGCCGTCGTCGGGGAGCCGTACCTCTTCGAGGAGGGCCCGCACCGCCTGCGGGGTCCGTTCGTCGCTGAGTTCGCGCAGGAGGGAGCGGACCCGCATCCGGGGGTTGAGGCCCGAGCCGGGGTCCTGGCCGACGAAGGCGAGCCGCTCGCGGCGCAGGGTGCGCATGTCCCGTTCGGAGAGGGCGAACACGTCGTGGCCGAGGACCTCGACGTGTCCGGAGGTGCGCTCGGTGCCGGGGGGCAGGAGTCCGGTGAGGGCGCGCAGGAGCGTGGTCTTGCCCGAGCCGGAGGGGCCGGTCAGGGCCGTCAGCCTGCCCGGGCGGAGGGTGAGCCGGGCGTCCTGGAGGAGGATCCGCCCGTCGTGGGCGGCGACGGTGAGGTCGGTGATCCGGGCCGCGGGGGCCGCGGCGGGCGCGGGAGGGCCGTCCTCCCGGTACCGGTCGGGTGTGTGGCTCACAGGACGGTCACCGCCTTCCGGCCGGACTGGGGGGCGAGGGCCGCCGCCGCGAGGTTGACGCAGAGGGCGAGCAGGCCGATGGCGAGGCTGGGGGCGACCACGGACCAGGGGTTGAGGAGGATGCCGGAGGAGTTCTCGCGGATCATCAGCGCCCAGTCGGCGGCGGGTGGTTGGGGCCCGACCTGGAGGAATCCGGCGGTGGCGACCAGGTAGACGGCGGCGACGAAACGCAGGCCGAAGAGGGCGAGCAGGGTGGCGCGCAGGTTGGGCAGGACCTCCCGCAGTACGAGGTGCCACAGCCGTTCGCCGCCCGCCGCGGCGGCCTCGACATAGCCGGAGTCGGCCACCGGGGCGGCGGCTCCGGCGGCGAGCCGTACCGCGTACGGCACGCCGAGGACGACGGCGGCGGCGATCACGGCGAACCGTCCGCCGTCCGGCCAGGACAGGGTGACGAGGAGGATGCCGAGCACCGCCGGCAGCAGCATCAGCACGTCGGCGATCCGTTCCACCAGGCGTCCGACGCGCGGGCGCAGCGCGCCGATCGCGCCGAGGACCGCGGCGCCGCCGGTGACCAGCGCGGCGACGAGCAGCGAGGAGAGCACCAGGTCGCGCCCGCCGGCGAGCAGCCGGCTCAGTACGTCCCGGCCCAGTTGGTCACCGCCGAGCAGGGCGTCGCCTCCGGGTTCCGCGTACGGGGCGGCCACGGGGGCGTCGATGGGATGGGGGGCGAGCCAGGGCCCGGCGAGGGCGAGGGCGAGCAGCAGCAGGGCGGGCAGCACGCGCAGGGCGACGGCGCGGGTGCGGGGGCTCATCGGCGTCCTCCCGCCGTCATGTCCCGGACGAGGTCGGCGAGCAGCAGGACGCCGGTGATGACCGCGCCCGACAGGGCCGTCACGCCGGCGATGACGGGGCTGTCGCGGTCGGTCACGGCGGAGGCCAGGACCGACCCGATGCCGGGGTGGTTGAAGATGGTTTCGACCACGACCGCACCGCCGAGGAGCATGCCGGTGGAGGTGGCGAGGCCGGCGGTGATGGTGGGCAGGGCGCCGGGCAGGACGTGGTGGGTGAGGACGCGGTGCGGGGGCAGGCCGTCGAGGACGGCGGTCTCCACGTGGGGGGCGCGGGCCTCGTCGGCGAGGGCGGCGCGCACGATGCGTACGTTCCAGCCGGCCTGCGGGACGGTCAGGGCGAGCACGGGCAGGATCAGCATGGTCCAGTCGGCGGGGGTTCCGTCGGCGTCGGTGAGGGTGACCGCGGGCAGCCAGCCCGTCCACAGCGAGAGCAGCAGGACGAGGGCGACGGCGACCACGAACTCGGGCAGGGCGAGGACGGCGGTGGCGGTGCCGGAGACGGCGCGGTCGACGCGTCCGCCGGGCCGCAGCGCGGCCCAGCAGCCGAGGGCGAGGGAGATGACGGCGGTCAGCAGCAGGGCGAGGCCGCCGAGGAGGAGGGTGTTGGGGAACGCCGAGGACAGCAGGTCGCTCACCTTCTCGCCGCGCGCCGACACCCCGAGGTCGCCGGTGGGCAGGCCGCTCATCCAGTCCCAGAAGCGTTCGAGGACGGGCCGGTCGAGGCCGAGGAGTCTGCGTCGGGCCTCGGTGTCGGCGGCGCTCTCCCCGCGCTCGGAGGTGGCGTCGGCGGCGTCGCCCGGCAGCAGTTCGACGGTGACGAAGACCAGTGCGAGGAGTACCGCGAGGAGCGTCGCCCGTTTCAGGACGACGAGACCGACCCGGGCGGCGAGCAGGGCGAGGGGAGCACGCGATCGCCGGGCCTTCTCCCCGTGGGGAGAGGGCCCGGCGGGTGCGGCCGTGTCAGCGGTCAACGGGCCAGCCATGCCCGCTCGAGCTGGACCCGGCCGTAACCGGGCAGTGTGGGCAGCCCGTTGACCTTGGATCCGGCGAGGTCGATGCCGTCGGCCATGCCCCACAGGAGGTAGCCGGAGCTGTCGTGCTCGATCTGCTGGAGCTGCTTCAGCAGTGCCGTGCGCTCGCTCGCGTCGGCGGTGCCGATGGCCTTCTGGTAGGCCGTGTCGAACTCCTTGTCCTTCCAGCCGGCCTCGTTGGTGCCGCTGTCGGAGACCATGGTCTTGCTGGCGAAGAAGACCACCGAGTCGTTGGTGCCCCAGTAGGTGGTGTAGAGGTCGCCCTTGAGCCAGGTCTTGTCCCAGAAGGTGGCGGACTCCTGCTTGACGACCTTCACCTTCACGCCGGCCTCGCGGACCTGGGTGGCGAAGAGGGTGGCCGACTCGGCGAGGCCGGCGATGTCCTCGGTGGTGTACAGCTCGTACGTCTTCGACGTGTCGAACTTGGCCTCCTTCAGCAGCTGCTTGGCCTTGGCGAGGTCGCGGGTGCGCTGCGGGATGCTCTTGTCGTAGGCCGGGTCGCCGGTGCCGAGGATGTCGTTGGCGACGGTGCCGTAGCCGGACAGGACCTGCTTGACCATGGTGTCGCGGTCGACGGCCAGGCGCAGCGCCTCGCGGACCTTCGCGTCGGCGAACGGGCCGTCGGCGGTGCGCAGGACGATGGGCATCGCCATGTCGTTGGGGCGGCGGACGGTCTTGATGTCCTTGCGGCTCTCGGCCGTGCGGGCGGCGACGGCGCCGACGTTGGAGGCGAGGTCGATCTGGCCGGCGAGCAGGGCGCTGGCCATCGCCTGGGGGCTCTCGAAGATCTTGACCTCGATGGCGTCGAGGTGCACGTCGCCGCCGTACCAGTCGTCGTTGCGGACGAGGCGGGCGTTGCCGCTGCGGAACCAGTCGAGCTTGAAGGGGCCGGTGCCGGGGGCCTTGGCGATGTTCTTGTCGGTGGTGCCCTTGGGGACGACGAAGGTGGTGAGCCGGACCAGCAGGGGCAGTTCGGCGTTGGCGTAGTCGGAGACGATCACGACGGTGTCGGTGCCGTCGGCGGAGATGTTCTTCGCCTGGATGCCGGGCAGCCGGGAGGCACCGGCGGGGGTGGCGCGCAGCCGCTTGAGCGAGAAGACGACGTCGTCGGCGGTGACGGGGGACCCGTCGTGGAACTTCGCGCCCTTGGCGATCGTGAACCGCCAGGTCTTCAGGTCGTCCGAGGCCTTCCAGCTCGCGGCGAGGCGGGGCTCGGTGTTGGGCTTGGTGCCGGGGACGGTCAGGGTGTCGTAGATCAGGCTGAGGATGAGGTAGTCGCTCTCGTTGGCCTGGCTCCCGTGGGGGTCCCGGGTGATGGCGCCGGCCCTGCCGAGGGCGCCGACCCGCAGGGTGCCTCCCTTGACGGGTTCGGCAGAGCCGCCGCCGGCGGCCGCGTTCGGCTCCTCGTCGCCGTCCCCACCGCAAGCGGTGAGCAGGGCGCCCGCGCCGATGGCGCCGCCGAGCCAGAGCATGTGACGTCGCGTCAGCTCCACGTGTTCCTCATTTTCCCGCAGTTGACCGAGATTTGCTTAGCCTTACCTACCTTGTGCAACTCCCGCGTGACAAGACCGACTTCGCGTGACCTAGATCCTACTTAGGTAAGCCTTGCCTGTCATCTGCGGCCTGGCTATGTTTCAGCAGGGCTCCCCGGCGCCGCACCGACCACGCGGCCCGCCCCGGAGGGCCTTCTTCTCCATGCCCGTAGACCAGCAACGCGCTGCCCCGCACCCCCCGCACTGGAACGGACAGTCACCCATGCCCACGGGAACCGCACCCGTACGTCTGCTCGATCCCGACTCGGTGGCCGAACTGACCGCCGCCGCCCGCGCCCTCCTGGCCAGGTACGACGGGTCCTCGGCCCACCCCGGCCTGCTGGCCGAAGTCCCCGCCGCGGCCGCCTCGTTGAGTGACGCGATACGCCACGCCTGCCGCCCCGTCGACACCGCCGACGGCCTGTTCGTGCTGCGCGGCCTGCCCGTCGACGACACCGAGATCGGCCCCACACCGGGTCACTGGTCGACGGCCGGTGACGCCGGCGCCGTATACGACGTGGTCCTGCTGCTGCTCTCGACGGTGATGGGCACCCCCATCGCCTGGGAGGGCCAGCAGGAGGGCCGTTTCGTCCACAACATCGTGCCGTCCCCCGGCCACGAGGAGGAGCAGACCGGCGCCAGCAGCAGTGTGCTGCTCAGCCCGCACACCGAGGACGCGTTCCACCCCGGCCGGGCCCATCTGCTGGTCCTCGGCTGCATGCGCAACCACGACTCCGTCGCCACCACCGCCGCCAGCATCCGCCAGGTCGAACTCGACGACAACGAGGTGGAGTTGCTCAGCCGCCCGGTACTGCCGATCCTGCCCGACGACGCCTACGAGGAGGCCCAGGGCTATGCCGGCGAGCCACCGGCCGTGCCCACGCTGTGGGCGTCCCAGGACGGCCTGACCCTCCGCTTCGACCCCGCATACACCCCGTTGGACCAGGCACCCGAGGACCACCGCGCGGCCTACGCCCGGCTGGAGGACGAACTCGCCCGCGTGAGCGTCGCGGTGAGCCTGAACCCCGGCGAGGTCCTGGTCGTGGACAACGACCTCGTCGTCCACGGCCGGGTCCCCTTCCAGGCCCGCTACGACGGCAGGGACCGCTGGCTGAAACGTTCCTCCGTGCGGGTCCCGGGGCGTCGCACCAGGCCGCCCGCCGAGGAGTCCGAGCACGGTTACGGCCAAGCCGCCGTGGAGGCGTACGCATGACCCGCATCGACGACCCGGGAAGGACGGCCGTGACGCCCGACGACAAGACCCTGCGTGTACTCAGCACCAGCGATGTGGCCGGTATAGACATCACACTGGCCGATGTGGTCTCCGTGGTGGAGCAGGCGTACCGCACTCTGGCGGACGGCCGCTCCGACAATCCGCGCAAGCTCACCGTGAAGCCCGAGGACGGCCACTCCGTCGCCTACGCGATGCTCGGCCGGGACGGGGTGCGCGGAGTCGTCGCGATCAAGACCTCCTACAAGTACGGCCTCCACGAGGACCGCGACAAGCAGCACTACTACACGACGCTCACCCTCTACGACGACGAGACCGGCCTGCCGGTCGCCATGCTCGACTGCGGCCGCATCGGCGCCCTGCGCACCCCGGCGGTCTCCGCCCTGCTGGCCCGGGAACTCGCCGCTCCTGACAGCCGCAGCGCCCTCGTCATCGGCACCGGCACCCAGGGCCGGCTCGCGTTGCCGTTCCTGCTGACGACCCTGCCGGACCTGGAGCGGCTGATGCTCTTCGGCACCCACCCGGACGGCATCCAGGCCGTGCGCGAGCAGCTGCGCACCTACTTCCCCGACCGGGAACTGGAGATCGTCACGGACCTGCGGGCCGCCGCCGAGGACGCGGACGTCGTCCTCGCCACCGCCGGACCGGGCACCCCCGCTTCCGTCGAGGCAGAGTGGCTCAAGCCGTCGGCCCTGTCGGTGCTGATCGGCTACGGCATCGCGCCCTCCACCCTGCACAGCGCCGACCGGGTCATCGCCACCAGCGAGGCCCAGATGCGGGTCACCGGCACGGACATGGCCGACGCCGACGGCGAACTCCCGCCGGTGCACGCCGAGTTCCCGGAGGTGCTCGCGGGCCGCGCCGAAGGCCGTACGGACCCGAGGCAGCGGATCTTCGCGTACAACAGCGGGCTGGTCGTCACCGACATCGCCCTCGGCCACCGGTTCGCCCAGCTCGCGCTCGCCCAGGGCCTGGGCACGGCGGTGCCGCTGTGGACGTGACGACCGCCCTCCCCTCCCACACCACCGAGGAGGTGCGCGCGCTCCTCGAACCGCCCGGCAGCTCCCTCCTGCACGAGCTGGGCCACGGCCTCGGCGGCCCCTACCACGTGCTGTTCCCGCGGCGGTTCGACGCGAACGCCGCCGCGTTCCGGGCGGCGTTCGCCTCGGCGGGCGTGGACGGCCGCGTGTACTACGCCAAGAAGGCCAACAAGGCGTCCGTGTTCGTGGAACGGGCCGCCGTGGCGGGCCTGGGCGTGGACGTGGCCAGCCATGGGGAGCTGCGCGAGGCGCTCGCGGCCGGGGTGCGCGGCACCGACCTGGTGATCACCGGCCCGGCCAAGGACGACCATCTGCTGCGTGTCTCCGTGCTGCACGGGGCACTGATCGCCGTGGACGCCCTCGACGAACTCGACCGCGTCCTCGCCCTGGCACGCGAACTGGGCCGCACCGCACAGGTGTTGCTGCGCCTCCTTCCGCCGGGGCAACCGCACAGCCGCTTCGGCCTGGACGACACCGAGACGGCGACGGCCCTCGGCCGCTGCCGCAGCGAGCACGTGGACATGGCGGGGTTCAGCTTCCACCTCTCCGGCTACGACATCCAGGAACGGGCCGACCTGGCCGCCCGGTCGGTACGGCTGTGCGCGCACGCCCGCACCCTGGGGCTGCGCGCCGACCGGGTCAGCGTGGGCGGCGGCTTCGCGGTGGACTACGTGGGCGCGGACGACTGGCGCCGCTTCCACGAGAGCACCCGGCCCGAGCACTTCCACCGGCACAAGACCTTCTCCGGCTACTACCCGTACCACTCCCCCGTCGCCGGCGCGGACGCCCTCGCCGCCCTGCTCGCCTCGACCCCGGCGGACGAGACGTCGAGCCTGGCCGACCTGGTGCGTCAGGCGGGGGTGACGCTGCTCGTCGAGCCGGGCAGGGCCCTGCTGGACCAGTGCGGACTGACGCTGGCGCGGGTCCTCGACGTACGCCGCGCCGGCGCGGACTCGGGCGATCTGCTGGTACGGCTCGGCATGAACGCCGGTGACGTCAGCCTGGAGGAGCACGGGGTGCTCGTCGACCCGGTCCTCGTCCCCCGCCCGGGCGCGCACGCGGACGCCGACGAGGGGCCGGTGGGGGTCTATCTCGCGGGCAATCTCTGCCTGGAGGCCGATCTGATCACCCGCCGCAAGGTCCACCTGCCCCGGCCGCCGTCCGTGGGCGACCTGTTGGCGTTCGCCAACACCGCCGGATACGCGATGGACTTCCACGCCCACCGTGCGCAGCGGCAGCCGCTCGCCCGCACGGTCGCCGTCACCCGGGAGCGGGACTCCTGGAGGTGGCGTCTCGACGAGGAGTACTGGCCGATCACGGAAGCGGGTGGACCGGTTTCATGAGGTACGACAGCATCACGGAGGCCATCGGCAACACGCCGCTGGTGCGGATCGACCCGGCCGTGCACGGGCTGCGCCACATCGACCTGTACGCCAAGCTGGAGATGCTCAATCCGTTCGGCTCGGTGAAGGACCGGGCCGCCTGGCACATGGCCGGGCCAGGACTCGCCTCGGCGGCGGAGCGCGGGGCGACGGTCGTGGAGCTGTCGAGCGGCAACACCGCCAAGGCCCTGGCGCTGCTGGCGGGGATGCACGGGTTGCGCTTCAAGAGCGTCACCAACCGGATGCGGGTCCCCGAGATCAAGGACCTGCTCCTGCTGCTGGGCGCGGAGATCGAGGAGCTGCCGGGGCAGAGCGAGTGTCTCGACCCGACCGACACCGACGACCCGCTCACCCGCTTCCACCAGACCCTCACCGGCCCGGACGAGACGTATCTGCACACCGACCAGTACTTCAACCCGCGCAACACCGAGGCCCACGCGGCGGGCACCGGCCCGGAGATCGTCAAGGACCTCGACGGCCGCGCCCCCGACTGGTTCGTGGCGTGCGTGGGCACGGCGGGCTCCTCCACCGGCGTGGCCCGCGTCCTGCGCGAACACGACCCCGGCGTACGGGTGGTCGGCCTCGTCGCCCACAAGTCGGACTTCATCCCCGGTATCCGCACCATCGACGAGGTGCACCAGGTGGGTCTGTTCGACCCGGCGACGTACGACACGATCGAGTCGGTGACCGCCGACGAGGCCATCGACGGAATGCTGACCCTCATCCGCCGCTGCGGACTGCTGAGCGGCCCCACGGGCGGCGCCGCCTTCCACGGCGCGGTGCGCCATCTCCGCCCGCTGGACGCCGGGTTGGCGGAGGGTGAGCGGCGGACGGCGGTCTTCATCGTCTGCGACCGCGCCGAGAGCTACCTCGGGTACGTACGGCAGCGCCGCCCCGAGCTGCTGGGCCGGCCGGCCCGCCGGCACTCGGCGTCGGCTCTGTCCGACGCGGAGGTGCGGGCGGAGGCCGCGGTGATCGACGCGGCGGCGGCCCGGCGGTGGATCGAGGGCGGCGTGCCCCGGCCGCTGGTGGTCGACCTGCGCGGGCCGCAGGCGTATGCCGCGCTGCACATCGACGGGTCGGTCAACATCACCGACGAGCTGTTCGAGGAACTCGTCCGCGGCGGCCTGCCGTTCAGCAAGCGGCAGCCGGTGCTGCTGGCCTGTCCGGTCGGCGAGAAGTCGGCCCGCTACGCGGCACTGCTGACCCGTATGGGCCATCCCGACGTCCGCAGTCTGTCCGGCGGGATCGTCGCGTGGCGTGACGCCGGCGCCCCGCTGGTGAGGGACTGACACCGTGCCGGGAAGCGATCTGGAGGAGCTGGCCGACTGGCAGCGTGCGGTGCGGGAGCAGTTCCCCATCATCACCGCGCACCCGGACGTCACCTACTTCGACAGCGCGGCCACCACGCAGAAGCCGCGGGCCGTCCTGGACGCCGTACAGACCTATCTGACGACCGCCAACGCCAATGCGGGGCGGGGCGGTTACCCCTGGGCGAACCGCACCACGGCCCTGGTGGAGCGCACCCGGCGGCGCGTCAAGGAGTTCCTCGGCGACCCCGAGCCGGACCGCTCGGGCGTCCACTTCACCGGCGGCACCACCGAGGGGCTGCGGACGATCGCCCGCGACTGGCTCGCGGGCCTCCTCTCGGACGGCGACGAGATCCTCGTCCCCTTCGCCGACCACCGGGCCAATCTGGACCCCTGGCTGGAGGTCCGGGACCTGCTGGCGCGACTGGGCGTCACCGTACGGGTGAGGCCCCTGCCGTACCAGGAGTCGTCCGGCGACTACGACCACCGGGCGCTGCCCTCGGTGATCGGCCCGCGCACCCGCTTCGTCGCCGTCACCCACGTCCATCACGTGTACGGCGGCGACATGAACGTGCACCGCGTCCGCGAGGCCGTCGGCCCGCACGTGCCGATCTGCCTGGACGCCGCGCAGGGCGTCGGCCATGTGCCGCTGTCCGTGGACCGCCTCGACGTGGACTTCGTGGCGTTCTCCGGGCACAAGGCCCTGGCCCTGCCCGGCTCCGGGGCGGTGTGGGCCCGCAACTCCCCCGCCCGCGGGCCGGAGTTCCGGCCGGGCGGCTGGCAGGGCACCCCCAACACGGTGGGGATCGCGGCGCTGGAGGCCGCGCTGGACTGGCTGGACACCACCGGCCCGGACCGGATCGCCCGCTGGACCACGGCGCTCACGGCCCGCTTCACGGAGGGGCTGCGCCACCTCGCCCCGTACGAGGTCCTCGGCTGCCGGGCCAGCCTGGCCGCCGACTCCCCGGTCCAGCGACGCCACGACATCGTCACCTTCCGCCACCGCGACATCCCCTCGGACGACCTGGGCTTCATCCTGTACAGCCACGGCTTCATGGTCCGCGCCGACAACCTCTGCCAGGCCGGCACCGACAAACGGGACGGCTCGGTACGGGTGAGCGTGCACGTGTACAACACGGCGGGGGAGATCGACGAGTTGCTGGGTGTGCTGGCGGGGCTGGCGTAGAGGGGCCGCGCGCCCGGCACCTTGCATCCGCCACCCACGCGAATGGAAACCGTTTCCAATAACCGGTAGGTTTTGATCACAACCGGCGGTGCGAGACGGAAGAGGCGACGCGAGGCCATGGGCGTGAGCATGGAGACGGCCGAGGTGTGGATCGACCGCTGGGAACGCCAGCAACAGCACTACGCCGTCGCCCGCGAGGAACGGTTCACGGTCATCGCCGATGTCGTCGAGCACGTCACCACCGACCGGACCCGGCCGCTCCTGCTCGACCTCGGCTGCGGACCGGGTTCGATGGCCGCCCGGCTCGCCGCGCGGCTGCCGACCGCCGAGATCGTCGCCGTGGACATGGACCCGCTGCTCCTCGAACTCGGCCGCACGCACCACGCGAACGCCGCCCGTTTCGTCGACGCCGTCGTCGGCGAAGCCCGCTGGCCCGACACCCTCGGCCTGGACCGCCCCCTGGACGCGGTCGTCTCCACCACCGCCCTCCACTACCTCTCCGAGCGGACCCTGCTGGGCACCTACCGGAGTCTGTTCACCCTGCTGCGGCCCGGTGGGGCCCTCGTCAACGGCGACCACTTCGCCCTGGACGACCGCCGGTGCTCGGACCTCACCGCCGTGGTGGGCCGCCGATGTGCCGAGCGGTCGCGCACCCGCGAGCACGAGGACTGGCGGTCCTGGTGGGCCGCGGCCGCCGAGGACCCGGAGCTGGCCGACCTGTTCGCACAGCGCGAGAAGCGGCGGGCCGCGTCCGGCAACCACGAAGGCAACGACAACGGCCTGCCCCTGGCGTCCCACGTAGAACTCCTGCGCGCGGCGGGCTTCGCCCACATCACGCCCGTCTGGCAGTACGGCGACAGCCATGTCCTGGTCGCGCTGAAGGACTGACCGTTCCGGCGCCCGGCCCCGGAGCGGCTCAGCCGAATCTGAGGATGCGTGGGGCGAACGTGCCCTCGGGGCCGGCGGCGCGGCCGACGGACCACACGGTCGCCGTGCCGGGTACGGGTGCCAGCCGCAGCATCGAGGAGCCGCCCTCCCCGGCCACCTCCGGTTCGCCGTACTCGGTGAACGTCTGCCCGTTCCAGGCGAGGAAGGCCGGCCCGGGGACGAGGGGGGTGCCGCCCGGCGGGCCCCACTTCTGGGAGCGGGCCACCGAGACCCAGCCCAGCGCGCCGGACGGGGTGGGCGTGAGTGAGGTGACCGCGCCGAAGTCGGCGGGCACGGTCACCCGGCTCCACGTCTGTCCGTCGTAGCGGGCCAGCAGGGGCGGGATGGGCCGACCCGGCGGCCCGCCGATGAACCCGGCCGTACCGCCGGCCCACACCTCGGTCGGCGAGACCGCCAGCACGGTGGACACGGCCGACCTCGGGAAGCCGTCCACGACGGTCTGCCGCCATGTCTGCCCGTCCCAGTGCGACACGGCCGCGCCCGCGCCGGTGGCGCCCGCGGCCCACACGTCGTCCGCCGCCAGAATGTGCAGGCCGTACACGGCTCCCGGCGGCGGGGGCACGTCCCGCCAGGCGCTCCCGTCCCGGCGCAGCAGTACCTGCGTGCCGTCCCGCGAACCGATCAGCCAGGTCTCACCGCCCCCGGCGACGACTTCGCTCAGCACGACGCCGCGGGGGGGCCGGCTCTCGTACCAGGCGGCGCCGTCGGAGTGGAGCAGGCGGGCACCGCCTGTCGCGTCACGGCCGACCGCCCAGAGCGCGGTCGGTGAGGTCGCGGCGACGGACAGCAGCTCTCCCTGCCAGGCCACGCCGGGCAGGCTCTGACGCCGCCACGCGGTTCCGTCCCAGCGGAGCACCAGCGGGAAGCCCGGCGCCTCGCGGCCGACGGCGTCGGTGCCCACCGCCCACGCCCGGTCCGGCCCGAACGCCACGGCCTCGTTCAGCGCGGCCTGGGGGCGCACCTGCGCCGGAACCGGGACGTGCTGCCATGCCGGGGTGTCGGCGGCGGCCGGATTCGTGAGCGTCATGAACGCCAGCAGGCCGGCCACGAGCGCGACGCACACGGCACGCGGGCGCCGTACGACGGGGAATCCGCGTGTCATGGTCAGCCTCCCAGCCGCTCGCTCATGAGGTTCGGTTTCGAGCCGTAGATCTCGACGGTGCCGAAGGACAGCACCGATGACCCGGCCCTGGTCAGCGCACGCGGTCGGACGTCGATCGCGTTCGTGCGCTCCGGGCCGTAGGAGAAGGTGGTGCGCGTGCCCTGTACGCGGGCGTACTTCGACTGGAACGCGCGGTCGCTGCGCACCGGCAGCCAGAGCGCGCCGTCGGGGCCGCGCACCATCGCCTCGGTGGAGGCGTCGCCCAGCGCGGGGTGGGTGGTGTGCCAGCCGTGCCCGTTCCAGCGCATCAGGTAGGCGCGGGCCGCGCCGTCGACGTACCGGCTGCCGCCGATCGTGACCCGGCCGGACGGTTCGAGCAGGATCGTGTGCACGTTGCTGTCCGGGGGCAGCGGTACGTTCGCGTCGCGCCAGGCGGTGCCGTTCCAGCGCAGGACGGAGGTCCCGGTGCTGGTGTCCGCCCAGGCCCAGGCGTCGGTGGCGCTGCGCGCGGTGATCCCCATCAGGTACAGCACGTCGTCGGGGGTGTCCTGCTCGGTCCAGCGGGAGCCGTCGTGGTGCAGCACTTTCAGCCCGGTGTCGTCCTCGCCGATCACCCATGCGGCGCCGGGTACGGCGGTGAAGTCCTGGTAGGTCCACAGGGTCCGCGGCAGCGGGAGCGCGCTCCATCCGGCCGCCGACCGCCGCAGGATCTCCCCGTCTCCCCCGCGCGCGTGGAAGATCCACGTCTCGTCGCCCACGAACCGCACCTTGCCGAGGCGGCCGGGTTCGCCGGCGCCGGGGAAGGCCGTCTCCCGGCTCCACGCGGTGCCGTTCCACCGGTACAGAACCGGTCGCGGTCCGTCGGCGGACTGCTCGGCCCCGGTGGCCCACGCCTCGTCGGGCCCGCGGGCGGCGAGATGGGCCACGCTCACGGGCGGGGCCGCCGCCGGTACGGGCAGCGCGGACCAGCCCGGCGTGACGGCCGCGGCCGGTGACACCAGCGCGACGCACATGATCACAAGGCAGACGAGGACCGTACGGAGACCGTTCACGTGACCCCCAGGACGCGAAGGTCGCACAAGCTATGGCCACTGCCCCGCCCGTGGCCAGACGACTACCGGCCGATCAGGATTCCCTCGGGGAACCGGCGAGGTGGTCCCGCACCACCGACGCGAAGTCCGGGTCGGGCTCCAGCCCCAGCGCGGCGGCGCGGGAGTGGTCGAAGGCGGACGGCCACGAGCCCACGATGGCCTCGACGGCGGGGTCGGGGGCGACGGTGACCAGGTCCGCGACGGCGTCACCGGCGACCTGCCGCAGCGTGGCGATCATCTCGGCGACGGAGACGGTGAGCGCCGGAAGGTTGACCGGCAGTCCCCCGTCGAGTCGCCCCGGTCCCGTGCCGCGGTCGACCTCCGCGAGGAGCAGCAGGGCCGCGACGGTGCGGTGCGGGGAGGCGAGGGCCACCCGCAGGTCGGTCCGTACGGGGCAGACGGCGGGGAGGCCCGCGAGGGGTTCGCGGATGATGCCGGAGAGGAACCCGGAGGCCGCCGCGTTCGGCTGGCCGGGCCGCACGGCGACGGTCATCAGGCGGGCGACCCTCCCGTCGACGAATCCGCGCCGGGTGTGGTCCGCGATCAGCTGCTCGCAGATGAGTTTCTGGATGCCGTAGCTGGAGCGTGGCGTGGGCAGGGTCGCTTCGCTGACGACGGGCGGGAGCGGCAGTGCCGGGTCGGGGCCGTAGACCGCCACGCTGCTGGAGAACACGAGCCGCGGGCTCGGTCCGCCGGCGGCCGACTGGGTCCGGGTGGCTTCGAGGAGGGCGCGGGTGGTGTCGAGGTTCGCGCGCATGCCGAGGTCGAAGTCGGCCTCGCACTCGGCGGAGACGGCGGCGGCGAGATGGACGACCAGGTCCACGGGCTCCGCGAACACGGTGTCGAGCCGGTCGGCCAGCTCGCCCGGCACGACCTCCACGAGCGGGTCGGAGGCCAACGGCTCGCCGTCCGGCACGACCCGGTCGGCGAGCACCAGGCGCTCGATCGGCGCTCCACGGAACGTCCGCCTCTCCAACAACGCGCCGGCGACCAGCCGCCCCAGAAAGCCGAAACCCCCCGTGATGACGATCCTCATGCGATGCCTCCCCGGTGCCCGGTTGCTCGGATCTGGAGTGCAGCATGCCCAAGGATGGCTCCGGACGCAGGGAAAGGCCGCCTCAGATCTTCTCTGAAGCGGCCTCTGACCTTCGACTTCGCAAAGTCGGGACGACAGGATTTGAACCTGCGACCCCTTGACCCCCAGTCAAGTGCGCTACCAAGCTGCGCCACGTCCCGTTGCCCGCCTGACCTGGGCTTTCCCCTGGCCGAACGCGCACGGAAACAATACCGCACTCGGGCCGGTGATCGCGCACCCGTTTATCGCGGGCGCGACCGGTCGGCGGGTCAGCTCGGCGGGGCCGAGAGCTCGCGCACGATCACCGCTTGACCTCAACTTTGGTTGAGGTAGCACGCTGCTCTGCATGACGACCACGACGGAACGTACCTACGGCTTCAAGGATCTGCCCCGGCTGATGGCGCTGATGACGGGCGCCGAGAAGCACGGCCCCGCGGCGACGTCCACGCTGGACGCGCTGTGGGTGCTGTACGACCGGGTGCTGCGGGTGGGACCGGAGCGGCTGGACGACCCGGAGCGCGACCGGTTCCTGCTCTCCAAGGGGCACGGGCCGATGGCGTACTACGCGGTGCTCGCCGCGAAGGGTTTCCTCCCGGTCGAGTGGCTGCCCGGATTCGGCTCGTACGACTCGCCGCTCGGCCACCACCCGGACCGGGTGCTGGTGCCGGGCGCCGAGATCGGCAGCGGCTCGCTCGGCCACGGCCTGCCGATCGCGGTGGGGACGGCGCTCGGCCTGCGCGCCCAGGGGCGCCCCGATCCGGCGGTGTGGGTGCTCATCGGGGACGCGGAGCTGGACGAGGGCAGTAATCACGAGGCGATCGCGTTCGCGGGCCCGGCCGGACTCGACCGGCTCCACACGATCGTGATCGACAACTCCTCCGCCAGCCACGCACGGCCCGGCGGCATCGCCGCGCGGTTCGAGGCGGCGGGCTGGTCCGCGGAGACGGTGGACGGCCGCAACCACGAGGCGCTCCACACAGCGTTCACCGCCCCGCATCCGGGCCGCCCCCGGGTCGTGGTGGCCCGCGTGGAGCCGAAGAACGCCCCCGCACCCAGCCAGACCTGACCCGGCCGGCGCTCTCCCCCTTCACGACTCTCCTCTCCTCCCCTCCAGCCCCTCTCACACCTCTTCCGAAAGGACACTCCGCACTCATGGACACCATGCGGGAACGCTTCGCCCCTGTCGTCTCCCGGCTGCTCGACGAGGACCCCAGGGTCGCGGTGGTCCTCGCCGAGATCGGCAGGGACGGCTTCGCGGAGGCGGAGCGACGACATCCGGACCGGGTCGTCAACGTCGGCATCCGTGAACAGCTGCTGATCGGCACGGGCGCGGGACTGGCGCTGACCGGGCTGCGACCGGTGATGCACACCTTCGCCAGCTTTCTGGTGGAGCGACCTTTCGAGCAGGTCAAGCTGGATCTCGGGCACCAGGACGTGGGCGCGGTCCTGGTGAGCGCCGCCGCCTCCTTCGACTGGCCCGCCGGCGGCTACACGCACATGGCACCGGGCGACGTGGCCCTGCTCGACACGCTCGACGGCTGGACGGTGCATGTGCCGGGGCACCCCGACGAGGCCGAGACACTGCTCCGGCACGCGATCGGCGCGGGCGAGGCCAAGGACGACAAGGTGTACGTCCGCCTGTCCGTGCAGTCGAACGGGCGTGCGCTGGCGGTGGACGGACAGAGGTTCCTCACGGTGCGCGAGGGGCGCCGCGGGGTGGTCGTCGCCGTCGGGCCGATGCTCGACGCCGTGCTCGCGGCGACGGAGGGGCTCGATGTGACGGTGCTGTACGCCACCACGGTGCGCCCCTTCGACGCGGGCGCGCTGCGCCGGGCGACCGAGGCGGCGGGCACCGATGTGGTGCTGGTGGAGCCGTATCTGGCGGGCACGTCCACGGCCGCCGCGAACGACGCGCTCGCCGATGCGCCCCACCGCGTCCTGGGCCTCGGGGTCGGCCGCCCGGAACTGCGACGGTACGGACAGATCGAGGAACACGTGACCGCCCATGGCTTGGACGCGCCCTCACTGCGCCAGCGGATCGCCAGCTTCCTGGACGCACGGGTCAACCGCCCGGCAGGCGGGCCGCGGTTCACGCCAGCGTGACGTGCATGCGGCCCTTCAGAACGTCGAGGACCTCGGCGAACAGGTCGTACGGTTCGCCGTTCGGTGTCAGGGCCCGGGACAGGTGCTTGTGTGCGATCGCCGCGTCCTGCCAGAGCAGAGTCGCGGGGGCGGTGTAGCCAAAGGTGCCGCCCAGACATTCGTCAACGGCGGCCAGGCAGCCGCCGAAGTACCCTCCCGGGCCGTTCACCGCTTCGCCGAGCGCCAGGTAGAGACCCGGTTCGTCGGTGACGTGACGGCCGTCGAGTACGTAGGCGTGACCGGCCGGCCGGTCACGATGGGTGCGCCGGCAGGCCCGCTCTCGGACGAGGTCGAGCCAGGCTCCGCGGCGCCGGGTGTCGAGGCCGGCCCAGGCACCCTGGGTGTCCGGCGGCCCGGCGAACCACCGCTCCCAGATGGGCCGGGCGTATGCGGGAACGGGCGTGAAGAGCTCTCCGTCGAGCTCCAGGTCGATCCGATCCGTCCCGTAGGAGGACGGGCGCCAGGCGCTGACTCTGGCCCAGAGCAGGCGTTCGGTGAGCGGCTCGCCCTGATCGTCCTGTATCTCCAGGGCGGCCTGCTCCAGGTCCAGCGCCCGCCGGGTGCCCTTCATCAGTGCCTCCCGCAGCTGATCACCCTGGGCGAGCCCTCGGAGGACCAGCGGGGGCGCCGACTGTTCGGGCGGCAGGACGCGGGCGAACTCCCGGGAGGAGCCCAGCCAGCGGTGCCCGTCGTGCACACGAACTCGCCCCCTGTGTCCCTCGGGCGGACCTTCGTACTCGTCCAGGCCGGTGAGCACGACACTGTCCGTCCCGGGGAGCCGTCCCAGGCTCTCCGCGTCCTCCAGCAGCCAGGGATCGAGCGTCTCGTCGTCCGGCACCATCCACACCCGACTGCCGATCCAGCCGCGCGCTTCTGCCTCTGGAACCCAGCCGAACAACTCGTAGATCCCCCGCTGGGGTTCGCCGAACAGCCCTTCCACCTCAGCGCAAACACCCCAGGCATGCCCGTCCTGCCTCGCATCAGCCAGGGTGTACCGTGTGCGCCCACGACGGCCGTTGTCTTCGTGCACAGTGGTCATCACGCTCGGACGAGATCCCCATGGCGAAGGTATTTGCCCGGGGTGGGGGCCAGTGAGCCGCCCCGGTTCAGTACCACCGGTTCGTCCACCACCGGCACCCCCACCCGGCCGAACGGCCCCTACTCGGTGGCAGGTATCCCCAGTTCCGGGTAGGTGTCGAGGAGTCGGCTCGGGGCTGCCTGGCGCCAGGAGTCGGCGAGGATGTCCCGCAGTTCCGGCTCGCCCTCCAGGGCGGACAATCGCACCCGCACCCAGGCGAACCCCGCCTCGTGGTCGGCGATCCAGAACTTCTCCGGCTCGGCCAGCACCAACTCGTCGCGCTCCTCCTTGGGACAGCGCACGGCAATGGACGTCTCGTCCTCGGGCAGCGTCGCGAACATCTTGCCCGCGACCCGGAAGGTGGGCATGTTCCAGGCGACCTTCTCGGTGGTGTCGGGCAGCGAGAGGGCGACACGTCGTACGTCTTCAGCATCCGGCATGCGACGCACAGTAGCGGCCACCACTGACAATCACCCGGTGGGAGTCGCCGCCCCCGCGGTGTCCTCGGCCGCCGACCCGACCCGCTTGTAGTAGATCGACGTCGGCCGCAGGCTTCCGTACGGATCCGCCGCGTAGTCCGGGATCGCCCCGATCCGCGTCCAGCCCGCCTTGGCGTAGACGTACTCGGCCGGGCTGTCGGTCTCCGTGTCGAGGTGGAGCAGGGTGACACCGGCGTCGAGGGCCGCCCGCTCGGCGGTCGCGAGCAGCGCCTTGCCGACGCCCCGCCCCCGCCCGTCCGGGTGGACCATCAGCTTCACCAGCTCGGCCCGGTGGCGGCTGTTGGGCTTGTCCGGGAAGGCGAGGCTCACCGTGCCGATCAGCCGGCCCCCGTCACGCGCCACCCACACGCCGAGTTCCCCCGCCAGGACCGCCTCGGCCCGCCGCCGCCACCAGGCCGTGGCCGCCGCGCGGTCGAGCGGTGCGAGAAAGCCGACGGAGGCCCCGCCGTTCACGGTGCGGACCAGCAGCTCCGCCAACTCCTCCACGGCCGCCAGCAGTCGAGGGCGGTCGTCGAGCCGCTCGATCGCGATCACGGTTCGACCACCACCAGCGCGTACCGCACGTCCTCCGGGCCCGGACATCTGAAGCGCACCGGCCCCCAGACCCTCATCCGCAGACAGTCCCCGACGGCCAGTTCATGCTCCACGCCCCGGTCCGTCACCGAGAGGGCGCCGGCCAGGACCCAGATGTGCTGTTCGAGGCCGGGGACGGACGGGCCGTCGTACGCGATGTCGGCGCCCGCGGTGAGCCGTCCCTCGACCAGTTCCCCGCGCAGTCCGGCCGCGGGCGGCGACACCGACCTCCGTACGAAGCCGGACGCCTTGTCCTCCCAGACGACCTGGTCGGCCGCGCGGAGGACGGTGACGGGCTCGGCCTCCACCTCGCTGAGCAGCTGGGACATGGTCCGACCGTAGACATGGCAGAGGCGGTTCAGCAGCGCCGCCGTCGGGCTGGTCTCGGCCCGCTCGGCGCGGGACAACGTCGAACGGCTCACCCCGCTGCGCTCGGCCAACTCCCCCAACGGCCAGCCTCGCTCGGCCCGCAACTCGGCGAGACGAGCGGCGAGGCGGATGTCGACAGGGTCCAGCACCTCTTCCGCGATTCCCATATTCGGGATGCTATCCCAGAAACGAGATGCTCGGAATAGAGGCGCGCCCCCAGCGCCACCAGCGCCCGACCTACCCCGCCGCCTCTCCCAACGCCTCCAGCACCGGCTGGATCAGTGGGTGCCCCTCCGCCCCCCGCCGCACCGCGGCGAAGACGCGGCGGGTGGGGGCCACCCCGTCGACGGGGCGGACGACCACCGCGGTCAGGTCCATGCCGCGCAGGGCGGAGCGTGGCACGAGGGCCACGCCCGCGTCGGCGGAGGCGAGGGCGACGACGGCGCGGAAGTCGTCGGAGGAGTGTTCCAGGCGGGGCTGGAAGCCCGCGTTCTCGCAGGCCAGGACGACCACGTCATGGCAGGGGTTGCCGGGGTACGGGCCGATCCACGGATCCTTCGCCAGATCCGCGAGCGGCACCTCCTCGGCGTCGGCCAGCCGGTGGTTCAGGGGCACCACCGCGTCGAAGGGCTCGGCGTACAGCGGGACATGGGTGAGCCGGGGGTCGTCGGCGGCGGGTGCGCCCCGGTACTCGACGGCCACCGCTATGTCGACCTGCCGGTCCAGGACCATCGGGAGGCTCGCGTCCCCCTCGGCGTCCTGGACGCGCAGCCGGATACCGGGGGACGACTCGGCGAGGCGGGCCACGGCGGGCGCGACGACCTGGGCGATCCCGGTGGCGAAGGAGGCGACCGTGACCGTGCCGGCCGCGCCCGAGCGGTACGCGGCCAGCTCCGCCTCGGCCCGCTCCAGCTGGGCGAGGACGGCGTTGGTGTGGCTCAGCAGGATCTCGCCGGCCGGGGTGAGCCGTACGCCCCTCGCGCTCCGCTCGACCAACCGGTGACCGGTCTCCTGCTCCAGCGCGGTGAGCTGCTGGGAGACGGCGGAGGGGGTGAGATACAGCGCGGCGGCAGCCGCCGTCACCGTGCGGTGGTCGGCCACCGCACGAAGGATGTGGAGCCGCCGTGCCTCGATCATGGGACCGATTCTCTCAAACCCCCGCTTTTCCCCTGACCGGTCCGCCCAGCCTTCCCTCAGGCCTCCAGCTCGGCCCGCGCCGCGACGAACGCGTCCACCGCACGGTTCACGTCGGCCGTCGAGTGCGCCGCGGACAGCTGTACGCGGATGCGGGCCTGGCCCTGCGGGACGACCGGGTAGGAGAAGCCGATCACGTACACGCCGCGCTCCAGGAGCAGCTCGGCCAGCCGGCCCGCCTTCGCCGCGTCCCCGATCATCACGGGCGCGATGGGGTGGTCGCCGGGGAGGATGTCGAAGCCCTCCTCGGTCATCCGGCGGCGGAACAGCGCCGTGTTCTCGGCGAGCCGGACCCGCAGGTCGTCGGCCGCTTCGAGGAGGTCGAGGACCTTCAGGGAGGCCGCGGCGATCACCGGGGCGAGGGTGTTCGAGAACAGGTACGGGCGGGACCGCTGCCGCAGCAGGGCGACGATTTCGGCGCGGGCGGCGACGTAACCGCCGGAGGCGCCGCCGAGCGCCTTGCCGAGGGTGCCGGTGATGATGTCGACGCGGTCCATGACGCCGTGCAGTTCGGGGGTGCCGCGGCCGCCGGGGCCGGTGAAGCCGACGGCGTGGGAGTCGTCGACCATGACCATGGCGTCGTGGCGGTCGGCGAGGTCGCAGATCTCGCGGAGCGGGGCCACATAGCCGTCCATGGAGAAGACGCCGTCGGTGACGATCAGCTTCCGCCGGGCGCCGCCCTCGGTGGCCTCCTTCAACTGCCGTTCCAGGTCGGCGAGATCGCGGTTGGCGTAGCGGAAGCGGCGGGCCTTCGACAGGCGGATGCCGTCGATGATGGAGGCGTGGTTGAGGGCGTCGGAGATCACCGCGTCCTCGGCGCCGAGGA
>NZ_LIRK01000604.1 GCF_001419765.1 Streptomyces torulosus
TCTGCGCTCGGCCCGCCAGGCAGTGAGCGTGGGGCCGATCAGCTCCCAGCGGGCATCGGACAGGTCGCTGGGATACGGGCGCTGTCGCGTCATGTTTCGGTAGTACCGTCGGGCACGATGCATCCCCAGGGCGCAAACAGCGTCAACCGGGGGCGCTTTGGGATCAGACAGGAGCGACCCGACTCAAACGGGCAGAGATATGGAGTCTCCTGTCGCGCAGACCGCATCGACCACTCTCGCCTCAGCAGCCACAGCCCCACCCACCCCTCGAAGCGCCACCAAACAACCTTGCCGGGACAAAACGCTCTTTTAGTGAGCGTTTGGTTCTCGGTTGCCCGTTTCATTTGGCTTGGCTGTCACGCCAGTTGGTGGTTGTTTCGTGGGTGAGGCGGCGGGTCATGAGGTTGATGGCGGCGAGTTGGATCATGGCGGCTGAGCGGTGGGGGTGGGTTTCGTAGTCGCGGGCCAGGCGGCGGTGGTGCATGAGCCAGCCGAGGGTGCGTTCGATGACCCAGCGGCGTGGCTGGACGTGGAAGCCGCGGGTGGTGGGGTCGCGTTGGACGATTTCGAGGTCGATGCCGAGGTGGGCGGCGTGTTCGACGGCTTTGGTCTTGTAGCCGTTGTCGGCCCAGGCTTTGGTGATGGTGGGGTGGCGCTTGCGGACTTTGGTGAGGAGTTGGGTGCCGGCGGCGGAGTCGTGGACGCTGGCCGCGGTGACGGCGACGGCCAGCAGGAGGCCGAGCGTGTCGGTGACGATGTGCCGCTTGCGTCCGATGATTTTCTTGGCGGGGTCGATGCCTTGGCTGGTCAGGTGGACTGTTGCGGAGGTTTTGATGCTCTGGCTGTCGATCAGGCAGGCGCTGGGCTCGCTGGTGCGGCCTTCGGCCTGGCGGACTTTGCCGCGTAAGAGGCCGGTGAGCTGGTCGAAGATGCCGTCGGCTTCCCAGTGGGCGAAGTAGCCGTAGACGGTCTGGTGGGGCGGGAAGTCGTGGGGCAGGTAGCGCCAGGGGATGCCGGTGCGGTCGACGTAGAGGATGGCGTTCATCAGGGCGCGCAGGTCGTGGGTGGGTTTGCGGATGCCGTTGCGGGCCTGGCGCCAGGCTTCGAGGGTGGGGCGGATGAGTTCCCAGCGGGCGTCGGACAGGTCGCTGGGGTAGGGCCGTGAGGGCTGCATGATGCCTGGGTATGCGGTGGCGGTCGGCCTGAGCAGGGCGTCTGCCGGAGTGTTGGGTGCACCGGGGCGTGTGTTCTCAATCTCGCGTGAACCGGTAGGTACCTAAATGAGACAGGAGCTTTTACAAGGAATCCGGCGCATAACTGGTCTGCCGATTACCGCAGAAGCCGTTTTTCCGGCGTATCGCTTGCTTCCATGCTCGCGTCTGGCCGCTGAAACTCGCCATGAAACATCCGATAGGAGAACCAAACGCTCACTTAGACGCCGTTTCTGATGGCGTGTTCGCTCGTTGAGCCGTGCATGACGGATCTGGTGGAGCGGTTGGTACCGGACGAGTTGTGGACGCTGTTTCGTCGGGTGGTCCAGCTTACAGAGGTCATACGCCCGCAGGGCGGCGGCAAACGGAGGGCCGGTGACCGCGAGTGCCTGGCGGCGATTATCTTCGTGGCCACCTCGGGCTGCACCTGGCGGCAGTTGCCGCCGGTGTTCGGGCCGGCCTGGCCCACGGTCTACCGGCGCTTCGCCCAGTGGAGCCGGGACCGGGTGTGGGCCGGGCTGCACCGGCTCATCCTTGACGAGCTCGGCGCTCGGGGTGAGCTGGACTGGTCGCGGTGTGCGATCGACTCCGTCAGCGTCCGGGCTGCAAAAGGGGGCCACTGACGGGACCGAATCCGACCGACCGTGGCAAGCAGGGGTCGAAAGTTCACCTGATCACCGACCGGAATGGCGTGCCGCTGTCGCTGGGTATCTCTGGCGCCAACATGCACGACAGCCTCGGCCTGGAGCCGCTCGTGCGCGGAATCCCGCCCATCCGCTCCCGCTGCGGCCCGCGCCGTCGGCGTCCGGCCAAGCTCCATGCCGACAAGGGCTACGACTACGATCACCTGCGGAAATGGCTTCGTGGGCGTCGTATCCGCCACCGCGTCGCCCGCAAGGGCATCGAGTCGTCCACGCGGCTCGGCCGACATCGCTGGGTTGTTGAGAGAACGGTCTCCTGGCTGGCCGGATACCGACGCCTGCACCGCCGCTTGAGCGCAAGGCCGAGCACTTCGTCGGCATAGCCGCAGCCCTCATCAGCTACCGCCGACTCACCACCTGAAACAACGTCTTAGGGCGGCCTCGAAGCCTGCTCGTTGGCGCGAGACTCTCGTCGTCCTGCTCGATCCTGTCGTCGGCATGACGGAATCGACTTTGCAGGTTTCCGTCAGTCTGCTGATGGGCTCCACGAGGCCAGCCGGTCCAGGGCCTCGTTCGAAGGGCTGCCGAGACCGAGTGCCGCGCTGATGATGTGCATTCCCAGCCGAGGGGGGACGGCGTTACCGATCTGCTGCGAGATGTCCTTGCCGCTCCATGGATAGGCGGCGGGAAACGTCTGCAGGCGGCCGGCTTCGGAGAAGGAGAAACGGTCGATTCCGTCGGGCCCGACTACACGGTTCCTGGAGATCTTGCCCGTCACTGTCGCCGAAGGCTGGTCGGATCGTCGCTCGCCACGTGCCTTTGGGTCACCTCCGGTGCCGTAATTGGAGATCACTGTGAAGGGCGAGGGTCGCTCTGGCAATGCCTGCGCCATGCTCACCCATCTTTCCGGCCCTACTTCAGCGAAGGTGAAGCCTTGGGTCTCCACCTTCGTTCCTCCGCGGTAGCGCTGGTGAGTCGGAGAAGGAAGCTTGAGCGGCTCAGGGCTGTGCAAGACGTTGTTCTCACTGCGGCGGCGTGCGATCAATACGGCGCGTCGACGTGTCTGAGGTACACCAAATTCCTCGGTATGGAGGACGCCGAAGTCGGTTTCGTATTCGTCGCTGAGCGCCTTGGCGTACTCTTCCCACACCGGGAGCACTGCAGGAACTTGCTCCAACACGATGGCGTGATAGGGATCGAGTTCAGGATCGTCGACGGCTTCCAGAGCCCAGTGGAGAGGTTGCAACACCAATCCGGTGCGCTCGTCCTTCAGGTCGGCCAGATCCGCCTCGATATTGGACCACTTGTCACGATCCACAAGACGCTGGACGAACTTCAAAACGGTGTCCAGGGCGCGACGTCCCGCACCATGGCCGGCAACAGTGAACGTCTGGCACGGTGGTCCGCCCGCCAAGACGTTGGCGCCCTGGAAAACCAGGTCGGTGGGCTTGCAGTTGCGGACGTCATCGTGAACGGTGAGCAGACCAGCCTGCGTTCGGGTGGCATACGCGCCGTCGTCCCATTCGACACCGATACTCGACACCCCCAGTGCCTCCGCTGCGATGTCCAGCCCACCGGGACCGGCAAACAAGTCCACGATGCGGAAAAGTGCAGGCTGAGGCAAATGAGGCTGTACTGGGGTCATGGCATCGAAGTGTAGCCGGCGGTGAGTGGTGCTCTTGTCCGTACTGCGGATGAGTGTAGGGATGGCCAGACGGCCGGTCAGCGCCGAAGGGCCTCGGCGATCGCTCTCCCCAGGGCTTCACCGACCGGAGGCGGTGACGCGTGTCCGATCTGGCGGTATCGGGCCGTCTTCTTGCCTGCGAAAATCCAGTCGTCTGGGAAGGACTGAAGTACGGCCGACTGCTCCACGGTCAGCTTCTTCAGTGGAGACCCCGATGTGTCCGACTCCTGGGTCCCGTCTGGCCCCGGCACCTCGTCGCTCAGCGCCGCGCCGTTGATGCCGATTTGGGCCCAGGCTCTCTTCGTGCCCGTCAACCCAAGATCGGCGCCTCCGCGGTTGTCGGATCCGCCCACGAGAGTCGGAGCCACACGGTCGGCCTGCCCCGCCCATTCCTCAGCATCGCTCCAGCCTCGCGCCGACATCGACGGGAGTAGAGCCTCACCCACGGTGACATGCCGAGTCACAGTGGGGGCAGGGACCAGGAATCGATCGCAGAAGCGATCCTTCAACGCGACGAGCACGCCCTGTTTGCGATCCTGGGGGACGCCGAAATCGGCGGCGTTGATAACAAACCATTGAAACCCGTATCCGAGGTGCCCCAGTTCGCTCTGTATGTACTCACGGGCCTCCTCGAGTTCCGGGGCCGCCACAAGCTCCGGTACGTTTTCGATCAGCAGCACCAACGGCTGGATGGTGCGAGCCAGATGGACCGTGGCCTTCAATAGGCGAAGCTCAAGGCCCGTTTCTACTCTTTTTGTCGTCGCAGCCGATTTCACCCGGGGCAGACCCGCAGAGAGTAGGTCGACCCTGTAGGCTTCCTGGTGCTTCTTCGGGTCAAAGTCCAGGAGGTCCATCTGGAAGGTGTTCCAGGACGGTCGGTTGCGGCGCAGAGTTTCGCAGGCGATCGGTTTGTGGTCCAAGAGTAGAACCGGATCGAAGCCAGCGCGTTCCAGGCCCAAAGCAAGTCCTCCTGCACCGGAACACACGTCGATCGATGTCAGTCTCCCCATAGGGCTCTCCCCACCCAGTGGATCAGTGCACATGCCATGAAGATAGGTGTGATCGACGGCAAAGTCGATGGCGTACAGACTCGATGTCTGTCGTGGCGTGATTTACTTCTGGAGTCTCTGCCGTAGGACTGCAGACTGGACATCTTCAGCTACGACGTTAGGTGCTTCGTGCTCCCAGTAGCGGAGAACCGTCCAGCCAGCCTCTCGCAAGTGCTCCGTGGTCTCCTGATCCCGGGCGATGTTCTTGTTCAGCTTCCGGCGCCACCACTCTGCGTTCGCTTTCGGGTGCGTGGCGTGTTTGGGGCAGCCGTGCCAAAAACATCCGTCCATGAAGATCGCGATCTTGGCCTTGGGGAAGACGATGTCGATCGTGCGCCGGGCCATGCCGGGAACCGGCACATTGACTCGGTAGCGCAGCCCTGCGGCGTGCAAGAGTTTTCGAACCGCCACCTCGGGGGTCGTGTCACGGGAGCCCTGCCGGCTCATGCGGGCGGAGACGGCAGGGGAGGACGGCACAGCGTTGACCACGAGGAAATTGTGCCAGCCTTCGCCGCGAACCGTTTCGGTCGGTTCTCGCATGGCGAGCAGCGAGTGCGGGTGCTCTGCAGTTCGAGGCGAAGCCGCTGGTGGTGATGTGGGTTCTGAATCGGACGGCTTGTTATATGCACAGCTCCTGCCCTGGGGCCGCCCGCTTCTCGTGCAGTGTCATGCCTCCGCGCCCCGTATCAAGGGTGTGCTTCGCGTCGCCTGCGGCGATGGTGCCCCGCGGGCCACCCTTGACGGGGGCCGCTCTGGCACGGGGGAGAAGCGAGCGGGCGGCCCGAAAGGGTGGGTGGCCCGGCCGGGCTGAGGGGAGGTCGGCTGGGTGGTGGGCCGGAGAGCTTGTCAGATCAGTTCGGGGCGCCGTGGCACCCCTCATACGCCTGCCCCGACCCGCACCAGCACGCGCTCCCCCTCTGCGGCGGCCACTCCACCGCCAGCCCCCGGGCCGCGAGTGTCGTCGCGTACTGAGGGAGGAGGGTCGCGTCGTCCGGGGTCGTGCCCTCCGAGGCTGCGAAGGCCTCGTAGGAGGGGACCGTGCCGGTCACGATGCCCAGGTTCGGGGTGCCCGACGCGGCCAGTTCGCGCAGGGAGGACTCTATGGTCGCCAGGTGGTCCTCGTGTGACGGGTACTCCGCGAAGAGGCCCGGGTATGCCGTCACCAGTTCCGAGAGTTCTGTGGTCGGCCAGTGGAGCACCGCCACCGGGAACGGGCGGGACAGGGCCTCCCTGTACGTGCCCAACTCCGCGCGCAGGCGGGAGATCTCCGCCTGGAGTTCCGCCGGGTTGTCCGAGCCGAGGGACCAGACCCGTTTCGGGTCGTGCAGCTCGTCCAGGGAGACCGACGACGAGTGGAGGGTGTCCGCCAGGGCGTCCCAGTCGTCGTGCGGGGCGCCCAGCATGCGGCGCACCCGGTGGCGGCCGAAGAGGAGGGGGCGGGTCGCGTACGGGGGCTCCGCCACGTCCGTCAGCAGGAGCAGCGCGGCCGCCGTGAACGTGTCCTGGGCCGCCTCCAGCTCGTCGTGGGCCTCCAGCGCCTCCGCCACGATCACCCAGGGCGCCGGGTCCCGGGGAGCGGCCGCTCGGATGCCGTCGATGATCGCCCTCGCCTCGGCCTCGTGGCCGTACTCCCAGAGGTTCGACGCCTTCAGGGCCCGTACGAGGTGGGGGTTCTCCAGGGGGGTGGTGGAGGCGAGCAGGCGGTCGTAGAGGGCGGTCGCCGTGGGGCGGTCGCCGGCGAGTTCGCGGTGGGCGGCGGCCTGGATGAGGAGGTGTTCCGCGTCCTCCGGGTAGAGGTCCGCGGTCCGCTCCAGGCGGGCCGCTTCGGCGGGGTGGTCGACGTTCTCGGCAGGCGTGTCGGGGCGCATGGACGACACCGTACTGCCCAGGGAAGGCCCACGGGGTGGTGGTGCGCGGTGCTTCCGGCCGGTTGTGGGTGGGGTGCGGGCCGGGGCGCGACTTTCGCCGTGCGAGCGGGCGCGGCTCTCGCCGCTCCCGCTCCGGCCCGCACCACCCTGCTCCGCCTCGCGCCACCGGCCCGCACCACCCCGCTCCCCTAGATCGTCACCCCGTCGATCTGCAGCGTCTGTACCGCGCCCGCCGCGAACGGGACCGCCACCGACTTGCCGTTGAGGCGGGTGTCGGAGTAGGCGCGGTAGCGGTCCGTGCCGCCCGAGGTGTGGGTGTTCCAGCGGGGGACCAGGCCGTTCGTGCCGCCCGTGACCGTCGTGAAGCGGGAGAGGTCGAACGTCAGGGTCTGGGCGGACGTGGCGGTGTTGATCGCGACGATCACCAGGCGGCGGGCCGCCGCGTCGTACGCCGCCGCCGTGTAGCTGGAGCCCGCGTCCAGGATCGTCATCCCCGGGCGGATGTGGCGGCTGAACTGCGCCATCACGTAGTACTTCGTTTCGATCGCGCCCGGCTGGAGCGTGTTCGCGTCGTACTTGATCATGCCCCAGCCCGCCGTCGGGTCCATCACCTGCCAGTAGACCCAGGCCGTCGGGTGCAGCCAGCGGAAGTCGTAACAGAGGTTGCGGGCGAGGGTCCAGCCCGTGCCGTCGCTGTCGCCCGTCTCCGAGTTCCAGAGCTTCTTGCCCGCGGTCGTCACGACGTCCGTGTAGAGGAGGTCGCGGCGGCCGTTCGCGCCCTGGTAGCCGTGCACGTTCACCTGGCTGACCAGGCCCTTCGTCGTGGCGTTGAAGGAGTTCCAGGTGGAGCGGGCCGTGTCGTAGTTCGTCTCGTCGGATGCGGAGATACGGACCGACTGCAGGCCCCGCTTGTCCAACTCGCTGCGCATGTAAGGGAGTACGGCGGCCTGGACCGACGGGTCCATGTGGCAGCCCTCCTGGGTGCCGGTGGCCGTCCACCATGTCGACGCCGGCTCGTTGAAGGGGTCGACCGTCGCGAAGTTCACGCCCCAGTTGTTCTTCGCGCGCAGGGCCACCGCCGCCAGATGGGAGGCGTGCTGGCGGTAGTTCCACGTCTGGAGGTTGTTGCCGCCGCCCGAGGCGCCCGACGGGTTGTGGTTGCTGCACATCCACCACATCGGGGAGTTCGCGAACAGCTCGGTCGTCGCGCCGCGGGCCACCGCCTTGGTGAGCGCCGCCCGCTGGTTGGCGTCCGCCGTCCAGTCCCACGCCGAGGACGCCGGGTCCTCGTTGTTCCAGTCCTGCCAGTAGCCCTCGATCTGCTTGAACGCGGGGATGTTCGGCGACACGACCATCGACTCGCCGTTCACCGAGTTCGTGCTGCACGCGCCCAGGTTGTAGCGGGCGATGTTCATGCCGAGGCCCGGCAGCGCCGTGCCGTTGTACGTCGTCGTCTTCGTCGTGAACCACAGGTCGGCGAAGTCGTCCCGCGCGCCGAACACGTTCGCCCACCAGGCGAGCGAGGTGCCCCAGCCCTCCCAGGTGCCGTACTTCGTCGCCGGGTTGATCGCGATGGTCGCGTCCGCGTGGGCGGTGCCGGTGGCGAGGGCGGTGCCCGCGACCGCGCCGCCGGCCGCGGCCAGCAGGGCTCTGCGGCCCAGCACCGGGGAGGCGGAGGTGCGTGGTTCGGGGCGGTGGGCGTTCCTGGGGTTCTGCGGTGCGGGTGAGGAAGCGGTCATGTCAACTCCGGGTTGCGGGTGCCGGGGTGGGGAGACCCCGGGGGGAGGTGGAGAGACGCAGGAGGGCCATCGGAAGAGTCAGGGGTGAACCCTGAGGTTGTCGAGAGGTCTGACAGCGCTTTCTCCGATTTCTTTCAACGGTTGTGAGAAGGGCAGATAAAAGCCTTGCCA
>NZ_LIRK01000605.1 GCF_001419765.1 Streptomyces torulosus
CACCGTCGCAGCGAAGCGCCGTAGCCGCGGAGTAAGAGGACGGCAAGGAAAACCAGCCCCTCGGAAAGGGCACGGGAGCGGAGACCCAGCCGGTCGGCACGGCACCGCCGGGCAGCACCGTCGCAGCGAAGCGCCGTAGCGGCGGAGTAAGAGGACGGCAGGGAAAAGCAGCCGCTCGAGAGGGGCACCGGAACGCCGGGCGGCCGGTCCGCTCGGCAGCGCCGTTGCGGCGGAGCCGACCGGCCCGCTCGACAGCGCCGGATAGCACCGTCGTGCGGGAAAGCCGTCGCGGCGGAGTAAGGGGACAGTTCCGCCGCCCTGGCGGAGCGCCGTCGCGGCGGAATGAGAGGACAGCGGGGGAAGCCGTCCCTCCGGAGGGGCCCGGTGTGGGGTCGGGCCCCTCCTCGGGGGTCAGTGGGCGGCCGATTCCCAGTCCGGGCCGTGGCCCACCGAGACGTCCAGGGGGGCTCGGAGGTGGACCGCGTTGGACATTTCGTGGCGGACCAGGTCCTCGACGCGGGCGCCCTCGCCGGGGGCGATCTCCAGGACGATTTCGTCGTGGACCTGGAGCAGCATGCGGGACGTGAGGCCGGCGTCCTCCAGGGCGCGGCCCACATTCAGCATGGCGATCTTGACGATGTCCGCGGCCGTGCCCTGGATGGGTGCGTTGAGCGCCATCCGCTCGGCGGCCTCTCGGCGCTGCCGGTTGTCGCTGTTGAGGTCGGGCAGATAGCGGCGGCGGCCGAAGAGCGTCGCCGTGTACCCCGTCGCCCGCGCCTCGTCGACCGCCCGGCGCAGATAGTCCCGGACCCCGCCGAAGCGCTCGAAGTACGCGTCCATCAGGGCGCGGGCCTCCCCCGCGTCGATGTTCAGCTGCTGGGACAGACCGAACGCCGACAGGCCGTACGCCAGGCCGTACGACATCGCCTTGATCTTGCGGCGCATCTCCGCGTCGACCGCGCCGGGCTCGACCCCGAACACCTGGGCGGCGGCCGTGGTGTGGAGGTCCTCACCGGAGGTGAACGCCTCGATGAGGCCCGCGTCCTCGGAGAGGTGCGCCATCACCCGCAGCTCGATCTGGCTGTAGTCGGCCGTCATCAGCGACTCGAAGCCCTCGCCGACGACGAAGCCGCGGCGGATCGCCCGGCCCTCGTCGGTGCGGACCGGGATGTTCTGCAGGTTCGGGTCGACCGAGGACAGACGGCCCGTCGCGGCGACCGTCTGGTTGAAGGTGGTGTGGATGCGGCCGTCCGTCGCGATGGTCTTGATCAGGCCCTCGACGGTGACGCGGAGCTTCGCCTGCTCGCGGTGGCGGAGCATGATGACCGGCAGTTCGTTGTCGGTCTGGGTGGCGAGCCAGGCCAGGGCGTCCGCGTCGGTGGTGTACCCCGTCTTGGTGCGCTTGGTCTTGGGCAGGGCCAGCTCGCCGAAGAGGACCTCCTGGAGCTGCTTGGGCGAGCCGAGGTTGAACTCGTGCCCGGCCGCCGCGTGCGCCTCCTTCACCGCCTGCTGCACGGCACCGGCGAACATCTGCTCCATGGCTTCGAGGTGGGCGCGGTCCGCGGCGATGCCGTGGCGCTCCATGCGGGCCAGCAGCGCGGACGTCGGCAGCTCCACGTCCCGCAGCAGCTCGGCGGCGCCGACCTCCTCCAGGCGCTGCCCGAACGCCTCGCCCAGGTCGAGGATGGCGCGGGCCTGCACCATGAGGGCCTCGGCCTCGGCGCCGTCGTCCGCGCCGAAGGCCAGCTGGCCGTCGGCGGTGGCGGCGGGGGCCAGCTCCCTGCCGAGGTACTCCAGGGACAGCGCGTCCAGGTCGAAGGAGCGACGGCCCGGCTTGACCAGGTACGCGGCGAGGGCGGTGTCCATGGTGACGCCCTCGATGGTCCAGCCGTGCTCGGCGAAGACCCGCATCGCGCCCTTGGCGTTGTGGAACACCTTGGGCGTCGCGGGGTCGGCGAGCCAGGCCGCCCACGTGGTCTCGTCCGTCTCGTCGAGCTGGGTCGGGTCGAACCAGGCGGCCGCTCCCCCGGCGGCGGCGAGCGCGATCTCGGTGACCGAGCCGGTGCCGAGCGCCCAGGTGTCGACGGTGGCGACCCCGAGGATCTCCGTGCCGTGCTCGGTGAGCCAGGGGGTCAGCTCTCCGGAGCCGAGGACCGTGCCGTCCACGGCGACGCCCTCGGCGGGCGGCTGCCCGGCGTCGGCCTCCTCCGCCCCCGGGTCGACGGCCAGCAGCCGCTCGCGCAGCGACGGGTTGCGGATCTCCAGGGTGTCGAGGACCATCGCGACGGCCTTGCGGTCGTACGGGGCCCGCTCCAGGTCGGTGACCGTCCTCGGCAGATCGACCGTGCGCACCATCTCGGTGAGGCGGCGGTTGAGCTTGACGGCCTCCAGATGGTCGCGGAGGTTCTGCCCGGCCTTGCCCTTGACCTCCTCGACGCGCTCGACCAGATCCGCGAACGAACCGAACTGGTTGATCCACTTCGCGGCGGTCTTCTCGCCGACGCCGGGGATGCCGGGCAGGTTGTCGGACGGGTCGCCGCGCAGGGCCGCGAAGTCCGGGTACTGGGCGGGCGTCAGGCCGTACTTCTCGAACACCTTCTCCGGGGTGAACCGGGTCAGCTCCGAGACGCCCTTGGTGGGGTAGAGCACGGTGGTGTGCTCGGAGACCAGCTGGAAGGAGTCGCGGTCACCGGTGACGATGAGGACCTCGAAGCCCTCCGCCTCGGCCTGGGTGGCGAGGGTGGCGATGATGTCGTCGGCCTCGAAGCCGTCGACGGCGAAGCGCACGGCGTGCATGGCGTCGAGCAGCTCGCCGATCAGCTCGACCTGCCCCTTGAACTCGTCGGGGGTCTTCGAGCGGTTCGCCTTGTACTCGGTGAACTCCTCGGAGCGCCAGGTCTTGCGGGAGACGTCGAACGCCACCGCGAAGTGGGTGGGCGCCTCGTCGCGCAGCGTGTTCGCCAGCATCGACGCGAAGCCGTAGATCGCGTTCGTCGGCTGGCCCGTCGCGGTCGTGAAGTTCTCCGCGGGGAGCGCGAAGAACGCGCGGTAGGCCAGCGAATGCCCGTCCATGAGCATGAGCCGGGGACGGCTGCCGCCGGTGGTCGTGTCGGTCTTCTTCGATGCTGTCTCTGCCACGCACCCGATCCTGCCACGTGCCACTGACACTCGGACCACGCCCACCGCACCACGCCCCCGCACCCGCCCCACCCCCCCCCCGCACGTGGGCGTCGACGCGGACGCGTCC
>NZ_LIRK01000606.1 GCF_001419765.1 Streptomyces torulosus
CCGCCCGAGAGGGGGGCCTCCGCGCAGCGGGTGGCGTAGCCGTGGGGGAGGCGGTCGATGAAGACGTCGGCGCGGGCGGCCCCGGCAGCCCGGCGCACCCGGCCGGGGGAGGGGCGGGAGACGCCGAGGGCGATGGTGTCCTCGATCGAGTCGCCGAGCAGGGCGGGCCGTTCGAACGCGTGGGTGATCGCTGCGCGCAGCTCCCGGCGGTCCAGCGCGCGCAGGGGCACACCGTCCAGCCGTACCTCTCCCTCGTCCGGGTCGACCAGACGTCCGGCGACGGCGGCGAGCAGCGACTTGCCCGCGCCGGAGCGACCGACCACGGCGAGCGTGCCCCCGGCCGGTACGACGAGGTCCACCCCGTCCAGGACGGGGCGCGTGCCCCGGCGGACGGTCACCCCGCGCAGCTCCAGCCGCCCGCACCCGGACGGCGGCAGCCGGCGTTCCCCGTACCCGAGCGGGGGCTCGGCCAGCACCTCGTCGAGGCGCCGGGCCGCCGCCCGGGCGCGGACCAGCCCGGAGAGCTGTCCGACGAGGACACCGACGCCCGCCGCCAGCACGGCGTAACGGGACGCGGCCAGCAACTCGCCCACCGACACCTGTCCCCGGGCGAGCAGCGCACCGGCGGTCGCCAGCACCCCGATCTGGAGCAGCGGGGCCACGGCGGCCGCCTGCGCGGCGGCGCGCCCCTGGACCCGCCACATGCGGTGGCCCTCGCGGGAGAGTTCCGGCAGAGGGCGCAGGACGCGGGCCACGGTCCGGCCGGCGGTTCCGGCCGCCGCGATCGTGCGCGCACCGGCGACGGCCTCGGCCAGTCCACCGGCGATACGGCCCTGGAGCTCCTGGTAGCGGGTCACACAGGCCGTGGAGTCACGGGCGAGGCCGCGCAGCAGCAGCGCGAGGACGGGGGCCCCGACCAGGAACACCCCCGCCGGCCACGGGTCGATCAGGGCGAGCGCCACCACCGCGCCCACCGGCCCGGCGAGCGCGGCGAGCAGCGCGGCCACTGTGGCGGGGGCCGTCCCCGCCTGCGCGGCGTTCCCCACCAGACGTGCCACCAGGTCCCCGGGCCCGTACCGGGCGAGGGCCCGCGGGCCCACCGCCAGCACGTGCCCCGTCAGACGCCGGCGCAGCCAGGCCGTGGCCCGCGCGCTCGTCGTCCCGCCGACGACGGTCTCCACCGCGTCCAGCACGGCGAGGAGCAGCATCAGCGTGGCGCACCACAGCACCCAGCGGGTCGCCGCAGGGTCGGCCGTCAGCAGGAGGTCCAGGGCGCGGCCCAGGGCGACCGGCAGCACCAGGTTCGCCCCCGTGGTGGCCAAGGCCACCAGGACGAGGGCGGCGCAGCGGCGTCCGGAGTACCGCACCGTCGTGGACAGCAGGGCGTCGGACGCGGGCGGCGCGGTCGATGTGCCCGACGCGCGGGCGCGGGCCGTGGCGGGGTCGGTGGACGTGGCGGCCGGACCGTGACCACCCTGTTCGGCGTGACCACCGGGTTCGGTGAGGGTCGTCATACCCGTCCTGACGTGGGACCGAGGGGAACTGCCAGGGGACTGCCGAGGTCGGCGCTCCACCCGGGCGGGAGGAGCCGTACGGGGCCGGACATGCGCAGGGCCCGGACGGCCCCTCCCCGGACTGGGGAGGAGGGACCGTCCGGAGCCGTGGCACGACCCCGCAGCCGCGGAAGCGACCGCGGTGCCGCGCCGATGCGACGGAAGACCGTCCGGGGGCTGCCGCCCCGGTGGGTCAGAGGCAGAGACTGATGCTGGCCGCGCTCACACACGACAGCACGCTCAGGGAGCTGGGCCCGCCGGTGCCCGTGGTCTCGTCGGCTTCCATCGTCTGCAGGTCGAGGAGTGCCATGTCGTTTCCTTCGGTTGGGTCCCCCGAAGGGGACTTGGGGACGGGTGGTGCGTCACGACTCCGTCAGAGCGCGGAGCCGCGTCTCAGGGCCGCCGTGGCGGCGGAAGGAACGGCAGGTGCGGCCGGGCGTCGTCGGCGAGCGCCGCGCCGAGTGCCAGCAGGCACCCCGCCGTTCCGGTACCGAGGTCCATGGAGAGCCGCATCAGGTGACTGCCGGGGAAGGCGAGTTGCCCCTGGTACGGCATGGCGTGCCAGCCGAGCGCGTCGATCTGCTCCCCGATCAGGCCACGGGGCGCGCCCGTCCGCGCGAGATGGAGGATCATCCCGGCCCGGCCGTCGAAGAGGCCGGGCTGCACGTAGAAGCGGTAGGTGGCGGCGGCCAGCACACCCGCACGGGCCCGCTCGAACTCACCGGAGGCACCGGACCCGGCAAGGAGCCCCCTCGCCGCCAGGTAGTCGTCGAGGACCATGCCGACGCCCGCCCCTCCGTCGCCGAGGTACGGCATCGTCCGCCAGCCCTCGTCGACGGCCAGGCCGCCGTTCTTCTGCTCGATGAGGCACTCCAGGTCGAGCCGCAGGGCGTCGCCCGCCGCGTCGAGGAGCGCCCGGTCGCCCGTCGCCTCGTACCGGCGGAGCAGGAAGAGCGCGGGACCGCTCGCGCCGCGCAGCAGGCCGGCGCGTCGGCGGGGCGGCGCGGGGCGGGGCTCGGCGAGGCGCCGCACGAGGAGCGCCGCGATCTCGTCGGCCCGTTCGTCCAGCTCCGTCTCCCCGGTGGCCCGTGCCAGGTGCCCGAGGACCAGTCCGAGTCCGGCCAGACCGCCGCGCAGGTCGGAGGAGAGCTTGTGCCACTTCTCGGACAGGACGCCCTCGACGAGGTCGAGGGCCCGCTCCCGGTGACCGAGCAGGTCCAGGACGTGCGCCACCCCGGCGAGCCCGTCGTACAGGCCGAGCGGAGTACCGAGGGGCACCGGGTCGGTGTGGTCGAGCAGCCAGCGCTCGCCCTCCTCGTACCGCTCGGCCCCCGTCACGGCCAGCGCGTACAGCACGCCGGCGGCGCCGTGGGCGAGGCCGAGACCGCCGCCGTCCGAGAACTGGGCGACGTCACCGGGGAAGAGCCGGTCGTCCCGCTCCGGTGTGGCCGACGCCAGGATCGCCTTGACCATCGAGTCCCGGCTGTACGGCCAGTCCACGGGCTCGGCGAGCGACGCGAACGGCGAGGCCCCGGCGGGGACGACGGAGGCGACGCCGCCCACTGAACCAAGCCCCCGTGCCTCGCTGCTCACTGCGCCGCGCCAGCGTGCGCCGTCGCCGCGCGCCGCGCCACGCCCCCGCCCGACGCCGCCGCCCGCTTCGGCACGCCCGTGGCCGGCCGAGGCGCTCCCGGTGCCCGCGCCCGCCCGTACGATCTCGGCGACCGCCTCGTCCAGGAACCGTCGCGGCACGCCCGGGAACTGTCCCGCGATCACCTCGGCCAGATGCGCGGCCTTCGCCCGGTCGATCACGAGGAGCGAGGTGACCGGCAGGAACAGCGCGAGGCGCAGACAGGCGAGGGCGTAGCGGTCGACGTCGGGGCCCGTGCGGTCCGGGGGTGCCAGGAAGCCGGGGTGGGCGACGATCTGCCGGCCGTTCTCCTCGGCGGGGGCCGCCGCCTCGAAGTCCAGCAGGGACACAGACCGCTCGTCCGGGGCGACCATGATGTTGAAGACGTGCAGGTCGTTGAAGACGATCCCGCGCGCGTGCACCGCCTCGACCGCCTCCTCTACGGCCCGGTGGACGCGTAACGCCCAGTCGGTGTACGCGGCCACCGCGTCCGGGTCGGGATCGGAGGCCAGCAGCGGGTGCCGTTCGGCGACGTACGAGTTGAGCGGGCGGCCCTCGACGAAGTCCATGACGAGGAAGCGGTGGTCGCCGAGGGTGAACCAGTCGCGGACCTCGGGCACGACGCCCAGCCCCGACAACCGCTCCAGCGCGGCCCTCTCCCGCTCCAGCCGGGTCACCGCGTCGGCCCCGTCGGCGGCCAGCCCGGCGTGCGGGCGCCCTTCCTTGAGGACCACCTTGCGCCCGTCACGGGTGTCGGTGCCGACGTAGACCCCGCCGCCGTTGGAGAAGTGCAGGGCCTTCTCGATGCGGTACGGCAGATCGCCGACCGTGGTGGTGTTCCGCGCCGCCAGCTGCGGTGCGAGGAACGCGGGCAGCGTCACCCACTCGGGTACATGGAAGGTCGGCTTCCGCTGGTCCGGCACCAGGGTGCCCGAACCGTCGCGGACCGCCGGGACGAGCGAGCCGCGCTCGTCGACGACGAAGGACCGGGCGAAGGCGCCGTAGCGGACGTAGAGGGGCCCCTCGTTCCAGCGCAGGTCGGTGAGGATGTACGGGCCGTCGAGGCCCTCCAGGAGCGTGCCCAGTTCCCGCAGGACGAGATGCAGCTGCTCCTCGTCGGCCGGGTAGACCGTCACGAACTTGCCGCTGGTGTCGCGGCCCGCGTACTTGGCGTTGCGCAGATGCAGCAGATGCGGGCCGGGCACGAACTTGAACGGGATCAGCCGGGGCACGCAGTAGTCCCACACGGTCGCCGCGATCCGCTCCGCGTTCGCCCGGGTGGCGGAAGCGTGCACCTTCCAGCCCTGGGTGGGCGCGGGGCGCGGACGGCCGGCTCCGTCGACAGGGGTCAGGGTCAGCCAGTCGCCCATCCGGGCGGCCCGCCAGCCCTCGGGCACCGCCCGGCGGGCCGTCTCGTACTCGGGCGCGGTCGTGCCGGCGCGCTCACCGGCCGAGAGCCGGTCCGGTGTCTCGTAGAAGTGTCTGTCGGCGAGCGCGTACGCCTCGTACCGCTTGTCCATGCGTGTCCCCCCGGGTCGTGTGAGCCGTGTCCCTGGGCCGTGTGCCGTCGAGCCTTCCAGCCGGGCGGGGCGGCCCGACAGTCACGGCTGTCACCAGAAAGCCGTCACGCGTGTCACGCGATCACCGTGCGGAACGCATGCGTAAAGACTTGTTCGGGGCGTTTCGATCCCCGCTGTGCGCGATGTGTGTTCCGGTCCCCCCGGAACGGCCACAGGGGCTGCGCGAGCGTGCCGGAAGCGCTCTAATTGCGGACGTGGTCAGTGAGGGCGCGGCGGGACGCGGAACGAGGAAGCCGCGTGCCGAACTTGCGCTCGCGGCCCTCGCCGACGACCTCGACCCACGCGACCGCCTCCACGCCATCCTCGAACAGGTGCTCGTCTTCACGGAGGCGACGTTCGTCGCCGTCTACACCCCGGACGACGAGGGCGAACGGCTCTCCCTGACCGCGTCGGCCGGCGTCCCGACGAACCTGTACGGGCTGCTCGACAGCTATCCCACCTCCGGCGCCACCTCCCTCGCCGAGGCGGTCCGCACGGGCCGGCCGGTGTGGCGCGGCTCCGCCGACCTCGTCCAGGACGCGGACGCCCGCCGCTCGGTCGTAGGGGAGTTCTCGGTGGGGGTGCTGCCGCTGGACGAGCGGGGCTGCCTGCTCGCCGTGAGCGACGACCTGGACGGCTTCGCCGCCGAGGACCGGCGGTGCCTCGACCTGTTCGCGCGGGCGGTCACCCGGGCCGCCCCGGCCCCGCCGCTCGGGCCGGGCGCCTCGTTCGACCTGGCCATGGACACCGGACAGGTCGAGGTCGACGACCAGCTGCTGGAGCTGTTCGGGATCGGCCCCGACGACTTCGAGGGCCGGGTCGAGACCCTGCTCGCGATGACCGTGCCCGAGGACCTGCCCGCCGTGATGTCCGTCGTCGAGGCGGACCACATGTCCATCGGCGACCGGGAGCTGGAGTTCCGCATCCTGCAGCCCTCCGGCGAACAGAAGTGGCTCAGGCTGCGTGGCCGGCTGCTGCCCGGCGGCGAGGACCGCCCGGCCCGCCTCGTCGGCACCGTCGCCGACGCCTCCACCCTGCGTACCGGACGCGGCGACGTGGCCCGCGTCCAGCGCCTCGCCGCCGCCCTCGCCACCGCCGGCACCGTCCGGGACGTCAGCCAGGCCGTCGTCGCCGCCCTCCGCAAGCCCCTCCAGGCGGACCGGATCGCCCTCGCCGAACTGGAGGGGGACCGCCTCGTCGTCACCGTGCTCGACCCGCCCCAGCCCGAGGCGTGGCCCGAGGTCTGGCGCACCGAGTGGCGCTCCGAATGGCCCGACGCGCCCGTGCGCACGATGCCGACCCTCGCCACGGCGCTCCGCGAGGGCCGCGCCGCGATCTGGCCCGCCGACGCCGATCTGGAGCCCGCCCTCGCCGAGGTCGGACCGGGCGGCCTCGCCGTCCTCCCGCTGCCGGCCGGCGGCCGGATGGCCGGAGCCTGCCTGATCGGCTGGGACAGCCCCCACGACTTCGGCCCCGAGGAACGCGCCCTGCTCACCGCCGCCGCAGGCCTGGCCGGTCAGGCCCTGATGCGCGCCCACGCCTTCGACGCCGAACACGAACTCGTCGGCATGCTCCAGCGCACCCTCCTCCCGCGCCGTCTGCCGCAGCTGCCCGGCGCGGTCGCCGTCGCCCGCTACCTGCCCACCACCGCCGGGCTGGAGGTCGGCGGCGACTGGTACGACGTGATCCCCCTGTCCGACAACCACGTCGCGTTCGTCATCGGCGACGTCCAGGGCCACAACGCGGGCGCCGCCACCCTCATGGGCCAGATGCGCACCGCCCTGCGCGCGTACGCCGTCGAGGGGCACCCCCCGGACGTCGTCGTCGCGCACGCCAACCGCCTCCTCGTCGACATGGAGACCGACCTCTTCGCCACCTGCTGCTACGTCGACATCGACATGGAGGAAGGCCTGGCCTGGTACGTCCGCGCAGGCCACATCCCGCCCGTGCTGCGCCACCCGGACGGCACCGCCGAGATCACCGAGTCCGACGGCGGACCCCCGCTCGGCGTCCTCCGGCAGGCCGACTTCCCGATGGCCTCGCTGCGGCTGGCCCCCGGCGCCCTCCTCGCGCTCACCACGGACGGCCTCGTCGAGTCCACGGACCTCGACGTGGAGGACGGACTCGACCAGCTCGCCGCCGGCCTGTCCGCCGCCGACCCCGCCCACCTCGGCGTCGTCGCCGACACCCTGCTCGGCGGCGCCAACCGCGACGACGACGTGGCCCTGCTCCTCGTCCGCTACGACGGCATGGCCGTGCGCCCGCGCCGCGAGAACTGGACCGTGTGGCGGGTGCCCCAGGCGGTCGGCCAGGCCCGCCGCTACACCCGGCGCGTCCTGCGGGCCTGGGACATCCGGGACGAGGCGGACGCCGTGCTCCTCGTCGTCTCCGAACTCGTCACCAACGCCCTCGTGCACACCGACGGCCGGGTCCGCCTCGACCTCACCCTCCTCCACGACCGGCTCCGCGTCGCCGTCGCCGACACCTCGCCCCGTACGCCGATCAAACCGACCAGCATCGGCTGGGAGGCCACCGGCGGCCGCGGCATCCTCCTCGTCGAGGCCATGGCATCGGCCTGGGGCACCGTGCCGGCGAGCGGCGGCAAGCAGGTGTGGGCGGAGATCCCCATCGGCTGACACCCTGGTGGTGTGCGCCTGCTCCTGATGTCCGACACCCACCTGCCCAAGCGCGCCAAGACGCTGCCCGAGCGGCTCCTGGCCGACCTGCCGCACGCCGACGTGGTCGTCCACGCCGGCGACTGGGTCGACGAGGCCACCCTCGACCTCCTCGAACAGCGCTCCCGCCGTCTCATCGGGGTGTACGGCAACAACGACGGCCCCGCCCTGCGCGCCCGCCTCCCCGAGGTGGCCCGAGCCGACCTCGACGGACTGCGTCTCGCAGTGGTCCACGAGACGGGCCCGGCCCAGGGCCGCGAACGCCGCTGCGCCGACCGCTTCCCCGACACCGACGTCCTCGTCTTCGGCCACAGCCACATCCCCTGGGACACCACCACCGACACCGGCCTGAGGCTGCTCAACCCCGGCTCCCCGACGGACCGGCGCCGCCAGCCGCACTGCACCTACATGACGGCGACCGCGGCGGACGGCGAGCTGAGGGACGTACGCCTGCACCGGCTGCCGCCCCGCACCTGACCCTGACCGGGGCCCGTCGCGGTCGCCGTCACGGCTTTCACGGCGTCGGCGGATGGATCACCCCGGACGTCGCCGTCAGTGGCGCCCCGCTGCCGCCCCATCTGAGCGCGACGATCTCGGCCGCGACGGACACCGCCACCTCCTCGGGCGTACGGGCGCCCAGGTCGAGGCCGACGGGGGAGCGCAGCCGGGCCAGCTCGGCGTCGTCCAGACCGGCCTCCCGCAGCCGCCGCATCCGGTCGTCGTGCGTACGCCGGCTGCCCATCGCCCCGATGTACGCGGCCGGCCGGCGCAGCGCCACCTCCAGCAGCGGCACGTCGAACTTCGGGTCGTGGGTCAGGACGCAGACGACCGTGCGGTCGTCGGTGGGCGTCCCGCGCAGAAAGCGGTGCGGCCACTCGACGACCACCTCGACGGGGTCCGGGAACCGCCGCGGCGTCGCGAAGACCGGCCGGGCGTCGCACACCGTCACCCGGTAGCCCAGGAAGACGCCGATACGGGCGACCGCGGCCGCGTAGTCGATCGCGCCGAACACCAGCATGCGCGGCGGCGGCGCGAACGAGTGCAGGAAGACGGTGACGGTGTCCTCACGCCGCTCACCGCGCGGCCCGTAGTGCCGCTCCACCGTGGCGCCCAGGGCCAGCTCCCCGCGCGCGTCGGCGGCGACCGCCGCGTCCAGCCCGGCCGCGCCGAGGGAGCCGGACACCGCCTCCGGCCGGACGGCGAGGGTGGCGCCGCGCGGCGCGGGGCCGTCGACGACGGTCGCCAGGGTCACCGGCCGGCCGGCGGCCACGGCCCGGACGACCTCCCCCAGCGCCGGGTCCTCCTCAGGTGTCACCCGCCGCACCAGCACACCGATCTCCCCGCCGCAGGTCAGCCCCACCGCGAACGCGTCCTCGTCGCTGTACCCGAACGTCTCCAGCCGCGCCTGCCCGGACGCCACCACCTCCTGGGCCAGCTCGAACACCGCGCCCTCCACACAGCCGCCGGACACACTGCCCACGACCTCGCCGCCGGGGCCGACCGCCAGCGCTGCTCCCGGTTCGCGGGGCGCGCTCCGGGTGACCGTGACGACGGTCGCGAGACCGAACGGGGCGCCCGCCGCGTACCACTCGCCGACCGCCGGGAGGACCTCACGCATGGCCGCGCTCCTCTCACCACCCCCGCGGTTCCAGCGTCCGACAGTTCCGCCTCCGCCGCCCCTCCGCCCTGGAAGCCCCGAGCCGCCCAGCCACGGGGAGCGCGCCTCATCTGTCCCAGGAGGCGCGGACGGGCTGTTTCGGACCCGCCCCGGTCGGGGACCCGGCAGCCATGGTGCACATCGGATACACGATGATGACCGAGCAGGCCGGTCCCCGTGAGCTCGTCGACCATGTCGTCCGGGCCGAGGACGCGGGCTTCGACTTCTCGGTCACCTCCGACCACTACTTCCCGTGGCTGCGCTCGCAGGGCCACTCGCCGTACGCGTGGAGCGTGCTCGGCGCCGCCGCGCAGGCCACCTCCCGCATTCCCTTGATGACCTATGTGACCTGCCCGTCGTTCCGCTACCACCCGGCGGTGGTGGCGCAGAAGGCGGCGACGATGCAGTTGCTGTCCGAGGGGCGGTTCCGGCTCGGGCTCGGCTCGGGCGAGAACCTCAACGAGCACGTCGTGGGCGGCGGCTGGCCCTCCGTCGACGTACGGCACGAGATGCTGGAGGAGGCCGTGGAGATCATCCGGGCGCTCTTCGAGGGCGGCCATGTGACCCACCACGGTTCCCACTTCGACGTGGAGTCCGCCCGGCTGTGGGACCTGCCGGACGAGACGCCGCCCCTCGGCATCGCCGTCTCCGGCGAGCAGTCCTGCGCTCTCGCGGGCCGGCTCGCCGACCTCGTCATCGCGACGGAGCCGGACGCCGGACTGCTGCGGGCCTTCGACCGGCACGGCGGCGAGGGCAAGCCACGCGTGGGGCAGTTGCCGATCTGCTACGACCCCGACCCCGACACGGCCGTCAGGCGCGCCCACGACCAGTTCCGCTGGTTCGGCAGCGGCTGGAAGGTCAACTCCGAGCTGCCGCACCCCGATTCGTTCGCCTCGGCCACCCAGTTCGTCCGGCCCGAGGACGTCGCCGAGTCCATCCCGTGCGGCGACGACCCGGACGCCTTCGTCGAGGCCGTACGCCCCTACGCGGAGGCCGGGTTCACCGAGATCGCGCTGGTGCAGATCGGCGGCGAGTCCCAACCCGCCTATCTGGACTGGTCGGAGAAGACATTGCTACCCGCACTGCGCGCCGCCTTCGGTTGACACCGGCGGGACGGGCGGGCCGACCCGGGGTGGGACGGCGGGAGCCGAGGTTGCCCGCCGCCCGCCCTTGCGGTCGAGCGCACTCCAACTCCTAGGCTGACGCTCCCGACCCACCCCACCTGCGACGGAGCAACGGCATGCGCTATCGAGTCCTCGGCAAGACCGGCATCGAGGTCAGCACCCACTGCCTCGGCACGATGATGTTCGGCGCCGTCGGCAACCCCGACCACGAGGACGGCGCGCGCATCATCCGTGCCGCGCTCGACGAGGGCGTCAACTTCGTGGACACCGCCGACATGTACTCGGCCGGGGAGAGCGAGGAGATCGTCGGCAAGGCACTCAAGGGGGTGCGCGACGACATCGTGCTCGCCACCAAGGTGCACTTCCCGCTGGGTGAGGGACGCAACCGCAGCGGCAATTCGCGCCGCTGGATCGTCCGTGCCGTCGAGGACAGTCTGCGGCGGCTGGACACCGACTGGATCGACCTCTACCAGGTGCACCGCCCGGACCACACCACCGACATCGAGGAGACGCTGTCCGTCCTCACCGACCTGGTGCGGGCGGGCAAGATCCGGGCGTTCGGCTGCTCCACGTTCCCCGCGGAGGACCTCGTCGAGGCGCACCACGTGGCGGAGCGGCGCGGACTGATGCGGCTGCGCACGGAGCAGCCGCCGTACTCGATCCTCGCGCGCGGCATCGAACGGGCCGTGCTGCCCACCGCGGAGCGCCTGGGCATGGGGGTGCTGACCTGGTCGCCGCTCGCCTCGGGCTTCCTGTCCGGCGCCTACCGCGAGGGGCGGCCGGTCGACCTCACCGCCGGCCGGCCCAGGCTCACCCCGCACCGCTTCGACCCGGCGCTCCCGGGCAACGCGGAGAAGTACGCGGCCGTCGAGCGCCTCGTCGCCCTCGCCGAGGAGATGGGCCGCACCCTGCCGGAACTGGCCGTCGCCTTCCCGCTGGTGCACCCGGCCGTCACGTCGGTCATCATCGGCCCGCGCACGATGGACCAGCTCACCTCGCTCCTCAAGGGAGCCGACGTGGTGCTCGACGACGCGGTGCTCGACCGGATCGACGAGATCGTGGCGCCGGGCACGGACCTCTACCGCGCCGACGGCGTCTGGCAGCCCCGCCCCCTCACCGAGCCGACCCTGCGCAGGCGCCCGACAGGCGAGCGAGCGGCCACGGACTGACCCTCGCCAGAGGGCGATGACGGCCGCGCGGGCCAGGGCCCTTCGCGACGTCCCGGGGGCCGCTTGTGTTTCGGCCTCAGTGTGGTCCGCGCACCGAAAAGCAGGCCACGCCTTTCGGTCAGCGCCGAAAGGCCGTGGTCACAGCCCCGTTCGCAGAACCGCGTGACCCACACCGGAACGTTCTCGTGGAAAGCGGGAGCGGGAGCAGGCCGCGGCCCGGTGGTGCGGTGGCGGCGAAGAATCGCCGTTGCAGGTGAACTGTCCTGAGAAAAAGGGTACTTACTCATGAGTCAGATGCTATTGACGGCTCGGCTGTCCATTGGGACGGTAGGGACATGTCGAATGTGGCGGACATGTCAAGATTGCGCACACGTCTGCTCGGTGTCCTGGTACTCGTCACCGGCTTCCTGACCACGGCGGGCCCCACCCAGCCCGCCTCCGCTCTCACTGACGAACTCTGGTTCGACTCCCAGGCCGCGGCGACCCTCACGGTCGACGGCGGCAGGTTCAAGGACGGCCTCGGCCGCGAGGTCGTCCTGCGCGGCTACAACGTCTCCGGCGAGACGAAGCTCAAGGAGAACAACGGTCTGCCCTTCGCCTCGGTCGCCGACGCCAGGAAATCGGCGACCGCGCTCCGGGCGCTCGGCGGCGGCAACTCCGTCCGCTTCCTGCTGTCCTGGGCGTACGCCGAGCCCGTGCGCGGCCAGGTCGACACCGCCTACCTCTCCGCGGCCACCGCCCAGATGGGCGCCTTCCTCGACGCCGGGATCCGGGTCTACCCGGACTTCCACCAGGACCTCTACTCCCGCTGGCTGTTCGCCTCCGACAGCTGGTACACCGGCGACGGCGCCCCCAAGTGGGCCGTCGACCTCGGGAACTATCCCGACGAATACTGCGGCATCTGCCCGTTCTGGGGGCAGAACATCACCTCGAACGCCGCCGTCACGAAGTCGACGTACGACTTCTGGCACAACACGTACGGCGTCCAGGACTCCTTCCTGGCCACCGCCCAGAAGACCATGGCGTACGTCAAGCAGAACCTCTCGGCCGCCCAGTTCCAGGGCGTCGTCGGCTTCGACCCGTGGAACGAGCCGCATCCCGGCGTCCTCGACTCGGGGCAGACGAGCAGGGCCTGGGAGAAGGACGTCATGTGGCCGTTCTACGTCAAGTTCCGCGCGCGGATGGACGCGGCGGGCTGGCAGTCCAAGCCCGCCTTCGTCGAGCCGAACCTCTTCTGGAACGCCAACATCGACTTCCAGAGGCAGGAGGGCGGACTCCTCGACGCCGGCACGATCGGGCCCCGCTACGTCTTCAACACCCACTTCTACGACCAGAAGGCGATCTCCGGCGTCTTCATGTGGGGCAAGGCCGAGAACGGCCAGTACACCACCAACTTCGGGACCGTCCGTGACCGGGCCGCCGCCGGCGGCACGACCGCGATCGTCAGCGAGTTCGGGCATCCGCTCGCCGGGTCGGTCTCCGACAAGGCGCCCACGGTCTACAAGGCCATGTACCAGGCGCTCGACTCCCGGGTGAAGGGCGGCAGTTGGTGGTCGGACCCGGCCGCCTCCGGCCCGGTCCTGTCCGGTTCGCAGTGGCAGTGGGACCTCTACCACGGCCGCCACCACGAGCTGATGAACGACAACCCCGACAAGGTGCAGACCGAGGGCGACGCCTGGAACGGGGAGGACCTCTCCGCCGTACGCCTCGACGACTCCGGCACGGCCGTGCTCCGCCAGGACGCCCGCCTCCTCGACCGGGTCTACCCGAGCGCCACGGCGGGCAGCGCCCTCGCCTTCACCTACGAGGACCGCTCCCGCGACGGCTCCACCACGCTGACCTGGAACCCGGTGCCCAGCTCCCTGCCGAACGTCTCCTCGCTCGTCGGGTCCGGGCAGTACGCCCTGCTGGTGTGGCGCTCCGACGGCAGCACCGAGCCGACGGAACTGCACCTGCCGGCGTCCTTCCCCACCGCGTCCACGACCGTGGTGTCCGACCTCGGGGTGACGTCCTCGCCGCCGGCGTACACCACGTCCACTCCGGTCGCCGCGGCCAAGGAACCCGGCGGCACCGGCAGCCGACGGCTGCTGCTCACCGCCCCCGACTCGGGCAAGCTGCACTACGCCCTGGTCACCAACGGGGCGACAGCCCCGTCCGCGACGCGGTTGGACGCGGCGCGTACGGAGCTGTCGGGATGGCTGGCCTCGGAGTTCAGCTAGCGGAAGGTCAGCGGGCGGAGGTCCCGGTCCAGCCGGCGGGCACCTGCGCGACGCGCACCCGCTGCGGGTGGTCGCCGACCGGCACGGACACGGTCTTCTTCCCTGTGGCGAAGTCGATCACCGTGACCTGGTCGGCGCCGCTCTCGGAGACCACACAGGACTTTCCGTCACCGCTGACGGTCGACCAGTACGGCTTGGAGACGGGGACGAGCGGCCCTTCCTGGAGGGTCGCGCGGTCCACGACGGTCGCGTAGTCGTCCATCGTCCCCGCGATGCACAGCTTGGTGCCGTCCGGCTTCATCGTGAGGCCGTGGTGACGGGAGTCGTTGACGAAGGTGGTGCGGTCGTCGCTGACCCCCGGCGACTTCGGCAGGGTCTTGGTGCGGGTGATCTTGTCCGTGGCGATGTCGTACTCGAAGAACCCGTTGAAGAACGACACCTGGAAGTACAGCTTCGTCTCGTCGGGCGAGAACGCGGCGGGGCGGACGGCGTCCGAGTAGTCGTTGAGTCCGATCGCGTTCAGCCGGTCGCGCATGTCGATCACCTTGACCTGCTGGAACGTGTTCGCGTCGGCGACGGTGATCTTCCGGTCGCCCTTCGTCCAGTCCAGCCAGGGTGCGTCGGTCTGCGTGTTCACATCGCCGATCGCCATGTTCCAGATGTACTTGCCGTCACGGGTGAAGATGTTCTCGTGCGGCTTGTCGCCGGTCTTGAAGGAACCGACCTGCTTGCCGGTGACGATGTCCAGGACGTGCACGGTGTTCCCGGTCGACGCCGAGACCGCGACCCGCTTGCCGTCGGGGGAGACCGCCATGTGGTCAGCCCGGAAACCCGACACCGGGAAACGCCAGTTGATGGCGCCGGTGGTGAGGTTGATCGACACGACGTCGGCGAAACTGGGGCGGGAGACGACCATCGCCGAGCCGTCGGGCGTGGAGTACATGTCGTCCACGAACTGGTCGTGGCCCTCGCCCACGCTGTTGCGGATCGTCATGAAGGCGATCCACTTGATCGGATCGGCGTTGATCTCCGCCATCCGCTGGGCCTTGTCCGGGATGACGTTCACCCGGCCGATCTTCGCGAAGTCGCCGGAGCCCTTGATGACATCGGCGGTGCCCTCCCAGTTGTTGCCCACGAACATCACCTCGCGCAGGTCCGCGGTGCCGGCCGCGGGGGCGGCGGACGCGGTCGCGGCGGCGGAGGCGGTCAGGGTGAGCGCGGCGGCCACGGCACCGAGGTGACGGGCCCGGCGCCGACGGGGGCCGGGGGTGGGGATCATGGCTGGTTCCTCCTGCTTGCTGGGGGCATGACAAGGCGGCTCTGGGGAGAGAACGGGGCGAGAAATCTGAATACAGCAGCGTTCAGAGTTGACTTACTGGAAAGTAAGGAACGGGCGTGCTTCTCCACAAGACCACGGACGCGACAAAATTGGGGGAGCGCCGGTTCGACCGTCGAACGGGTGACGCTGTGTCGGGAGGAGAAGCGTGGCGGGCAGGCTCAAACAGCCCACCGGCCGTTACGGAGGACGGTCCGCCGAGGAGCGCCAGGCCGAGCGCCGGCGCCGCTTCCTCGACGCGGGCCTCCAACTCTTCGGCGACAGCCCCGGTTTCCGGGGCACCACCATCGCGGCCCTCAGCGAGGCGGCGGGTCTGTCGACCCGTCAGTTCTACGAGGAGTTCCGCACCCTGGAGGACGTGCTGGCCGCGCTCCACCTCCAGGTCAACGACTGGGCCGAGGAGGCCGCGCTCACCGGCCTCGCCACGGCGGAGGGGCGGCCGGTCGCCGAGCGGGTCACCGCCGCGTTCCGCGCGTACGCCGCCAACGTGACCGGGGATCCGCGCCGGTTGCGCATCACCTTCACCGAGATCATCGGCGTGAGCCCCCGGTTGGAGCGGCAGCGTCTCGAACGCCGCTCCCGCTGGGTCGACTTCCTCTGCGCGGAGGCCGCCGCGGCCGCCGACCGCGGGGAGGCCGCCCACCGCGACTACCGCCTCGCCGCCACGGCCTTCATCGGCAGCGTCAACGGCCTCCTCCACGACTGGCAGGCCGGCTACGTCGACGCCGACCTCGACGAGGTGGTCGACGAACTGGTCCGACTGCTCCTGGGGATACTCCGCCCGGTGGGGTGGCGCCCGGAGGGTGTCTGAGACGGCGGACCGAGAGGCGTGGTGGGACGGCGTGCTGAGACGGCCGCCGGAGAGCCCTTCGCCTCTCGCCGGTCGGTAGCCGGCTGGCGAGGGTCGGCGGGCGGCGGCTCGTCCTCTCGGACCGACCCGTCGCCTCAGCCCGCCAGCCGGTTCACCGCCTCCAGTACCGGGGCCACCCCGTCCTCCGCTCTCAACTCCTCCGCCAGGGCCCGGGCGCGGTGGGCGTACGACGGGTCCGTGGTCGCCCGTCGCAGCGCCGCGGCCAGGGCGTCGGCGGTGAAGCCCCGCAGGGGTACCGCTCCCGGCGACACTCCGAGCGCGACGAGCCGGGCCGCCCAGAACGCCTCGTCGAACTGGACGGGGACCGGCACGGCGGGGACACCGGCGCGCAGGCCCGCCGCCGTGGTGCCGGCGCCCGCGTGATGCACGACCGCGGCCATCCGGGGGAAGAGCAGCGAGTGCGCCACCTCGCCGATGGTCAGCATGTCGTCGCCCTCGCCCCGCAGTTCGCCCCAGCCACGCTGGATCACCCCGCGCAGCCCGGCCGCCCGCAGCGCCCGTACGACCTGGTCGCTCATCCGCTCGGCGTCCGGCACCGTGGCGCTGCCGAGCCCCACGAACACCGGGGCGGGCCCGGCGTCCAGGAAGTCCAGCACGTCCGGGGGTAGTCGGTCCTCGCGGTCGTACGGCCACCAGTACCCGGTGACGTCCAGCCCGTGCCGCCAGTCGCCCGGCCGGGGCACCACGCGCGAGCTGAAGCCGTGGAACACCGTCCACCCCAGCCGTTCCCGGGCCCGGTGCGCCGCGACCCGCCCGGTGCGCGGCAGCCCGTACGCGGCCCGCAGCCTGCGCACCTCCTCCGTGAAGATCCACTCCACGGCGAGGTTCACCGCGTGCCCCGCCGCCCGGTTGAGGACGGGCCCCCAGGACCGCACCCCGGTCATCGGGGGCGCGAACGCGCCGGTCGGTGCCAGCGGCTGGAGGTTCACACCGAAGCTCGGCAGCGACAGTGCCTCGGCGACCGTGTGCCCGAACGGGGCGAGCGCGCCGGCCAGCAGCAGGGCGTCGCTGGTGCGGGCGGCGGCCACCAGGTCGTCGGCCATCCGCCCGACGGCGTCACGGGCCATGTTCACCGCCCGCAGCAGCTTCCCGGCGCCCGTGGTGCTGTGGTGCAGCTTCCGCCCGCGCTCCGACTCCAGCTCGGCCCGCGGATCCACGGGCAGCGCGTGGAAGCCGACCCCCGAGCCCGCCACGAGCGGCCGGAAGCGGTCGTGCGTCACGAGGGTGACCTCGTGCCCGGCCCGCACCAGCCCGTGCCCCAACCCGGTGTACGGGGCCACGTCGCCCCGGGAACCCGCCGTCATGATCGCTACGCGCACGCAGGCCAGTATGGCGGCGCGACCGCGCCGGAACAGGCGGACGGCTCGCGATGACGCGAAACCGCCTCTCCCTCCCGGCCGCCGCCCCCGCCGTACGATGACCGGCCGATACGACGACGGGGGAGCCGATCGATGACGTACGAACGGAAGGAGGTCATCCAGGGCCTGGCCCTGAACAGGGCCGCGAGCACCGGGGTGCTGCTGCGGCTGATGCGGCCCGAGACGAAGGCCGCCTGGCTCTGGCTCTGCCGGCGGGCGGAGCTGCCCGCAGCCGTGGTCGACGCGTTCGTCACCCACCCGGACTGGCGGATGCGCGCCTCCTTCGCCCAGAGCGAGGTCGTCCCCGCGGCCGACCGGGCACGGCTGGTGGACGACGCCGACCGCCGGGTACTGCGGGAACTGGCGCTCGGCCCGACGCCGTACCGCGCCGTCGCCGAACCCCTCCCCGACGCCGTGTACAGCCGGCTGCTCACCGCCGCCGACCCGGAGGTGCGCGTCACGGCGGCCATGTCGCCGAGCATCCCGGCCGGTGTCCTCGCCCGTCACACCGGCCACGACGACCCCGGGGTCCGCACGGGCGTGTGCCGGGCCTGGGACGCGCTGACCCCGGCCGACCGGGAGGCACTGCTCGGCGACCCCGACGCCGCCGTACGCGCGGCGGCGGCCCGGCAGGCCTGCCGGAAGGACCCCGCCCACACCGACGGCGTCCTCGCCGCCATGACACCGGTCGACCGCCGGGAGATCCTGGCCGGGGCGTGTCTGCCCCGCGCCACCGCCGAGCGGCTCATGGACCTCGACGACCCCTACGACCGGCAGACGCTGGCGGGCAATCCGTCGCTGCCGCCCGACCTGGTGGCGCGGCTGGCCGCGGACCCCGAGCACGAGGTGCGCCGCGCGGTGTCGGCGCGCCCCGAACTCACCGAGGAGCAGCGCGGGGCCGTCGACCACAGCGTGCGGCGCTCCGACGCCCTGCGCCCCCTCGGCTGGGTCCTGGGGCTCGACGGGAACTCGGAGACCCTGCGCGCCTGCGCGGCCTCCGCCCACCGCTGGCTGCGCAGGAGCGCGGCCGTCCACCCGGCGCTCCCGGCCGACCTCGTCGAACGGCTCGCCGAGGACGAGGACTTCGTGGTCCGCCTGATGATCTGCGAGTACCAACCGGACGCCCCGGCCGGGGCGTTGCTGCGGACGGTGCTGGAGTGGGACGGGCGCTCCGTCCACGACATGGTGCGCCTGCCGCAGTTCCCGGGGAAGGGCCTCGCCCGGTACGCCGACCACGAGGAACCCCGCTTGCGGCGGCTGGCCGTTCAGGACCCGGACGCCGCACCGGAGGTGATCGAGCGCCTGACCCGCGACGAGGCCGTGTGGGTGCGCAGGGCGGCCGCGTCCGATCCCCGGCTCACCCGCGAACGGATCGAGGAACTGCTGAGGGACCCGGACACCGCCTGGCCCGCGGCCTCCAACCCCCGACTCGCCGAGGCGGACATGCACCGGCTGCTGGACGCGCTGGGCGTCCCGGCATGACGGCGTACCGGCACGCCGGCGCGCCGCTGCTCACGGAGGCCGACGGCCGTCCCGGGGCGCGCGGCCCGGCTACTCGTCCCAGGCCTGGAGCAGCGTGTGGTCGACGATCTTGCCGTCGCGCAGAGTGATCATCGAGCTGGCCAGGACCCGCACACCGTCCGGGTACTCGCAGGACTCGGTGTAGGCGACCTGGTCGCCCTGGACGACGCACTGCTCCATCTTGTGCGTCATGTCCCGGCTGCAGACGTCCTCCAGCATCGCGCCGATCTCCCCGCGGCCGTGCAGGACCTTGGGGTGGCTGGGCTGGGTGTTGTGGTCGACGACGCGCATATCGGCGTCGTCGGCGTAGAGCGACAGCAGGGTGGACGCGTCCGCCTGCTCGGTGCCTCGGCGCAGCATCTCGGTGTCGAAGGCGGGGCTTGCCGCGGTAGCCATGGGTGACCTCCTTGGAAGGCCGCGGCCCGGCGGGGGAGCGGGCCGCGAGGGGCTCCTGCTATCGAGGCTCCTCCGCCGTGCGGAACCCGGCAAGCGCTGACGGGCCCCGGCGCGCGCCGTGCGCCTCACGGGTGAGCGGGCGTGACCGTACGGGGCCGGGGAGCGTTGGGGAGCAGCTCGCCCACCAGGTCACCGACATGGCCGCGCCGCCCTCGGTCTCCTCGGCGCCATCGAGCAGCGGAACGGTTCACCAGGAACCGGGAGCCCCACCGCGTGTCCGCGGTGGGGCCCTTGACTTTCCCGGGACCCCGGCAGAGCATCACGAGTGTGTAACGTGAAGTGATCTTCACTTTACGAACAACGGGTGGGATTTCGCCCCTCCCGTACCGTCGTCGACCGTACCCCCGAGGAAGCCGCGCCATGGCCATAACCCGTGACCTTCTGATCGGCGGCAAGGACGTGCCCGCCGCGTCCGGCCGCACCACCGAGGACTTCGAGCCGTACACCGGGGAGGTGTACGCGACGGTCGCGGCGGCCGGTCCGGAGGACGTCCGGCGGGCCGTGGACGCCGCCGACGCGGCGTTCGAGGACTGGGCGGCCCTCGCGCCCTTCGCCCGGCGGGCCGTCTTCTTCAAGGCCGCCGAACTGCTGGAGGCCCGGGGCGAGCAGGTCGCCGAGATCATGGCGCGGGAGGCGGGCGGCACCCGCCCCTGGGCGCTGTTCAACGTGATGCTCGCCGCCAACATCCTGCGCGAGGCGGCCGCCGCGATCACCGCCCCGCGCGGCGAGGTGCTCAGCTCCCAGAAGGAGGGCGCGCTGAGCCTCGCCGTCCGTGAACCGCTCGGCGTGGTCGCGGCGTTCGCACCGTGGAACGCGCCCGTCATCCTCGGGGTACGGGCCGTCGCGGCGCCGCTGGCCGCCGGCAACACCGTCGTCGTCAAGCCCAGCGAGGACGCGCCCATCGCCTGCGGTCTGCTCGTCGCCGACGTGTTCCGGGAGGCCGGCCTGCCCGACGGCGTCCTCAACGTGATCACCAACGCGCCCGAGGACGCGGCCGAGATCGCCGAGGCGCTGATCTCCGACGAGCGGGTGCGCGCGGTCAACTTCACCGGCTCCACCAACGTCGGACGGATCATCGGCGAGCACGCGGCCCGCCATCTCAAGCCCGCGGTCCTGGAGTTGGGCGGCAAGAACGCGGTCATCGTGCTCGACGACGCCGACGTGGACTACGCGGTCGACGCCGTCACCTTCAGCGTCTTCATGAACGCCGGGCAGATCTGCATGTCCGGTGACCGGATCCTCGTCCACGAGTCGCTGGCCGAGGAGTTCGCGCAGAAGTTCACCGCCAAGGTCGCCGCCCTGCGCGCCGGCGACCCCGGCCACCCGCACACCGTGGTCGGGCCCCTGGTGACCGCCTCCGCCGCCGAGCGGATCGCGGCGCTGGTGCAGGACGCGGTCGCCAAGGGCGCCACCGTCCTCACCGGGGGCGGCCGGCCCGAGGGGGCGGTGCACCCGGCGACCGTGCTCACCGACGTCCCCAAGGACGCCGACCTGTACTACACCGAGTCCTTCGGCCCGCTCTGCGTCCTGGAGACGTTCGCCGAGGACGACATCGCCGTGAAGCTCGCCAACGACACCGACAACGGCCTGAGCTGCGGCATCATCACCGAGAACGCCACCCACGGTCTGGCCGTCGCCCGCCGGATCCGCACCGGCATCGTGCACATCAACGACCAGTCCGTGGCCGACGAGCCCCAGGTGCCCTTCGGCGGTGTGAAGGCCTCCGGCTACGGGCGGTTCGGCGGCCGCTGGGGCATCGAGGCCTTCTCGAACACCCGCTGGGTGACCATGTCCACCCAGCAGGCGCACTACCCGTTCTGAGCCACCGGGTCGGACGCCAGGAACTGTGTGGCCGCCAACTCCGCGTACAGCGGGTCGGCGGCCACCAGTTCCCGGTGGGTGCCGACCGCGCGGACCCGCCCGGCGTCCATGACCACGATGCGGTCGGCCATCGTCACCGTGGACAGCCGGTGCGCCACCACCAGCACCGTCGTCGTCCGGGCCACGTCGGCGACCGTGTCCCGCAGCGCCGCCTCGTTGACCGCGTCCAGCTGACTGGTCGCCTCGTCGAGCAGCAGCAGGCGCGGGCGCCGCAGCAGCGCGCGGCCGATGGCGACGCGCTGGCGCTCACCCCCGGACAGCTTGGTGCCCCGATGGCCGACCAGTGTCTCCAGACCCTGCGGCAGCTTGGCGACCAGGCCGTCCAGCCGGGTCGTCTTCAGCACCCGGCCGAGTTCGCCCTCGTCGGCCTCGGGGTTGCCCAGCAGCAGGTTGTCCCGCAGGGTGCCGGACAGCACCGGCGCGTCCTGCTCCACATAACCGATCGCCGCCCGCAGCCGGGGCAGCTCCCACGCGGTGACATCCCGGCCGTCGACCGTGATGACACCCGCCTCCGGGTCGTAGAACCGCTCGATGAGCGAGAACACGGTGGTCTTGCCCGCGCCCGAGGGCCCGACGAACGCGGTCATCCCCCGCGCCGGGACCTCGAACGTCACCCCGTGGTGCACATACGGCAGGTCGTCGGCGTACCGGAAGCGGACATCGGCGAAGGCGACCGCGGCCGGCTCGCTGTCCGGGCCCGGCAGCGGTGCGGGCCGGGCGGCAGGCTCGGCGGGCAGCCGCAGCGCCTCCTGGATGCGGGCGAGCGCGGCGGCACCGGTCTGGTACTGGGTGATGGCGCCCACGACCTGCTGGATCGGCGACATCAGATAGAACACGTACAGCAGGAACGCCACCAGTGTGCCCACGTCGATCGCGCCGGTGGCGACGCGGGCGCCGCCCACCGCCAGCACCGTGATGAAGGCGATCTGCATGGCGAGCCCCGCCGTGTTGCCCGCGGCCGCCGACCACTTGGCGGCCCGTACGCTCTGCCGCCACGACTCCTCGGCCGCCGCGTGCACGGTCTCCTCCTCGCGGTGCTCGGCGCCGGACGCCTTCACCGTGCGCAGCGCGCCGAGGATCCGCTCCAGCGAGGCGCCCATCGCCCCGACCGCGTCCTGCGCCGCTCGGCTGGCCCGGTTGATGCGCGGCACGATCACGCCGAACACCACACCCGCGCCGAGGATCACACCCAGTGTCACGGCCAGCAGCACCGGGTCGACGAACCCCATCAGCACCACCGTCGCGACGAGCGTGAGCCCTCCGGTGCCGAGACCCACGAGGGTGTCGGTGGTGACCTCGCGCAGCAGGGTGGTGTCGGAGGTGATGCGCGCCATCAGGTCGCCCGGCTCGCTGCGGTCCACCGCGGTGATCCGCAGCCGCAGCAGATACGACGACAGGGTGCGCCGCGCGCCCAGCACCACCGACTCGGCGGTGCGCCGCAGCACGTACGAACCCATGGCGCCCACCGCCGCGTTGCCCACGACCAGCGCGGACATCAGCAGCAGCGCCCAGGTGATGGCGCGGTCGTGGGACAGGTCGTCGATCAGTTCACGGGCGACCAGGGGCAGGGCGAGCCCGGTCGCCCCGGTGACCAGGGACAGCAGTGCGCCCAGCAGAAGTGCCCAGCGATGGGGCCGTACATAGCCGAGCAGCAGCCGCCAGTTGGGCTGCTGCTCGGCCTGGGGGTCAGTCGTGCTCACGACGCTCCTCGGCAGGTCGGTCGGGGAGTGGGGACCGGGCGCGGAGCTTCAGCCTACGTCGGTGGTGAGCGGCACAGTGAACGACTTTTCACCCGCCCAGCAGCAGCCTCCTGTCCCGGTTCAGGGCCAGTACCAGGGGTGTCCCTTTCGTCCCGTCGCGGGGTGGCGGGTATGCGTCGAACATCGGAGACCAGCGGGGTGTGCGGCACCCGCAGGTCCATCGCCGGCAGGGTGCGGTGGAACGCGTCGCGCACGGGGTCGAGGTGCGGTGAGTGCGCGGCCACGTCGATGCGGAGCACCTTGGTGCGGGGGCCGCGTTCCGCCCATCGCGCGGCCAGGGCCGCAGGGCCGAGCCGGAGAGCGGTCGCAGCTGAACCGCCCCGCAGGTGCGCAGCCCGCGCTGGGCGCTGTCCGCGAGCACCTCCGGGACGAAGGACACGGCGGCCTCCTCCGGTAGCAGCAGGGAGAGCCACGGATGGGGGCGGTCCCATTCGCCGGTGACCCGCAGGGTCCGCTCGTCGCGGCCCGGCCGCCGCAGGTACTCCGCGTACCAGAGGTCCTCGATCTCCTGTGTGTCGCGGTCGTGGACGAGCCCGCCGATCAGCGGCACGTCGTCCGGCGGGTGGTGCGGGCCGGGGCCGCCCGTGTGCGGGGCGACCGCCTCGACCACGTAGTTCCAGCCGCCGCCGACCACGGGCCGGGCCTGCCCCGACACATGGCTGAAGCGGTGGTCGCGGGCGAGGGCGCGCTGGTCGGCGAGGCAGGCGGCGGGGTCCTCGTAGGCGAGGCGGTAGCGGCGTACGAGGGCGGGCGCGGGCACCAGGGGACAGCGTGGCCCGGACGATCAGCGCGCACTGGCCGAGGCCCGCGAGGACCGCCTGGAACAGATCCCGGTTCCGGTCGTGGGAACAGGTCACCGCCTCGCCGGTACCGGTGACGACGTCCAGCTCCCGGACCTGGTGGGCGACGAGACCGTGACGGTGGCTGGAGCCGCCGAAGCCGCCGGTGGTGAGGACGCCGCCGACGGCGGCCGGGGGGAGGGGGGCGCCCCTCCCCCCGGGGCTCGGCTAGCGCGTGCCGGACGCCGCCAGTGCGGCGAGCGTCGTGTCGAGGTCGGCGGCGCGCGGGCGGTTGTGCGGCAGCCTTGCCAGCACCGCGGCCATCCCGCAGGTGTCGGTGAGCGCCGAGAGGACGAGACCGCCCGCGATGCCCGCCGAGAGCAGCTGCCACGCCGGGTGGAGCAGCCCGAGCCCGAGGCCGGTCAGGACCAGCGCGCCGGCGGTGAACCGGACCTGACGCTCCATCGCCCAGGTGGCCCGGGCGGCCCCGGCCGGGCGGTGCAGCTCATGGCCGTCGGCCGCCCACGCGGTCGTACCGCCGGTCAGGTCGGCCGTCACGATGCCGTGCCCGGCCAGCAGGGCGCACGCCTTCGCGGACCGCGCGCCCGACCGGCAGACGATCAGCACCTCGCCGGCGGCGGCCCTCAGCGCGGGCAACGCCCGCTCCAGCCGGTCGAGCGGCACGTTCAGGGCGCCGGGCAGATGCCCGGAGGCGTACTCGCCGGGCGTACGGACGTCGACGACGGTCAGCTCCGCCAGGCGCGCCCGGACCTCATGGACGGTGAGGCGGCGGGGTGCGGAGGGAGTGAGGGGAGTGGCCATGGGTCCTGCGATCCTTTCCTGAGGGGGCGGTAAAATACCCCCAAGGGTATGTAGAGGAAGTGGGTCGGTCGTGGAGTTGCAGTTCGAGGGTGATGAACTCAAGTCGGTGCTGAACCGGCTGCGCCGGGCGCAGGGGCAGATCTCCGGGGTGATCAAGATGATCGAGGAGGGACGCGACTGCGAGGACGTCGTCACCCAGCTCGCCGCGGCCTCCCGGGCTCTCGACCGGGCCGGATTCGCGATCATCGCCACCGGTCTGCAGCAGTGCCTCACCGACTCCGAGAAGAACGAGCGGAACGGCGAGACGACGGAACAGATGCGGGCGCGACTGGAGAAACTGTTCCTTTCGCTGGCGTGAGGGGCGGCGCCGGGGGCGGCCTCGCCCTCACGCGTCGGGTTCGGCCCGGGGCGCCTGGTAGCTGGGGGGCGCGCGGTTCGTCGGAGGGTGCGGGTTCGTTGTGGTTTCTCGCGCAGTTCCCCGCGCTCCTGGAGGATCGGGCCTGCGGCCCGCCCTCCCCACGAACAGCGCGGGGCGTAGCCCCGGGCGCCCTACCGGCTGCCCCGTCCCCGGGTCAGGCGAGCGCGTCGACGAGCATGAGCGCGGCCATCGCCAGGAGCGCCCAGGCGAAGACGCGCCGCAGGGTGTCCCCGGACACCCTGCCCGCCAGCCGTCTGCCGTCCCACGCGCCGAGGATCGCTGCCCCCGTGAACGGGGCGACGACCGCCCAGTCGAGGTGCGCGCTCGTCCCGGCGCGGGCGGCCAGCGCGGCCAGCGAGTTCACGGTGATCACGAGCAGACTGGTGCCGACCGCGTCGCGCATCCGCAGCCCCACCACGTTCACCAGGGCCGGTACGGCGAGGAAGCCGCCGCCGACGCCCAGGACACCGGTGACCGCGCCGAGCCCCGCGCCGGACGCGGCGACCCGGCTCGCCCGTACGGTCGACTCCGCCCGGCGTGTGGCCGAGGGGCGCAGCATCCGATGGGCGGCGAGCCCCGCGACCAGGGCGAACGCCACGGTCAGCAGTCCGGCGGGCAGATGAGCGGTGAGCGCTCCGCCCAGCGCCGAGGGCACCAGTCCCGCTGCCGCGAACAGCATCCCGCCGCGCCAGCGGACCGCACCCGACCGGGCGTGCGCGACCAGCGCGGTCGCCGAGGTGAACGCGACGATCACCAGACTCGCGGTGGTGGCCGCGGCCGGCGCGAACCCCAGCAGATAGACCAGCGCGGGCACGGCGAGCACACTCCCCCCGCCGCCCAACGCCCCGAGCGCCACCCCGATCACACCCCCGGCGAGCAGGGCGAGAACGAGACCGCTCATGCGGACGGGACACCCGTCGACGCGGACGCGGGGAGCACCCGGCGGCGGTCCGCAGCCGCGCGCTCCGCGGAGGCCGCGCCCGTACGGCCGGACTCGGCGGCGCGCTCCGCGGACGTCCGTGCCTCGGAGGCGCGCTCCGTGGACGTCTGTGCCGCGGAGGCCTCGGCCATCGGCAGTCCCGCCCCGGCCGCGTTGTCGAAGGCGTCGTCCACGGCGACGACCCGGTGGCCGGCCGCGTCGAGGACGGAGGCGGCGATGGCGGCCCGCATGCCTCCGGCGCAGTGGACCCAGATCGTGCCGCCGGGTATCTCGGAGAGCCGCTCGCGCAGCTGATGCACGGGTATGTGCAGGGACCCCGCGACATGGCCGCCGGCGCGCTCCGAGTCGCGCCGGACGTCCAGGACGACGGTCCCCTCGACGCCGTGGACCCGCGCCAGGTCGGCGAACGTGCCGCGCGGGAAGGGGCGCGGACTCTCGCCCTCGCGCAGCCAGTCGCCCGGGGAGCCGGTCGCCGCCGCCACCGGTCGGTCGATCCCGACCCGCACCAACTCCCGCTGAGCCGAGGCGAGTTGCTCGGGCGACGCGGCGAGCAGCGTCACCGGCCTGCCCCACGGCAGCAGCCACGCGAGATACGTGGCGAGCTGCCCCTCCGCCTCGAAGTTCACCGACCCGGCCACATGTCCTTGCGCGAACGCGACCCGGTTGCGCAGATCCACGACCCATTCGCCCGCCGCCAGCCGAGCGGCGATCTCCTCCGCGTCCGCCGGGGCGGGCGGCGTCAGATCCACCGGGGCGGGACCCCGCGCGTTCACGGGGCCCATCTGCGCGTAGTACGCCGGAACGTCGTCGAGGTCGGCCAGAAGATCGGCGACGAACGTCTCGACGTCCTTGACCAGGGCCTCGTTGGTGACCCGCTCGTGCCCGACGGTCGTCGCCCCGCCCGTCGCCCGCCCGGCGGAACAGAAGCTGCCGAAGCCGTGCGTGGGCAGCACCGCCGTCTCCTCCGGCAGCGCGTCGGCGAGTCGGCGCACCGAGGCGTGCTGCGCGCGGGCCAGCTCACCGGTCAGCCGTGGCTCGACCAGATCCGGGCGGCCGACCGTGCCGATGAGCAGGGACCCGCCGGTGAACGCGGCCACCGCCCGGCCGCCCTCCTCCAGCACGTACGCGGTGTGGTGCGGGGTGTGGCCCGGGGTGGCCACGGCGCGCAGGGTCAGTTCCGCGTCGATCTTCACCGCGTCCCCGTCGTGCACCGGCACCCGTTCGTAGGCGACGCGCGCCCCGGCGGGCACCAGGTACGCGGCGCCGGTCAGCCGGGCCAGCTCCAGGCCACCGGTGACGTAGTCGTTGTGCACGTGCGTCTCGACGACGTACGCGATCCGCGCGCCCCGCCGGGCCGCGGCCGTGATCATCCGGTCGATGTCGCGCGGCGGATCGACCACCACGGCGCCCTGCGGACCACCCGCCAGATAACTGCGGTTGCCCAGCCCCGACACCTCGATCGTGTCGACGAAGTACACGGCAGTGCTCCTCTCCTCGTTCGGCTGCAGTCGCCTGAGAACCCGTGGGGGAATTACCCCCGGGGGTATGTCCGCAACGGTAGCAGAAATACCCAGGGGGGTATCTGGAGGGTTCGGAGGCGGGGCTCGGGGGCGGCCCGGGAATGGCTGAAGGGGCCCGGTAGTGCCCGGGGAGCCGCACGGGAGGACCTGGACGGTGCCCGGCAGCCGGGCGGCGCACGTACGTCATGGGCGAGCTTTTCGGCCAGGGTTCCGCCCGGACGTGCGGGCCTACCCGCTGGTCGGTCCGTAGGGTGACCGTGGACGGGAGACCGTCCGTACGGAACGACGGAAGGGTTCACCATGGCGCAGGAAGTACGCGGCGTGATCGCACCGGGCAAGAACGAACCGGTGCGGATCGAGACGATCGTCGTGCCCGATCCGGGGCCCGGGGAGGCCGTGGTGAAGGTACAGGCGTGCGGGGTGTGCCACACCGACCTCCACTACAAGCAGGGCGGCATCAACGACGACTTCCCCTTCCTGCTCGGCCATGAGGCGGCGGGCGTGGTGGAGTCGGTCGGCGAGGGCGTCACGGACGTCGCCCCCGGCGACTTCGTCATCCTCAACTGGCGTGCCGTCTGCGGCAATTGCCGCGCCTGTCGACGCGGCCGGCCCTGGTACTGCTTCGCCACGCACAACGCCGGCCAGAAGATGACCCTCGCCTCCACCGGCCAGGAGCTGTCGCCGGCCCTCGGCATCGGCGCCTTCGCCGAGAAGACGCTCGTCGCCGCCGGGCAGTGCACCAAGGTCGACCCGGCCGCCTCCCCGGCGGTCGCCGGCCTGCTGGGCTGCGGGGTCATGGCCGGCATCGGCGCGGCCATCAACACCGGCAACGTGGGCCGCGGCGACAGCGTCGCCGTCATCGGCTGCGGCGGTGTCGGGGACGCGGCCATCGCCGGGTCCCTGCTGGCCGGCGCCGAGAAGATCATCGCCGTCGACATCGACGACCGGAAGCTGACCACCGCCAAGAAGATCGGCGCCACCCACACCGTCAACTCCCGTGAGACCGACCCCGTCGAGGCGATCCGCGAGCTGACCGGTGGCTTCGGCGCCGACGTCGTCATCGAGGCGGTGGGCCGCCCCGAGACCTACCAGCAGGCCTTCTACGCCCGCGACCTCGCCGGCACGGTCGTCCTCGTCGGCGTCCCCACGCCCGACATGAAGCTGGAACTGCCGCTGCTCGACGTGTTCGGCCGCGGCGGCGCCCTGAAGTCCTCGTGGTACGGCGACTGCCTGCCCGACCGCGACTTCCCCATGCTGATCAACCTCTACCTCCAGGGCCGCCTGGACCTGGAGGCGTTCGTCACCGAGACCATCGGACTCGACGACGTGGAGAAGGCGTTCGAGCGGATGCACGCCGGGGACGTCCTGCGTTCGGTGGTGACGCTCTGATGACCGCACGGATCGAACACCTCGTCACGTCCGGCACGTTCCGTCTGGACGGCGGCACCTGGGACGTCGACAACAACGTGTGGATCGTCGGCGACGACCACGAGGTCGTCGTCATCGACGCCGCCCACGACGCCGACGCCATCGCCGAGGCCATCGGCGACCGCAGGCTGACGGCCATCATCTGCACCCACGCCCACAACGACCACATCGACGCCGCGCCCGCCCTCGCCGAGCGCACCGGCGCCCCGATCTGGCTCCACCCCGACGACATGCCGCTGTGGAAGCAGACCCACCCCGACCGGCAACCCGACCACTGGCTCGCCGACGGCCAGGTCATCGAGACGGCCGGCGCCGACCTCACGGTCCTGCACACCCCGGGCCACGCGCCGGGCGCGGTGTGCCTCTACGATCCGGGCCTCGGCACGGTCTTCACCGGCGACACCCTCTTCGCGGGCGGACCGGGCGCGACGGGCAGGTCGTACAGCGACTTCCCCACCATCATCGACTCCATCCGCGACCGCCTGCTGGCCCTGCCGCCGGACACGGTGGTCCGCACGGGTCACGGAGACAGCACGACCATCGGGGCCGAGGCCCCGAACCTCCAGGAGTGGATCGACCGCGGCCACTGACCACCACCGCCCCCGCCCCTCCCTGCGGAGGTGCCGGCCACCGCGAAGGC
>NZ_LIRK01000607.1 GCF_001419765.1 Streptomyces torulosus
GGAACGAAGGTTCCTCGGTCGAATGTGTGACCTTCACCTGTGTGGGTCGTTGAGGAGCGTGGTGAGGGTTCGGTTGGTGCGGGGACGGTGGTGATGTCGCCTACCGCATCCACGAGGACACCACACGCGACCGCTGGTACCTCACCGCCTCCTGGACCAACCCTGCGACCAAGACCGTGCCGCTCGCCACCGTCCGCGCGGGCGGCCTGGCGGGGGTCGACACCAACGCCGACCACCTGGCCGCCTGGCGCCTGGACACCCACGGCAACCCCATCGGCGCGCCCAGACGGTTCGGCTACGACCTCTCGGGCAGTGCCGCCCACCGCGACGCCCAGGTCCGGCACGCCCTGATCGGCCTGTTGCACTGGGCGCGCCGCCATCACCTCGCCCTCGCCATCGAGGACCTCGACTTCAGCGCGGAGGCGACGCGTGAGAAGCACGGCCGCCGCAAACGGTTCCGCACCCTGGTCTCCGGTCTGCCCGTGGCCAGGCTGCGGGCCCGGCTGGTGTCGATGGCCGCCGAACTCGGCATCACCGTCGTCGCCGTCGGCCCCGCCTACACCAGCCGCTGGGGCACCCAGCACTGGCAACAACCCCTCACCACCGCGAACAGGAAGACCACCCGCCACGACGCGGCAGCCGTGGCGATCGGAAGGCGCGCCCTCGGGCACCCGGTCCGGCGACGGACGGCACCGCCCCCTGCTCACCGGAGTGATGAGCAGGGGCATCGGACCGTCCAGGCCCCACCGGGCATCCCGGGGCGTGAGGGACCCCGCCCCCGCGTTCCCGGACCACGGACACGATCCGTGCCGCCCGGACGCGGAGCGAAGGCGGGCGACCAGGACACCCAACACCGTTCGGGGCGTCCGGCTGAGCACCAGTCCTGGCAACAGGACTCACTCCCGCTCAGTATCTAGGAACGGTACCGTGGATGTACTGGCCAGGGGGGCGGTAGTGGAGGGCGGTGGCGTCCATGCGTATCCGGGACGGCCGCGTCGATGACGTCGACAGCACCCCCGAGGTCCGGTGGGCCCCGCACGTGGGTACCGGGCTCGCCGAGGTGCGGGTCGTCGCGTCGGACCCCGCCACGGCCCAGCGGGTCGCCCGTGTCCTGCGCCGGGTGTTCCCCTGCGACGAACCCCGCAGCTACCCCGCGGGCGCCGACGGACGCGGCACGCTGCTCCATCTGACCGTCGATACCCGCCTCGCCACCGGCTCCGCGCACAAGGCCGCGCCGTGGCTGTACAGCAGCCGCTCCCAGGGCGAGCGCACCCACATCGACGAGCCCTGCTGCACGCACGCCGCGCCACCCGCGCCCGACGAGTACCGGACCGGCGCGTAGCCGCCCCGGCGGGCGCCGGACCGGCGGGTAGCACCCCCAGCGAGCGCCGGACCGACGCGTAGCGCCCCCCCGGCGGGTGGGTGTCGGGTGGCGGGTACTGGTCCGTCCGGGGTGTCGTGCGTCTCGCGTGGTGGCGGAGGTGCCGGGTCGCGCCGCGGTGAAAGTCTGTCGTCGCGAGGACACATCTGCGGGGGTGCCGGGACTAGGGTTGTCGCACGAGGCAGCCGGTGGATGGTCCCGGTGCCGGATCGCGCGCGGAGCACGGGTGCCGCGCCGTCGCCCCGGGCCCGCGTCAGGGCCCCTCCCGCGTCCCCGAAACGAAGGTGCCATGCCCGCTGAGAGCGCCCGCGTAGCCGGGAATCTCGACGACGACGACTACCCCGCCTACACCATGGGGCGGGCCGCCGACGTTCTCGGCACCACCCCCGCCTTCCTCCGCGCCCTCGGCGAGGCCGAGCTGATCACCCCGCTGCGTTCGGAGGGCGGCCACCGCCGCTACTCCCGCCGCCAACTGCGCGTCGCCGCCCGCGCCCGCGAACTCGTCGACCAGGGCACGCCCGTCGAGGCCGCCTGCCGCATCGTCTCCCTGGAGGACCAGCTCGACGCGGCCCTCCGGGTCAACCGGGACATGCGCCGGAGGCTGGGCGACCACGGCGCAGATACCTAGTCCCGCCGTTACAGAATTACAGGCGACGACGGGTCAAGAATTCACGTGCGTCGCCGAAAACACACGGGGGCTGCGGTCCTGCCTGTGTTAGCGTGATAGCAGTTGCAGTTTTGGTTGCCAGAGATTTGTTTCTTTGCAGAGCTTTCCGGATCTTTCCGGAGGGGTGATCATCGCGGCGACTCGGATCCGTAAAGTGCGGATCCGGCACTGCCCCCCAAGGGAGATTCAATATGGCATCTGGCACCGTGAAGTGGTTCAACGCGGAAAAGGGCTTCGGCTTCATCGAGCAGGACGGCGGCGGCGCTGACGTGTTCGCCCACTACTCGAACATCGCCACCAGCGGCTTCCGCGAGCTTCAGGAAGGCCAGAAGGTTACCTTCGACGTCACGCAGGGTCAGAAGGGCCCCCAGGCCGAGAACATCGTTCCCGCCTGACGCTGACGCGAACTGAACGACTGAGGCCCGCACTCTTGGGGTGCGGGCCTTTTCGCATTTTCTTCGGCTCATTCTTGCGAATCCTCGCGCGGCCCCTGCCGCCGGACGGAATTCCTCGATACGCCGCATCGAGGAGGGTTCCTTCATGAACCGCACCCGTCGGGGTCATGGCGGCTCCGGCCGCCTCCGCACGGAGACCGACACCAACCGATCCACCGGCGGCAGCCGCGGCGGCCGCTTCCGCGCGCAGGACGCGGGCCGGAAGCAGTCCCGCCCCGCCGGTACGCGCAGGAGCGGCGCGGGAGCGCGCTCCACCGCCCGCCCGCAGGAGTTCGCCCTGCCGGTCACCCTCACCGAGCCGCTGCCCGCGGTCGACTCCTTCACCGAACTCGACCTGCCGGCACGCCTGCTGACCGCGCTCGGCGCCGAAGGCGTCACCACGCCGTTCCCGATCCAGGCGGCCACCCTGCCGAACGCGCTGGCCGGCCGGGACGTGCTCGGCCGGGGCCGTACGGGCTCGGGCAAGACGCTCGCCTTCGGTCTGGCCGTCCTGGCCCGGCTGAACGGACAGCGGGCCGAGCCCCGGCAGCCGCTCGCCCTGGTCCTCGTCCCCACCCGGGAACTGGCCCAGCAGGTCACCGACGCGCTCACCCCCTACGCCCGCGCACTGCGGCTGCGGCTCGCCACCGTGGTGGGCGGCATGTCCATCGGCCGCCAGGCGAGCGCGCTGCGGGGCGGCGCCGAGGTCCTCATCGCCACGCCCGGCCGCCTCAAGGACCTCATAGAACGCGGCGACTGCCAACTCGACCAGGTCACGGTCACCGTCCTCGACGAGGCCGACCAGATGGCCGACATGGGCTTCATGCCGCAGGTCACCGCGCTGCTCGACCAGGTCGACGCCGACGGCCAGCGCCTGCTGTTCTCGGCCACCCTGGACCGCAACATCGATCTCCTGGTACGCCGCTACCTGCACGACCCCGTGGTCCACTCGGTCGACCCGTCCGCGGGCGCCGTCAGCACCATGGAGCACCATCTGCTCCACGTGCAGGACGACGACAAGCACGCCACCGCCACCGAGATCGCCGCGCGCGACGGGCGGGTGATCATGTTCCTGGACACCAAGCGCGCCGCCGACCGGCTGGCCAAGCATCTGCTCTCCGTCGGGGTGCGCGCCTCGGCGCTGCACGGCGGCAAGTCCCAGCCCCAGCGCAACCGGACGCTCGCCGGGTTCAAGGAGGGGAAGGTCACGGTGCTGGTGGCCACGAACGTCGCCGCCCGCGGCATCCATGTCGACGACCTCGACCTCGTCGTGAACGTCGACCCGCCCGGCGACCACAAGGACTATCTGCACCGCGGCGGCCGTACCGCGCGCGCCGGCGAGTCGGGCACCGTCGTCACCCTCGTCCTGCCGCACCAGCGCCGCGAGATGGACCGGCTGATGGCCGACGCCGGCATCACGCCGCGCTCCGCGCGGGTCCGCCCCGGCGAGCCCGAACTGCACCGCATCACCGGCGCCCGTACCCCGTCCGGCGTGCCCGTCACGCTCACCCTCACCGTCCCGGCACCGGCCGCCGCGCCGAGCGGTCGTAAGGGCACGCCCGGCCGCACCGGCACCCGGCGGAACGGCGGACGCGGCAGAACCGAACGCTCGGCGACCAGCCCCGGCACCGGTAAGGGCACCCGCCCCGACACGGGCACCGGCCCCAGCACCGGCGGGGGCAAGGGAACCGCCCGGAGCGGCGGTGGCCGAGACGGAACCGGTCGGAGCGGGAGCGGCCGAGAAGCGAGCGGCCGGAGCGGGAGCGACGGAACCGGTCGGAGCCGTGGCGGGCGCGGTCGGCGGCCCGCGTCCGGGAGCGACTCGTAGCGGCCCTTCCGGTGTCGCACCCCCTATCCCTGTGGAGGTATCCATGCGCTGTGTCATCGCCCGATTCCCCTTCGACCTGACCAAGAGCGAGGTCGAGCAGTCGTTGAACGGCATCGCCCCCGAACCGGTGGTCGGCGTGGCCGTGACCATCAACAGCCGTGTCTACCCGGTGATGCAGGTCGGGGAAGTGATCACCAGGCAGAACCGGCGCGACTTCACCACCGGTGAGATGCGCCGGGCACTGACCCGGCTCGGCTTCGCCTGCCACGACGCCGCTCCCCCCGCCCCCGCCGCCCCGGCCTGGAGCGCGCTCGCGGATGAGGGTGCGACGGGCTGGTGACCCGCCCCGTCGGCACCGCCGGCGGACGACGGCCCGCCCGCTGACCGGCCCCGCGCGCCGAAAACCCCTGGCCCCGTGGACGCCGGGCGTCCCATACTCCTGCGGGCGGACAGGGGGAGGGGCCCGTGGAGGTGTTCACGTGCGCGCGGTGCGACGCCGTGCTGACGGCGCCGCTTTCGCGGGTCGCGTGGATCGCGTACGCCCATCACACCTACGGCAACGGGCATGCCCTGCCCGTGCTGATGGAAGCGGGGACGTACGCCGTCGACCCGGAGCCGTCCGGACCGCCGTGGCGGCGGTGGAACGAGATCGACCCGGCCGACGCGGAGGCCCGCGGGGTGTTCGCGCCCGTGTACAGCCTGTCCTGCGGGGCGCCCGGCGCGATCGTCATGGCACCGGGCGACGCCCACGGCACCGTACTGATCCCCGAGCGCACCGGCGGATTCTGCTGCGGTCTCGACGGCCGTGACGGGCCCAACCTGGCCTGCGCCCGGTGCGGGCAGGAGGTCGGGACCCGTATCGACGACTGCTCCCTGTGGCAGGCCACCTGGCTCGCACCGAACGCCGTCCGCCGTGTCGCCGACGGGCCGCCCCGCCCGGTCATGACCTGGCCGGCCGTCGTGGAGCGGGAGCGCGGCAGCCCGCCGGTCGACGCGAACGGCGCTTGGAACCCCCGCTGGGAGCTGGCGGTCTCCGTGACGCTGGCCCATCTGGTGGCGGCCTCGGGCGGTGCGCCGGTCGGTGTCCCCGACGGTCCGCTCGCCGGGGCGTTCCGCCGGTCCCTCGACACCCTGCTCCCGCCGGGCCCGCCCGCCCTGCGCGCTGCCCTGGCCGGCCCCGGGCTGCCCGTCCCCGACCCGGTGCCGGACATCGCGATCGTCCCGCGCCATCCCCAGACCGGGGAGCCGTGGGCGCCGCCCCCCGGCGTCGCCGCCGTACCGCTCGACGCGGAGGTGTGGCTGGGGCTCGCCTTCCACGACGACCGCCCTCCCGTACCCGCGCACGGCCGGCTGCCCGACGGGGTCGAACGCGACGATCCCCTGCCGCCACGCCCCTGGCGGTCGCTGTGGCTCGTGGACCAGGTCTTCCTCCACACCCTGTCCCGCCTGCCCGCCGTCCGCGCGCCCCGGCTGCGCGCCCTGTACGACAGGGAATCGGCTCGGTACCTCTGACGCGGACCGCGTCGCGGCGGGGGCGGGGTCCGGGCCGCGGACCGGTGCCGTCAGGGCTGCGGAGCGGGTCGCGCCCAGGCCGCCGAACGGGGACGCCGCGCCGCCGAGCGGGGCCCTCTCGTCGAAGGCCCCGCTTCGCCGTCCGGACGGGTCTGCCGTGGGGGGTCGGGCCGTGTCTTCCGGGGCCGTCCGCGCCGTACGGCTCAGGCCGCCGCCTCGACGGTCCGCTCCGTCTGCCCCGTCACGCCGCCCCGGACGGTTCCGGTCGGCTGCTGCACCGTCCGGCGGCGGCGGGCCGGCATGCTGCCGACCGTCGGGTGGGCGACGCCCCAGGCCGCGCCCTTGCAGATGATCTCCTTGTAGAGGGCGGCGAGGCGGCCGGTGAGGGCCTTGGGGAGGGTCTGGTCGTCGGCGGTGACGAACTGGATCAGGCCCTCCTTGCGGCCGAGCGAGACGCACTGCTGGAAGTAGCGCACCGGGATCTTCGGCGGCTCGGCGCCGGTCAGGCGGGCCGCGATGGCGTCGGCGGCCTGCCACGCGGTGGGGACGCCCGAGGCGCACGACATCCGCAGCGGCTTGTCGCCGGGACCCCTCACCAGGGCCGCGTCGCCGATGGCGTACACCTCGGGGTGCGACACCGAGCGCATGGTCGAGTCGACCACGATCTGGCCCGTGTCCGACACCTCCAACGCGGTGGCCGCCGCGATCGGGTGGACGGCGAAGCCGGTCGCCCACACGGTGACCGCGGCCGGGACGGACACGCCGTCGGTCAGGACGCGGTCGGCCTCGACGGCGGTGACGGCGGCGTGCTCGTGCACGGTGATACCGAGCCTGCCGAAGACCTTCCGCAGGTGGGCCCGGCCCTTGTCGGAGAGCCAGTCGCCGAAGCCGCCGCGGGCCACGAGGGCGACGTCCAGGTCGGGGCGGCTCTCGGCGATCTCGGTCACCGCCTCCAGGCCGGTGAGTCCACCGCCGACGACGACCACGGGCTGTCCGGCGTCCAGCCCGGCCAGGCGCTCGCGCAGCCGGAGCGCCCCGGCGCGGCCGGAGATCTCGTGGGCGTGCTCGGCGGTGCCGGGGACGCCCTGCGGGTTCCAGCCGCTGCCGAGGGCGTAGACGAGGGTGTCGTACTCCAGTTCCTGCGTCCCGGTGCCGTGCGCGTCGACGACGGAGACCGTCCTGCGGTCCGCATCGATACCGGCGACCTCGCCGAGCTTCAGCTCCACGCCGGTGCCCGCGAACATCTCGTCGAACGGACGGGGCTTGAGGTCCTGGCCGACCGCCAGCTGGTGCAGGCGGACGCGTTCGACGAAGTCGGGCTCGGCGTTGACGAGGGTGATGGCGACGTCGTCGCGGTGCAGCCGCTTGGCGAGGCGCCCGGCGGCGGTGGCTCCGGTGTAGCCGGCTCCGAGAACGATGATGCGGTGCTGCATGTCCTGCTCCTGTCTGCGCGGGTCCGACGCTCTGCCTTGCTCGGTCACGCCCCTTGAACCGGGCAGCCCGCGGATTCCTGACAGGAAGAGGATGTGAACCAGGTCACACCTCCGTGGGGAGGGGTGACCTGGTGCGTCGAACGCCGTCGGACGCCGCCGGACGGCTCCCCGACGGGGTCGGGGCGGTGTGCGTCAGAAGGCGTGGAACAGGGGCTCGCCGTGGTCGGTGGACGCCCAGACCTCCGTCGCGCGTTCCAGCTTGTCGGGGTTGACCTGGCTGCGGAACGCGACGATGCCGTCCGCGCCGATCTCCAGGCAGGTGACCCCGACGACCCGGCCGTCGACGACCGCGAGGATCGCGGGGCCGCCGTTGGCCGTCGTGACGTGGATCGCGGCGGAGCCGCCGATGATGGCCCGCTTGGCCGGGGTCGGCTTGAACAGGCCCCGCATGAACTTCGCGACCGCGAGGGCGCCCTCGAACGCCTTGGCGCGGGCCGGGACCTTCCCGCCGCCGTCGCCCACCGCGATGGCGTCCGCGGTGAGCAGCTTGACCAGCGGCTCGGTCTTCCCGCTCGTGGCGGCCTCGAGGAACTCCTCGACGATCCGCCGGGCCGCCGCCTCGTCGATCTCCGTGCGCGCCTTGCCCGCCGCGACATGCTTCTTCGCGCGGTGGAAGATCTGCTGGCTGGCGGCCTCACTGAGATCGAGGATCTCGGCGATCTCCCGGTGCGGGTAGTCGAACGCCTCCTTCAGCACGTACACCGCCCGCTCGCCCGGGGTGAGGCGCTCCAGCAGGGTGAGGACCGCGTACGAGACGGACTCGCGCTGTTCGGCGGTGTCGGCGGGGCCGAGCATCGGGTCCCCGGAGAGCAGCGGCTCGGGCAGCCACTGGCCGACGTAGGTCTCCCGGCGGGCGCGGGCCGAGGTGAGCTGGTTGAGGCACAGGTTGGTGAGCACCTTCGTCAGCCAGGCCTCGGGTACCTCGATCCGCTCGGCGTCGGTCCCCTGCCAGCGCAGGAACGTCTCCTGCACGGCGTCCTCGGCCTCGCTCGCCGAGCCGAGGAGCCGATAGGCGATCGCCTCCAGACGGGGCCTCGCCGCCTCGAACCGGTCCACGTCGTCCATCGTCAACGCCATGTCCCGGATCCTAGGGCACCGCCCTCGGCGGTGCCCGGCGCCTAGCGCGCGTGACGGACGCCTCAGGGCCCGCTCACGCGCGGGAGTGGACCGGACGTCCCGTCAGGGCCGAGGGTGGGCGGCATGAGTGATCACCACGGGGTGTCCGCCGGGGCCGTCGAGCCCTCCGGGCGGGTGCCGGCGGGTACGGAGGCCGAGGAGATCCGGGAGTTCTGGGGGCGGCTCGGGCTTCCGGGGCTGATCGACGTCCACACGCACTTCATGCCCGAGCGTGTGCTGCGCAAGGTGTGGGAGTACTTCGACGGGGTCGGGCCGCTGACCGGCGGACTGGAGTGGCCGATCACCTACCGCGAGGAGGAGGCGGAACGGACCGCCCGGCTGCGGCGGTTCGGCGTACGTGCCTTCACGGCGATGCTCTACCCGCACAAGCCCGGCATGGCCCGCTGGCTGAACGGCTGGGCGGTCGACTTCGCCCGCCGCACCCCGGACTGTCTGCACACCGCCACCCTCTATCCCGAGCCGGACGCCGAGGCGTACGTCCGGGAGGCCGTGACGGCGGGCGCGCGGGTCTTCAAGGCGCATGTGCAGGTGGGGGCGTACGACCCGGCCGACGAACTCCTCGACCCCGTATGGGGACTGCTCGCCGAGGCCAGGGTCCCCGTGGTGATCCACTGCGGTTCGGGGCCCGCGCCCGGCAAGCACACCGGCCCCGGACCGATCACGCGGGTGCTGGCCCGCCACCCCCGACTGCGGCTGATCGTCGCGCACATGGGGATGCCCGAATACGAGGAGTTCCTGGACCTCGCCGAACGGTACGGGGAGGTGCGGCTGGACACGACCATGGCGTTCACCGACTTCTCCGAGGTCCTCGCCCCGTTCCCCCGCCGCGTCCTCCCCCGGCTGGCCGCCCTCGGCGACCGCGTCCTGCTCGGCTCCGACTTCCCCAACATCCCCTACCCGTACCTCCACCAGCTCCGGGCCCTGGAGCGGCTGGGGCTGGGAGAGGAGTGGCTGCGCGCGGTGTGCCACGACAACGGGGCGGAGCTTTTCGGACTGTGAACGCCGGTCAGGCGCGGTGGTTTGCGGCGGTTCCGGGTCAGGCGCGGCGGCGGCGCGCTCCCATGGCGTACGCGAGGCCGTACGCGGCGGCCGCGGCGAGAACGAGGCCGAGGGGCGAGAACCAGTCGACGCCGCCGTCCGCCTCGCTGGTCCACCACGCCTTAGCCGGGAAGAACGGCTCGTAACTCAGCAGGTCCCAGGCGGCGGTGGGCGTCGACTCGACCGCGTAGACCAGGGGCAGGGAGTTGGTGTAGCCGAAGAACGCGCCGAGCGCGGCGATGAGGGCCGCGCCGATCCGGGCGCCGTTGCCGCGGCCGCCCACCAGCCCGACGAGGAGCCCGACGATCGCCCCGTTGAGCAGGGCGTGCCCGAGGTAGAGGGCGTTGGCCGTGGTGAGCGTCTGGTCCTTGTAGGTGGCGACGTTGAGGACGGTGTACAGGAGCGCCACGAGGAACGAGGCGAGCAGCCCCAGGAGGACGGCGCCCACCGGGTGGCCGCCGGCGCGCGGGGGACGCCGCACGAAGGGCTGCGGCGCGAACGGCGGCGCCGGGTGCGTCCCGTGGACCGGCTGCGGCCCGTACCCGGGCGGCGGTCCCGGCGGCTGCTGCGGCGGGACGGGCTGCCCGTACGGCTGGTAGGGGTGCTGCGGCGGCGGTGGCTGGTTCATGGTGGTCCCCCGGTGTGAACTGGCTGGAACCGCAAGCTATCAACGGGATCGGTGAGGACCGGTCGGAGCGGCGGGCGGACCTTGTGAAGGACCGCTCGCGGGGCCGGTCAAGCACCGCTCGTGGAGCCGGGTGACGTACCTCGGGCGGGACGGCGGGAGGGTGTGCGGCGGCCCGTCGCCGTGCCGGCGACCGTGAGGACCGCGAAGAGGGCCAGGGCAGCGGCGGGGGCGAGGACGGTCCAGGGGGCCAGTTCGGCGTAGGGCTGGTTCTCGGAGAGGAGGCGGCCCCACTCCGGGGTGGGCGGCTGTTCGCCGAGGCCGAGGAAGCCCAGGGAGGCCAGGACCAGGACCGTGGTCGGCAGGCGCAGAAGCGCGTTGCGCAGCAGTGCGGGCAGGACCGCGGGGAGCAGGTGGTGGCGCAGGAGGTAGCCGGGTCCGGCGCCGAAGGAGACGGAGGCGAGCAGGTGGCCGCTGGCCCGTTCCTGTTCGAGGAGGGCGGACGTCTGGGCGGCGTACGGGGTCCAGCCCACGAGGCACACGGCGCAGGCCGCGCCCCACACGGAGGGGCCGGTCACCGCGGTCACGAGGAGGCCCGCGAGGACGGCCGGCAGCGTCGACACCACCTCGGTGAGGCCCGCGCCCGCCTGGGTCGCCGTGCCGATCAGGAGTCCGAGGAGGGCGCTGACGGCGGTGACCGCGAGGGCGACGGAGGCCGTGCGCAGAGCGCCGTGGCCGAGGCGGGCCAGCAGATCCCGGCCGAGCGCGTCGGTGCCCAGGGGGTGGTCGGCGGACGGCGGCAGCAGCCGGGCCGCGGTGTCCACATGGAGGGGATCGCGCAGGAGACCGGCCACGACGAGGGTGAGCAGGGCGAGGGCGCAGCAGCCGATGATCCAGGGCAGGGAGCGGGGCCGGGGCAGCGCGGGCGGATGCAGCGCGGGCAGGGCGCCGTCGCGCAGGGCCGGGCCGAGCAGGGCGCGGCGCAGCGCCTGGATCACCAGGCCCGCGCCGACGCCGAGGAGGACCAGGGCGAGGGTCGCCGTCTGGAGGGGCGGCAGGTCCTGGGCGATCGCGGCCTCCAGGGCGAGCCGGCCGAGACCCGGGATGTTGAAGATCTTCTCCACCGCGACGGCGCCGCCGACCAGGCCGACCACGGTCGGCAGGAGCTGCGGGAGCACCCCGGACAGGGCGCGGCGCAGCGCCGTGCGGGCGATCCGGCCGGGCGGCAGGCCGTAGGCGCGCCAGGTGCGGGCCCATGACTCGTGGAACGCGGCGGGCAGCGCCTGGTCGAGCAGTCCGCCGATCATCGCGCCGGAGGGCACGCCGAGGGCGAGTGCGGGCAGCACCATCGACGCCGGGCCCGTCCAGCCCTGCGAGGGGAACCAGCCCAGCCACACCCCGCACACCATCGCCAGCAGGGAGGCGAGGAGGAACTTGGGCAGCGCGGCGAGGACGGCCGCGCCGACGCCCGCCCGGCCCCGGAGCAGTCGCTGCCGCGACCCGAGGTACAGGGTGCGGGCGCTGACCAGCGCGGCCACCGCGGCGGTCACAACCAGCGCGCCCAGCATCAGGGTGAGGGAGACCACGAAGGCGGTCGTGACCTGCGGCAGGACGGGTTCGCCCGACACCCACGAGGTGCCCGCGTCACCGCGCGCCAGCCCTTCCAGCCACCCGCCGAGATGGACGAACGGCCCCTCGTCGAGGCCGAGTCGCTCCCGTACGGCGGCCAACTGGGCCGGGGTGGGGTCCTGTTCGGCGGAGCGGGCGCGCAGCACGGTGAGCGCCGGGTCGGTGCCGGACAGCCAGGGCAGGAAGGCGACGGCCGTGAGCAGGGCGGTGGCGGCGACGGCCCGGCCGGCCCCCGCCCGCCACCGGGTCGGCAGGCCCCGGGCGCCGGCCGTGGTGACACTCACCGGCGGCTACTGGATCCGGGTGTCGAGGTCGACGAGGGACCGCTCGCGGGGGTCGAGGAGGACGCCCTCGACGTCGTCGGCGATGCCCTGCACGACCTTCTCGTGGACCAGCGGGACGACGGCGTCGGTGCGCAGGATCTCCGCCTCGGCGCGCATGATCTTCTGGTGCCGCTCGGCGGTGTCGCCCTCCTCGGCGGCCGCCCGGATCGCCCGGTCGACCTTCGCGTCCTTCAGGCCGGCGATGTTGTAGACGCCGTCGCCGGTGTAGTCGCTGGCGAGGTAGGCGACCGCGTCGCCGGTGTCGAGGAGCGTGACGCGGGAGAAGACGAGCGCGTCGTACTTGCCGGCGAGGAGGTCGGCCTCCATCTGCGTGTACTCGCGGACGTCCTGCTTCACGGTGAACCCGGCCTTCTCCAGCTGCTGCTGGAGGACGGTCGCGGCCTCGGGCAGTTCGGTGCGGTTGGTGTAGGTGGCGAGCCGCAGGGTCCGGCCCTTCGTCTCCTTCCTCACCTGCGCGGCGGTCGCGGCCTTCGCCCGGCCGGTCACCTCCACGCGGTCGTCGGCGGCCCAGGGGACGGCGGGCCCGAACAGGCCCTCGGCCTTGTCGGCGTAGCCGCCGAAGACGGAGTCGACGAGGACGCCGCCGTCGACGGCCTCGCGGGCGGCGGCGCGCAGGGAGGCGTCGGTGAACAGGCCGCTCGCGGTGTTGAGGACCAGGCTGTCGGTGCGTACGGACGGCACCTCGTGGCGGGTGGCCTCGTCGAGGAGCTTCGCCTGGGCGGTGGGGATCCACTCGGCGATGTCGACGTCGCCGCCGCGCAGGGCGCCCGCGCGGGCCGTGCCGTCGGCTATCCAGCTGACGTCGATGCCGGGCGCCTCGGCCTTGCCGCCCCAGTAGCCGTCGTAGCGGTCGAGGGTGGCCTTGGTCTTGCCGCTGAGCCTGGTGATCTCGAAGGGGCCGGTGCCGGTGCCGATCGGGCTGACGGTGCCGTCCTTCGCGTACGCCTTCGGGGAGAGGATGGCGAGGGCGGGGCTGGCGAGCCGCAGCGGGAGGACCGGGTCGGCGGTCTTCGTGGTGAGGGTGACGGTGTCGGCGTCGTCGGCCTTCGCGGTCAGGGTGACGTCGCTGAGGACACGGGGCTTGGTCTCCGCCTCGTTCGCGTGGTCGAGGGCGTTGACCACGGTGTCGGCGGTGACCTCGGTGCCGTCCTGGAAGGTGGCCTCGCGCAG
>NZ_LIRK01000608.1 GCF_001419765.1 Streptomyces torulosus
GCAGGGTGATCACGACGGTGCCCGCACCGTCGTGATCACCCTGCGGGTGACAGATTGCGGGAAAGTCCCGAGGAACGCCGGTCTGCCTTTCCTGGACGTAACTCTGCGTAATAGGCGCGCAATAGAAGACCACAGTTTCATCCTCGGCGGACGGTATGCCCACGACCTCTCCGAAGCGATTGAGGTCGCCTGCAGCAACGACTTGACGTCACTACCAAAACTCAAGAACACTCCTGAAAACGCCAGCACACTTCCTGCGGCTTCTCACAATGTGGACAGGGCGAATCGGCCTTAATTCCTCGCATCCACCCACGGAGTACCGCTCTGCATTACGTCGTGTCATAACAAGAGCGTCACAGCCTCGGTCAGACCCTCCTCCACGTTCCCATCACACGCTTAGAGTCACGCCCAGTCACCGCGCCCTCGGATTCGAAGTCATTTTCGTCCCAGCGCTCGACTCGGCCCGCTCAACCAGGAGGGGCCGTGCCACGGAAAGGACTGATCGTGCGTCAACGCTCGCTCATCGCCATCACCGCCGCGCTGGCGGCGGGAGCTCTCACCCTCACCGCCTGCGGCTCGCGCGACGACAGCGCCGGCTCGGACTCCGAAGGAAGCGGCGGCGGCACCACTGTCGTCATCGGTGTCGACGCACCGCTGACCGGCGACCTGTCCGCGCTGGGTCTCGGCATCAAGAACTCCGTAGACCTCGCCGCCAAGACGGCCAACAAGGAGAAGACCGTCGAAGGCGTGACCTTCAAGGTCGAGGCCCTCGACGACCAGGCGCAGCCCTCCTCGGGCCAGCAGAACGCCACCAAGCTCGTCGCCGACAAGGACGTCCTCGGCGTGGTCGGCCCGCTGAACTCCTCGGTCGCCGAGTCCATGCAGAAGGTCTTCGACGACGCCAAGCTCGTCGAGGTCTCCCCGGCCAACACCAACCCGGCCCTGACCCAGGGCACGGACTGGCAGAAGACCAAGACCCGCCCGTACAAGTCGTACTTCCGCACCGCGACCACGGACGCCATCCAGGGCCCGTTCGCCGCGCAGTACGTCTACAACGACGCCAAGAAGAAGAAGGTCTTCGTCATCGACGACAAGAAGACCTACGGCGCCGGTCTGGCCGCCACCTTCACCGAGGAGTTCAAGAAGCTCGGCGGCAAGGTCGCCGGCACCGAGCACATCAACCCCGACACCAAGGACTTCTCCGCGGTCGCCACCAAGGTGAAGAACTCCGGCGCGGACGTCGTCTACTACGGCGGCGAATACCCGCAGGCCGGCCCGCTCAGCAAGCAGATCAAGGCCGCCGGCGCCAAGATCCCCGTGGTCGGCGGTGACGGCATCTACAGCGCCGACTTCATCAAGCTGGCCGGCGCCAGCGGCAAGGGCGACCTGGCCACCTCGGTCGGCGCGCCGGTCGAGGAGCTCCCCTCCGCCAAGGAGTTCGTGGCGAACTACAAGGCCGCGGGCTACAAGGAGGCCTTCGAGGCCTACGGCGGCTACTCCTACGACTCGGCCTGGGCGATCATCGAGGCCGTGAAGAAGGTCGTCGAGGACAACGGCGGCAAGCTCCCGAGCGACGCTCGCGCCAAGGTCACGGCCGCGATGCAGAACGTCTCGTTCGACGGGGTGACCGGCAAGGTCTCCTTCGACGAGTACGGTGACGCCACCAACAAGCAGCTCACCGTCTACGCCGTCGAGAACGGTGCCTGGAAGGCGGTCAAGTCCGGTACCTACACCGGCTGACCCTCCACAACCGCACCATTCCTGAGCCGCGCGGGGCGCTGTTCCACTGGCGCCCCGCGCGGACTCGCATCCGGCCCCCCGTCGAAACATCCGAAACCCTCTCGGAGGACATGCGGTGAACGAACTGCCGCAGCAGCTGGTCAACGGCCTGCTACTGGGATCCATGTACGGGCTGGTCGCCATCGGCTACACAATGGTCTATGGCATCGTCCAGCTCATCAACTTCGCCCACGGCGAGATCTTCATGACCGGAGCGTTCGGCGCTCTGACCATCTACGTGTACGTCCTGCCCGACGGCACGTCCATGTGGATAGCCCTGCCGCTGATGCTCATCGGCGCAGCCCTGGTGTCCACCACCATCGCCGTGGGAGCGGAACGGTTCGCCTACCGCCCCCTTCGCAGCGCCCCACGCCTCGCCCCCCTCATCACCGCCATCGGCCTCTCCCTCGCGCTGCAGCAGGCCGTGTGGGCCTGGTACCCCGAGGCCAAGTCCGCCCGGACCTTCCCCGAGATCCCCGGCGGCCCCTTCGAGATCGGCAGCGTCACCATCCAGACCGGTGACGTCTTCCTCCTGATCGCGGCACCCATCAGCATGGCCGTCCTCGCCTACTTCGTCATGAAGACCCGCACCGGCCGCGGCATGCAGGCCACCGCGCAGGACCCGGACACCGCCAAGCTCATGGGCATCAACACCGACCGCATCATCGTGGTCGCCTTCGCCCTCGGCGCGATCTTCGCCGCGGTCGGCGGTGTCGCCTACGGCCTGAAGTACGGTCAGATCGACTTCCGCATGGGCTTCATCCTCGGCCTGAAGGCCTTCACCGCGGCCGTCCTCGGCGGCATCGGCAACATCTACGGAGCCATGATCGGCGGCGTGGTCCTCGGCATCGCCGAAACCCTGGCCACCGCCTACATCGCCGACATCCCCGGCATGGACAAGTTCGGCAGCCAGTCCTGGGCCGACGTCTGGGCCTTCGTACTCCTCATCCTCGTACTGCTGTTCAGACCACAAGGTCTGCTCGGCGAGCGCGTCGCGGACAGGGCGTGACACCGATGACCACACAGACCACCGCACCCGAAACCCCCACCCCTGCCTCCGGCAAGCCCGCCGGCCTCATCGGCCTCCCCCCGAAGACCGGCCTCGCACTCGCCCTCGGCGGCAGCGTCCTCACCATCATCTCCACGTTCCTCGCCTGGACCTGGACCTCCGCCTTCCCCGGTGACCTCACCGTCTACGGCTACCCGGGCGGCCTGCAGGTCCTCGTCCTCATCGGCGGCGCCCTGGCCACCCTCTTCTGCCTGGCCCGCTACGGCGTGAAGGGCCTCGGCTGGCTGGTACCCGCCGGCGCCGACGCGGCGATCAAGTTCGCCACCCTCGCCACCTTCGCCACCAGCTGGTACACGGTCCTCGCCATCAGCGTCGACCTCGGCGGCCTCGTCAACCTCGAACCCGGCGGCTACCTCGTCGCCGTCGCCAGCCTGGCCGCCTTCCTCGGCGCCCTGGCACTGCCCTTCGAGCGCCCCGAGCCCGACCCGTTCGACCCCGACGACACCGGCTGGGAGCTGTTCAAGCACCGAGCGGCCGGCAAGTGGGCCACGGTCAAGGCGGCCTTCGCCACCGGCACCCCGCGCCGCGTCGGCACGCTCCCCTCGTACGTCGAGATCCTGATCATCGTCGCCGTCCTCGCCCTCGGCCTGACCGTCTTCACCTACGGCATCGGCACCGAGTACGACGAGCTGTTCATCGGCTTCCTGATCACGGCCGCCTTCGGCTTCGCCGCACTCAACAAGGCCGGCCTCATCGCCCAGGCCTCCCAGATCACCGCCCGACACCAGAACATCACCATCTGCGGCGCCTTCGTCGCGGCGGCGCTGTTCCCCTTCACCCAGACCGACGACCAGTACGCGACCATCGGCGTCTACATCCTGATCTTCGCCACCGTCGCCCTCGGCCTGAACATCGTCGTCGGCCTCGCCGGCCTCCTCGACCTCGGATACGTCGCCTTCCTCGGCGTCGGCGCCTACGCCGCCGCCCTGGTCTCCGGCTCCCCCAGCTCGCCCTTCGACGTGCACTTCCCCTTCTGGGCAGCAGTCCTCGTCGGCGCCCTCGCCTCGCTCGTCTTCGGCGTCCTCATCGGCGCCCCGACCCTGCGACTGCGCGGCGACTACCTGGCCATCGTGACCCTCGGCTTCGGTGAGATCTTCCGGATCACCGCCAACAACCTCGACGGCATCTCCGGACCCGACCTCACCAACGGCTCCAACGGCATCTCCTCGATCCCGAACCTCAACATCCTCGGGTTCGACTTCGGCCTCCAGCACTCCATCGGCGGCTTCACCATCGGCCGCTTCGCCAACTACTTCTTCCTGATGCTGCTCATCACCGCCGTCGTCGTGCTGGTCTTCCGGCGCAGCGGTGACTCCCGCATCGGCCGCGCCTGGGTCGCCATCCGCGAGGACGAGACCGCCGCGCTCGCCATGGGCATCAACGGCTTCCGCGTCAAGCTCATCGCCTTCGCCGTCGGCGCCTCCCTGGCCGGCCTCGCCGGAACCGTCCAGGCCCACGTCACCTACACCGTGACGCCCGAGCAGTACCTCTTCGCCGGTGTGATCCCCCCCAACTCCGCCTTCCTGCTCGCCGCCGTCGTCCTCGGCGGCATGGGCACCATCAGCGGACCCCTCATCGGCGCGGCCCTGCTGTTCCTGATCCCCAACAAGCTCCAGTTCCTCGGCGACTACCAGCTCCTCGCCTTCGGCCTCGCACTCATCCTGCTGATGCGCTTCCGCCCGGAGGGAATGATCCCCAACCGGCGCCGCCAGCTCGAGTTCCACGAAGACGCGGAACCGCCCACAGTGCTCACCAAGACGGGGGCCTGACACCACCATGACGACTGACACCATCACCCCGAGCACCACGGGCGAGACCGTCCTCGACGCCCGCGGCGTCACCATGCGCTTCGGCGGCCTCACCGCCGTCCGCAACGTCGACTTCACCGTCAACGCCGGTGAGATCGTCGGCCTCATCGGCCCCAACGGCGCCGGCAAGACGACCTTCTTCAACTGCCTCACCGGCCTGTACATCCCCACCGAGGGCGAAGTCCGCTACAAGGGCAACGTCCTGCCGCCCAAGTCCTTCAAGGTCACCGCGGCCGGCATCGCCCGCACCTTCCAGAACATCCGCCTGTTCGCGAACATGACGGTCCTGGAGAACGTGCTCGTCGGCCGCCACACCCGGACCAAGGAGGGCTTCTGGTCGGCCGTCCTGCGGCTGCCCAGCTTCCACAAGGCCGAGGCCAAGTCCCGCGAACGCGCCATGGAACTCCTGGCGTTCGTGGGCCTGGAGAACAAGGCCGACCACCTCGCCCGCAACCTCCCCTACGGCGAACAGCGCAAGCTGGAGATCGCACGCGCCCTCGCCAGCGAGCCCGGCCTGCTGCTCCTCGACGAGCCCACGGCCGGCATGAACCCGCAGGAGACCCGGGCCACCGAGGAACTCGTCTTCGCCATCCGCGACAAGGGCATCGCCGTACTCGTCATCGAGCACGACATGCGGTTCATCTTCAACCTCTGCGACCGCGTCGCCGTCCTCGTCCAGGGCGAGAAGCTCGTCGAGGGCGACAGCGCCACCGTCCAGGGAGACGAACGCGTCGTCGCCGCCTACCTCGGCGAACCCTTCGAAGACGCTCCCGGCAAGGACGAGGTCGCGGAAGTCGAAGCCGCCGAAGCACACGCCGAGGCCGCCACCGACGCCGCGCCCGGCAAGGAGAACGACCGATGACCGCACTGCTCGAAGTCGAGGACCTCCGGGTCGCCTACGGCAAGATCGAAGCCGTCAAGGGCGTCTCCTTCAAGGTCAACGCAGGCGAAGTCGTCACCCTCGTCGGCACCAACGGCGCCGGCAAGACCACGACGCTCCGCACTCTCTCCGGGCTCCTCAAGCCCGTCGGCGGCCAGATCAAGTTCAACGGCAAGTCGCTGAAGAAGGTCCCCGCACACGACATCGTCTCGCTGGGACTCGCCCACTCCCCCGAGGGGCGGCACATCTTCCCGCGCATGAGCATCGAGGACAACCTCCGCCTCGGCGCCTTCCTGCGCAGCGACAAGCCCGGCATCGAGCGGGACATCCAGCGCGCCTACGACCTCTTCCCCATCCTGGGCGAACGTCGCAAGCAGGCCGCCGGCACCCTCTCCGGCGGCGAGCAGCAGATGCTGGCCATGGGCCGCGCGCTCATGTCCCAGCCGAAGCTGCTCATGCTCGACGAGCCCTCCATGGGCCTCTCGCCGATCATGATGCAGAAGATCATGGCGACGATCGCCGAGCTGAAGTCCCAGGGCACCACCATCCTGCTCGTCGAGCAGAACGCCCAGGCGGCGCTCTCCCTCGCCGACCAGGGCCACGTCATGGAGATCGGCAAGATCGTCCTCTCCGGCACGGGCTCCGACCTGCTGCACGACGAATCCGTCCGCAAGGCGTACCTCGGCGAGGACTAGCCACCGGACCCACACACGAGGAGGCCCGCACCCCCTTCCCAGGGGGTGCGGGCCTCCTCGCACGTACGACGGTGACAGTACGGACCGGCCGCCAGTACGGACCGGGCCGCCGTCAGCCCTTCGCGGCCTTCTTCTCGTCTGCGTCCTGAATGACCGCCTCCGCGACCTGCTGCATCGACATCCTGCGATCCATCGACGTCTTCTGGATCCACCGGAACGCCGCCGGCTCCGTCAGCCCGTACTCCGTCTGCAGGATCGACTTCGCCCGGTCGACCAGCTTGCGGGTCTCCAGCCGGAGCGTGAGGTCCGCGACCTCCTTCTCCAACTCCTTCAGCTCCGTGAACCGCGACACCGCCATCTCGATCGCCGGCACGACGTCACTCTTGCTGAACGGCTTCACGAGGTACGCCATCGCACCCGCGTCCCGCGCACGCTCCACCAGGTCGCGCTGCGAGAACGCGGTCAGCATCAGCACCGGGGCGATACTCTCCTCGGCGATCTTCTCCGCGGCGGAGATACCGTCCATCTTCGGCATCTTCACGTCCAGGATCACCAGGTCGGGGCGGTGCTCCCGGGCCAGCTCGATGGCCTGCTCACCGTCACCGGCCTCGCCCACGACGGAGTAGCCCTCCTCTTCGAGCATCTCCTTGAGGTCGAGGCGGATCAGCGCCTCGTCCTCGGCGATGACGACACGGGTCGTGAGCGGAGGCACGTGCGACTTGTCGTCGTCGGGCGCGTCGAGGGGCTGGGGCGACTCGGGGGCGGTCACGTGGGCTCCTTGTTCAGGGCAGGGGTACTGCTGACAAGAGGGTACCTAGCTGCGGCGCAGCGCGGAGAACCGGTACACTCTCCGGAGCACCGGCCGGGTTGGTGGAACGGTATACACGGAGGTCTCAAACACCTCTGCCCGTGAGGGCTTGCGGGTTCGAATCCCGCACCCGGTACTGCCCCGAAGCGGATGTCCACGTTCTCGTGAACATCCGCTTTCTGCTGCACGCGTCCGGGATCAGTGACGCAGAGTAGCCGCATGAACTTCCACAGCACGGAAGTACGACAATGGGCACTTACGCTCCTCAGGGGCGGCTCGAAGAACGCCGACGTGGCCCGGCGACTCAACATTCCCCTGGGCACGATCGGCTACTGGAAGCACATGGACCGCGCCAAGCGCGGCGAGTGTCCCGGCCGCTCTCAACCCCCATGCCCACGTTGCGACGGTGAGCTGAATTCGTCGGCGTACGCCTACCTACTCGGCCTCTACCTCGGCGACGGGCACATCATCCAGAATCGCTCCATGCGGGCGCCCAGCCTGTCGATCACCTGTGATGAGACCTATCCGGGGCTCATGGACGAGTGCGAGGCAGCCATGCGCTCGGTTTTCCCGAGTAACGCCGTATGCAGAGTCAGGCGCAAGGGCTGTCGAGAGGTGAAGCTCTACTCCATGCACATCTGGTGCCTCTTCCCCCAGCACGGCCCCGGCAAGAAGCACGAGCGGCCGATCGTGCTCGAAGCCTGGCAGCAGGCCATTGTCGATGCCCACCCCTGGGAGTTCGTGCGTGGGCTCATCCACTCCGACGGGTGTCGCATCACCAACTGGACCACCCGCCTCGTCGGCGGTGAGCGCAACCGGTACGAGTACCCCCGGTACTTCTTCACCAACAAGTCGGACGACATCCGGCGGCTCTATACCGGCACCCTCGACAAGCTGGGCCTGGAGTGGACGCACTGCACCCGCCACGGTGACCCCTACAACATCTCCGTCGCCCGTAAGGCTTCAGTGGCGCTTCTCGACGCTCACGTCGGGCCCAAGCACTGACCCCCTATCCCTTCGGGGCGTCGTCCTCGGCGATGTGGTGGATGTGGACCAGGTTCGTGGTGCCCGCGACGCCCGGTGGGGAGCCGGCGGTGATGACGACCGTGTCGCCCTTGCGGCAGCGGGCGTACTGCAGGAGCAGTTCGTCGACCTGGCCGATCATCGCGTCCGTGGAGTCGACGCGCGGTCCGAGGAACGTCTCGACGCCCCAGGTGAGGCTCAGCTGGGAGCGGGTGGCCGGGTCGGGGGTGAAGGCGAGGAGGGGGATCGGGGACCGGTACCGGGA
>NZ_LIRK01000609.1 GCF_001419765.1 Streptomyces torulosus
TGCGCGGGCGGCCGTGCAGCGCGCGCGGTACACGGGGCGACGACGGGTGTGCCGTGCCGAGAGATCCCTGGCGTCCCTCGCCGGGAAGATCGGGTCTTCTCCCCTCCCGACCGGACAGGTGTACGAGGATGGTCCGCATGGAACGTGAGTCACCGCTGAGCCCCGAGGGCGCGAACCCCCTGCTGAGCCTGGAGGGTGTGGGGCGCCGGTACGGGTTCCGCGGCCCCTGGGTCCTGCACGGCGTCGACCTGACCGTCACCTCCGGCGCACTGATCCGGGTGGAGGGCGCGAACGGCACCGGCAAGTCGACGCTGCTCCGCGTCCTCGCCGGGATCGACGCGCCGACCGAGGGCCGGATAGTGGGCCGCCCGCGCACGGCGTACGTCCCGGAACGCTTCCCCGCGGCCCTGCCGTTCACGGCCGCCGAGTACCTCACGCACCTCGGTGCCGTGCACGGTCTGGACCGCCCGGCCGCCGTCCGTGCCGCCGACGAGTGGCTGGAGCGCTTCGGGGCCGCCGAGTACGCCCGTACGCCGATGGCCCAGCTCTCCAAGGGCAGCAGCCAGAAGGTCGCGGTCGCCCAGGCCCTGCTCGCGGACCCGGAGTTGCTCGTCCTGGACGAGGCGTGGACCGGCCTGGACGCCGAGGCCCGCGAGGAGTTGGAGCGCGTGGTCGTCGAGCGCAGGGCCGCCGGGTCCGCCGTGGTGTTCGTCGACCACGACCCGCGGCGCCTGGCCGGGGTGCCGGACGCGACGTACGCGGTGGTCGGGGGAGCCCTGGAACTCAGCGCGGGCAAGGGGACGGGGATGCCGGCGGCGGCTGTCACCGGCCCGTGCGTGCTCGTCGAGGCGAGGGGCCGCGGGGGCACGCGGGTGCCCCCGGAGGCAGGGAAGTTGGCGGTCTCGGTCGAGGAAACCGGCTCCGGAGCACACCGGTTCACCGTCCCCGAGACCCAGTCGGACACGCTGTTGCGGGCGTTACTGGGGGCCCGGCCGCCCTGGCACGTGGTCAGCGTGGGACACGTGGACGATCCGACGGAGACGCGGCGGCCGCAGCCAAGCGCTGAGCAGGCCGTATCGCCGGACCCGGACGACGCGCCGGCCGCGCTGGAAGTGGAGAGCTCCTGATGACCGCCCTTCTCCGTTACCAGGCCGCCCTCCTCGTCCGCTCCCAGCGCTGGCTGCCGCCGGTCATCCTCTACGCCGCGTTCCTCGGCGTCGGCGTGCAGAGCGGGCAGCCGGTGCTCGACTCGCTCGGCTACACGGCGGCCGCGCTCCTGCCAGTCGCCGCCTGGCTGGTGCGGATCTGCGCGACCAACGAGCCGCCCGCCGCCCGCAGTTGCACGGGCGCGGCGGCCGGACCGGGCCGCGCCCACCTGTCCTGCGTCCTGGTCGCGCTCGCGGCGGCCGGTGTGCTCGGCACCGCGGCCACGGTGGTCGTCACGATCATCAGCGCACCCACCAGCACGGCCCACGACATCCGTGTCGAACCGCTCCCCGCGGGGGCCGCCGGCCTCCTCGCGACCCTCGCCTGCGCCCTCCTCGGCACGGCCGTCGGCGCCCTCACGAACTGGCCGCTGCTCCGTTCACCCGGCCGAGCCGTCCCGGCCCTTCTCCTCGGCGCGCTCCTGGCGCTCGTGGTCGTGGGCTCCCCGGCGAGGGCGGCGATCACGGCCCTGGTCGACGGCTCCCAGCGCGGCACGATCCCGGTCCCCGCCCTGCCGGTCCTCGCGGCGGCCCTCTGTGCGGCGGCCGCGACGGCACTGGCCTGCGCGCTGACGACACGGCGGGCCTGAGAGGCCCTGGGCCGTCTCGTAGCGGGCGCTGTGCTGTGGGGCCGGCGACGGGTGGCCGCGACCTCGCGACCACCGTTCCGTCCGGCGCGCAGCGGGCGACACGGGCGCGAAAGGCCCTAGAGTCGCCGCATGCGGCGAAGGACAGGACTGGCGATGGCCGGGGTCGCGGCCCTGGCCTGGGGCGAGTGGTTGAACTGGCGCTGGTCCCGAGTTCTCGTGAAGAAAGGCGGCGGCGGTTCGATGGCCGTGGTGGTGCTCGGGTACCGCAATCCCCGGGCGACGGTGAACCTGATCAACCGATGGCGAGTCCGGGCGGGAATCCGCTCCGTCGCCGCTGACGGTGCGCAGGAGACCTGCCTGATCTTCAGCGGTGGTCCGACCGGCGTCGGCACCACGGAGGCCCAACTGATGGCCGACTACGCGAAGTCGGTGCTCGGGTACGAAGGTACGGTGCTCCTGGAGGACCGGTCCACCACGACGTGGGAGAACATCACGAACGTCGTCCCCCTGCTCGAAGGCGTGGACCACATCAAGATCGCCTCCCAGCCGGCTCACGGCCTCAAGGCCCGCGCGTACCTGCGGCGGCAGCGCCCCGATCTCGCGGACCGGCTGGTGCGCGCCGACGACTACCGCCCCGGTGAGTGGATCGTCGTCAAACCGCTGCTGGCCCTGTACGGGCTGTGGACACTCCGCGTTCTCCGGGCCGACGAACGGAAGGCCGCGCCGTAGGCGGGCACCCCACGTCATCGGTCGGGAAGTGATCCGGCCCTCAGCCCGAACAAGCCGTGCGCTCGGCCTCGCGCCACTCGCACACGGGGCACAGGGTGATCCCCTTGTGGGACTCGGGATACTCGGTCGGTTCCTGGCACAGGACACAGGCGGCGAAGGGCGGACCGGCGGCGACGGGAGCCTGCCCCGCCGTCTCCGTGGCCGACGCGGGGCCCGAGGCCGGAGCCGCACCCGTGGTCGTCGTCTCGGTGCCGCAGTAGTCGCTCATGTGTCCAGCGTAGGACGGCGCAGAGGAAGCGCCCCGCGCGCAGGACTCACGACGTGGTGGCGGCCGCCGCCCCGACCAGTTCCGACACCTTCACCAGCCGGAAGCCGCGCTCCCGCAGCGCGGGCACGATCATCCGCACCGCCCGCTCCGTGACGGGCGCGGCGCTCCTCACGCAGTGCATGACGACGACGGACCCGGGCCGCACGCGCTCCAGCACGTCCCGGGCGACCACCGCCGGATCCGTGGCCGCCGTGTCCCCGCTGGCGACGTCCCACTGCACGGCCGTGACCCCGGACGAGCTGAGCGCGCGCAGAGCACGGCGGTCGTAGCAGCCGCCCGGGAAGCGGAAGTACGGCATCGGGTCCGCCACCCCGGCCTCGCGGAACGCGGTGTACGCCCGCTCGACGTCGACCGCGATACGGCCCGCCTCCAGGGTGGGCAGGCCATGGCAGTCGGCGCTGAAGGCCTGGTGACCGTACGAGTGGTTCGCCACCTCGAAGAGCGGGTCCCGTCCGATCGAGCGGGCCTGGATCGGGTACTCCTCCGCCCACCGCCCCGTCATGAACACGGTCGCCGGCACCTCCAGCCGACGAAGCGTCGCGATGAGCCGCGGATTGTCGAACCGCTCGCCCTCGGCGGCCCGAGCCCCCTGCTCCTCGGTCATGTCCGCGTCGAAGGTGAGCGCGACCGTCTTCTCGCCCCGGTTCCGGGGCCCGTGCTCGAACACCGGCGCGAGGCCGGCCGGCCCGGGAGCGAGTGTGGGCGGCCGGGACGCCACGACCGGGCGCTGAACCGCCCCCGTGGCCGTGGCGGTGACCACTCGGGAGGAGGCCCGCGGCCCACCGCAGGCGGTCAGGGCGACCCCGAGCGCCCCGAGCGCACAGAACACCCTGACACTTCGCACAGGAACGATCACGACACGAAGTAAACGCCTCGCACTCCCCACTCATCCGATCACCCGCTCATCCACCCGGAATCCGCCTCTGAAGTCACCCGGTCGGCCGACCGGAGCGGAGCCGGGGCGCCGGGAACTCGGGATGGTCGACCGGTCGGGGCGTGCGGGTCCCGTGCCGTTCGACGGTTGACCTGAAGTCGTGTCGAGGGTGTCGGGGGCGGTCAGGCGGTAGCCGATGCCTCGTACGGTGCTGATCAGGGTGCGGCGGGTGTCGGCCAGTTTGCGGCGCAGGGTGCAGATGTGGGACTCGACCACGTTGGAGCCGGCGTCGAAGTCGTGGCGCCAGACGCGGTCGAGGATCTCCTCCTTGCGGACCACCTCGCCCGCACGGACCGCGAGGACGTGCAGGATGTCGAACTCCCTCATCGTGAGCGGGACATCGCGTCCGCGCAGGAGGACGCGCCTGCTCTCCGGGAGCATGTGGAGCACCGGGCCGGTGGCGGGGGTGGATGTGGGGCCCCGGGAGTCCGCCGGAGCGAGGTCGGGGGTGCGGCGTCTGGTCATCAACACCCGCACGCGTAAAGCGAGTTCGGCCGGGCGGCAGCCCTCGTGGACGTAGTCGTCGGCCAGGCTCAGCTCCTCCGGCCCGCAGGTGCCGTCGGTGAGGAGGAGGATGCCGGGGCGGTGCGGCTCCCGGCGCAGGGCGCGGGCCAGGAGCAGGGCGTCCCAGGAGGTGCCGGACGAGCCGACCGCCAGCAGCGCCACATCGGGCGCCTGCTCCCGTATCTGCCGCAGCGACAGGGCGCCCGCACCGCCCCGCGGGAGCGCGACGCTCATCCCCGCGGCGCGCAGGTGCCGGAACAGGCGGAGCGCCTGCGGCGGGGTCGGGTGGGCGACGAGGACACGTGTCGTCCCGTCGCCGCTGGACACCGGAGTGGGGGGTGTGTCCATGAGGTTCGTTCACCGGTCCATGTCGAGCGGGCGTCACGGTGCCGCCCGCGTCATGAGCTGTCGTTCCCTGTCGGGAAGCGGTCGCGGCCAGTGAACCCGGAACTGCTCAGAAGGGCGTCAAAGGATCCTCCGGGGAAGGACAGAAGAATCCACGCGGGGAGCACGGACCTGTGGATTCGGCCCCGGACGTGTGAGAGGGGGCGGACGCCCGCAGGCGCCCGCCCCCATCCGTCAAGCCGGGTCGGGTACGACCCGTCATCTCACGTACGGCGCCACGGCCCCGTCACCGCGAACGTCGTGCCCGGCGTGTAGCAGTTGACGTACATCGTGCGCCCGTCGGGGGAGAACGTGACGCCCGCGAACTCGCCCCACTCGGGTTCCGTGGGGGTGCCGATGTTCTGGGCGTTGCGGGCCATGGCGTACACGTCGCCGCGGCGGGTGACGCCGTACACGTGCTGGGTGCCGTTGCCGTCCTCGCAGACCATGAGGCCGCCGCTGGGCGCCAGGCAGATGTTGTCGGGGGACTCGCCGGGCAGCTGGATGTCGGTGTCGGGGCCGAAGACGATCACCAGGGTGAGGGTGCGGTGGTCGGGGTCGTAGCGCCAGATCTGGCCGTAGTGGTCGGCGGCGGAGCCGTCCGCGCTGCGGGCGAAGGACGAGACGAAGTAGACGCAGCGGCCGCCCCAGTAGCAGCCCTCCAGCTTCTGGGCGTGGGTGATGCCCTTGGGGCCGAAGTCCTGGTGGCGGATGGCCGTCGTGGTGGCCAGCGGGTCCGGGACGTCCACCCATTCGATCTTCTCGAAGCAGGCGCCCGTGTCCTGGATGGAGGACAGGTCGGGGACCCCCGGTACCCGCATCGCCTGCAGACGGCCGCCCGCGCGCAGGGAGCCCAGGCCGCCCTTCGGCCGGTCGGGGAGGAAGCGGTAGAAGAGGCCGAAGGGC
>NZ_LIRK01000061.1:0-528 GCF_001419765.1 Streptomyces torulosus
GCCCGCCCTCATGGCGGTAGGGCTCGGCTCCAGGAAGGACCGGCACGGTTCGGTCTCCTGTTCATGAGAAGGGTGTGAAACGAGTCCCGGTGTGGTTCACCGTACGCGACCGCACTGACACCGACCAGGGGCTTCGGCGGGGGGAGGAGAGGCGGAGGGCGGGGCGCCGGGCTGTCCGTCAGTCGTCCGGGTTAAGGTCTGATCCTCAGAACACAGAGAGGCACTCGGTTGTTGTACGGCGCGATGAAGGTCGCCATCGGGGGACCGCTCAAGGTCACCTTCCGGCCCTGGGTGGAGGGTCTGGAGAACATTCCGGCCGAGGGCGCGGCGATCCTGGCGAGCAACCACCTCTCGTTCTCCGACTCGTTCTTCCTGCCCGCGGTCCTCGACCGCAAGGTCACCTTCATCGCGAAGGCGGAGTACTTCACGACGCCCGGGGTGAAGGGCAAGCTCACGGCAGCCTTCTTCAAGGGCGTCGGCCAGCTTCCCGTGGACCGCTCCGGCGCGCGCGGCGCGGGCGAGGCCGCC
>NZ_LIRK01000061.1:539-4299 GCF_001419765.1 Streptomyces torulosus
GGCATCTACCCCGAGGGCACCCGCTCGCCCGACGGCCGCCTCTACCGGGGCAAGCCCGGCGGCCTCGCCCGCGTGGCCCTCGCCACCGGCGCGCCCGTCATCCCCGTCGCGATGATCGACACCGAGAAGATCCAGCCGCCCGGCAAGGTCCTGCCGAAGATCATGCGGCCCGGCATCCGGATCGGCAAGCCTCTCGACTTCAGCCGCTACCAGGGCATGGAGCACGACCGCTTCGTCCTGCGGGCGCTGACCGACGAGGTCATGTACGAGATCATGAAGCTCTCGGGCCAGGAGTACGTCGACATCTACGCGACCGCCGCCAAGCGGCAGATCGCGGACGCGGCCAAGGCGGAGAAGGAGGCCGACAAGGCCGACAAGGCCGCCAGGGCGGCCCTCGCCAAGGCCGAGAGGGACCAGGCGGCCAAGGAGCAGGCCGAGAAGTCCACGGGGGACCGGGACCGGCCGGCTTCGTAGCGGTCGCGTTCCCGGATACGGTCGCGTGCGGACAACGCGTCCGTCGTGGGTGGGGTGGGGGTCGGGCACATGCCGAAGCGCGAGAGAGTCATGAGGATGTCGGTCGAGCTGCCGCTGTGGCGCGCGCTCACCGGCTACCGGGTCCTGACGATGATCTACGCGGTAGGCCTGTTCATCAGCGCCTACGGCAAGTTCCCCCGCCCCTGGCTCGCGATCGGCTACTTCGTGGTGCTGGCCGGCTGGACCCTGGCGACCCTGCCCAAGGTCGCCAACGCGGCCAGCTGCACCAAACGGTTCCTCGCCGCCGACCTCACCATCGCGGTCGTCGGCATCCTGCTCACCCGGCTCGCCGACTCCCCGGCGCGGATCGAGGCAGGCGGCCCCACCCTGCCGTCGATATGGACCGCGGGCGCCGTCCTGGCCTTCGCCATCAAGGGCGGCTGGCGGTGGGCGGCCTTCGCCTCCACCCTCATCGCCGTCGCCAACCTGGTCCACCGCGGCGCCCCCACCCGCGACACCGTCCACAACGTGCTCCTCGTGTGGGTCGCCTCCATCGCCATCGGCTACGTCGTCGAGGTGGCCCGCGCCTCCGAGCGCACCCTCGCCCGCGCCCTGGAGATCGAGGCCGCCACCCGTGAGCGGGAGCGCCTCGCCCGCGACATCCACGACAGCGTGCTCCAGGTCCTCGCCATGGTGCAGCGGCGCGGCACCGCCCTCGGCGGCGAGGCCGCGGAGCTGGGCCGGATGGCCGGCGAGCAGGAGGTCGCCCTGCGCACCCTGGTCTCCGGCGGCCTCGTACCGGTCTCCCGGATCTCGGAGGACGCGGCCGAGGGAGCGCTCGTCCGGGTGGTCGACGAGCCGGACACGGCGGAGTCCGGCGACGGTCCGCTCGACCTGCGCTCCCTGCTCGCCCCCTACGCCGGGGCGAAGGTCACCCTGTCCGAGCCGGGCGGCCCGGTGGAGCTGGCCCCGCACGCCGCACGGGAGCTGGCCGCCGCCGTCGGCGCCGCCCTGGACAATGTGCGCCGGCACGCCGGTGAGCGGGCGCGGGCCTGGATCCTGGTCGAGGACTGGACGGACGAGGTCATCGTGACCGTACGGGACGACGGGCCCGGCATCCCCGAGGGGCGGCTCGCCCAGGCCGAGGGCGAGGGACGGCTCGGGGTGGCCCTGTCCATCCGGGGCCGGCTGCGCGACATCGGCGGCACGGCCGAGCTGATCTCGGTGCCGGGACAGGGCACGGAAGTCGAACTGAAGGTACCCAGGGCCTCGGAAGCACCGAAGGACACACGGGGGAAGGCGGAGAAGCGGTGACGGACAACGTGCTGGACGGACAGGAGCGGTCGGGCGTCGACGGGCAGGGGCCGGGCGGCCCGATCAAGGTCATGGTGGTCGACGACCACCCCATGTGGCGCGACGCCGTCGCCCGCGACCTGACCGAGTCCGGCTTCGACGTGGTCGCCACGGCGGGCGACGGCGACCAGGCGGTACGCCGCGCCAAGGCCGCCGCGCCCGACGTCCTCGTGCTGGACCTCAACCTGCCCGCGAAGCCCGGTGTCCAGGTCTGCAAGGAACTGGTCGGCGCCAACCCCGCCCTGCGGGTCCTCGTGCTGTCGGCGAGCGGCGAGCACGCGGACGTGCTGGAGGCGGTGAAGTCCGGCGCCACGGGCTATCTGCTGAAGTCCGCCTCGACCGAGGAACTGATCGACGCCGTACGCCGCACCGCCGTCGGCGACCCCGTCTTCACCCCCGGCCTCGCCGGCCTCGTCCTCGGCGAGTACCGCCGTCTCGCCTCCGAGCCGGTGCCCGTCGCGGGCGCCGACGAGCCGAAGGCGCCGCAGCTCACCGACCGTGAGACGGAGGTGCTCCGCCTCGTCGCCAAGGGCCTGAGCTACAAGCAGATCGCCGAGCGCCTCGTCATCTCGCACCGCACGGTCCAGAACCATGTGCAGAACACCCTCGGCAAGCTCCAGCTCCACAACCGGGTGGAACTGGTCCGCTACGCCATCGAACGCGGCCTCGACGACGAGTAGACCGCCGTCCACCCGGCCGTCCCGGCCTGCGTAGATCGACAAATGCGTCCATAGACCAATCCGAGGAGTAAACCAACCGCCCGACAGTTCACCGGAATTGCCCTTACCCGGTCATGTCGAAGTGACCTGCGTCACCATTACGGTGCTGCGGAAGGCTTACGGCAACCGCGGTGAAGGGACATTTCCATGCGGGTCGGAGTACTGACCGGAGGCGGCGACTGCCCCGGGCTCAACGCCGTCATCCGGGGCATCGTCCGCAAGGGCGTGCAGGAGTACGGCTATGACTTCGTCGGCTTCCGGGACGGCTGGCGGGGTCCGCTCGAGAACGACACCGTCCGCCTCGACATCCCCGCAGTGCGTGGCATCCTGCCGCGCGGCGGCACGATCCTCGGCTCCTCGCGCACCAACCCGCTCAAGGAGGAGAGCGGCATCCGCCGCATCAAGGACAACCTCGCCAAGCAGGAGGTCGAGGCGCTCGTCGCCATCGGCGGCGAGGACACGCTGGGCGTGGCCGCGCGCCTGTCGGACGAGTACGGCGTGCCCTGCGTGGGCGTTCCGAAGACGATCGACAACGACCTGTCGGCCACGGACTACACCTTCGGTTTCGACACGGCCGTGGGCATCGCGACCGAGGCGATCGACCGGCTGCACACCACGGCCGAGTCCCATATGCGGGTCCTGGTGGTGGAGGTGATGGGCCGCCACGCCGGCTGGATCGCCATCCACTCCGGCCTGGCCGGCGGCGCCAACGTCATCCTCATCCCCGAGCAGCGCTTCGACGTCGACAAGGTGTGCGCCTGGGTGACGTCCCGCTTCAAGGCCTCGTACGCGCCGATCGTGGTCGTGGCGGAGGGCGCGATGCCGAAGGACGGCCAGATGGTCCTGAAGGACGAGTCCCTCGACTCCTTCGGGCACGTCCGGCTGTCCGGGGTCGGCGAATGGCTGGCCAAGGAGATCGAGAAGCGCACGGGCAAGGAGGCCCGGACGACCGTCCTCGGCCATGTCCAGCGCGGGGGCACGCCCAGCGCGTTCGACCGCTGGCTCGCCACGCGGTTCGGGCTCCACGCGATCGACGCGGTCCGTGACGGGGACTTCGGCAAGATGGTCGCGCTGCGCGGCACGGACATCGTCCGCGTCCCGATCGCCGACGCGACGGCCAAGCTGAAGACGGTGGATCCCGCGCTGTACGAGGAGGTCGGCGTGTTCTTCGGCTGACCGGGGGAGGGGTTCGCGAGCGTTGCCGGGTGCGGGTG
>NZ_LIRK01000610.1:0-848 GCF_001419765.1 Streptomyces torulosus
CCAGACAGTTGTCGACGCCCGTCATCACGAGGTCAACCGAGCGATCGAGGCCTTCTTCCGTGGCCGTGGCCGCCACGATGTGCTCTTGCTGCATATTTCCTGCCACGGGGTCAAAAGCGACAACGGTGAGCTCTACTTCGCGGCCCGGGACACGCACCGGGACCTACTCGCCTCCACGGCGGTGTCGGCGGACTTCCTGCGCTCACAGATGGCGCGCTGTCGCGCCAAGTCCATCGTGCTGCTGCTGGACTGCTGTTACAGCGGCGCCTTCATCCCCGGCGCCAAGGGCGATCCGACCGTGTACGTCCAGGACGAACTAGCCGGACACGGTCGCGCGGTGCTGACCGCGACCAACCGAACCGAGTACGCGTGGGAAGGCGACCACCTCAGCGAACTCAATCCTGAACCGTCCCGCTTCACCGGTGCCATTATCGAGGGGCTGCGCACCGGCGAGGCGGACAGCAACGCCGACGGCCGAGTCAGCGTGCAGGACCTCTACGAATACGTATGCGAGCGGCTCCACGCCGCGCGCGCACGGCAGCGTCCTCAAATGTGGGCCGAGTGGCAGTACGGCGTGGTGGTGGCCTCTGCCCGTCCCAAGGCGGCGCATCCTGTCCTGGCTGAAACAGCGCAACTGCCGCAGGCGCCCGGTCCCGGACCGCAAGCCGGTCAAGGTGAGGCACGTCGGCTGCTTCTTACTACGATGTGCCTGGCGCAGCTCATGGTGGTCTTCGGCGCCTCGGCCGTGAACATCGCGCTGCCGTCCCTTCAGGAGGATCTCGGGCTGAGTCAAATCGGCACCGGGTGGATCGTGTACGCCTACAACCTGGCGCTGGCCTCGCTGCTGC
>NZ_LIRK01000610.1:909-1776 GCF_001419765.1 Streptomyces torulosus
CGCCGGGCATCGGGCAGCAGCACGGTTCGGTGAACGCCGGGTCTTCCTGGCGGGAGCGCTGGTGTTTGCCGCGTCGTGCCTGCTCAGTGGAGCAGCTCAGGACGCTGAGCAGTTGATCGCTGCCCGTGCTCTGCAGGGAGCGGCCGCAGCACTGATCGGTGCCGCAGTCCTGCGCGTGGTGTCCGCATCCGCTGCTCCCGGCGACCGCGTAAGGGGCTTGGGACTGATCGCCGCCGTGACGAGCGTGGGAGTCCTGGGAGCAGACTTTCTCGGCGGGGTGGTCACCGCACTCTTCGGCTGGCGGGGCGTCTTCCTGCTGCCCGGAGCGGTGTCGCTCGCGCTCCTGGCGACTGCCCCGGTGCTGCCGAGACGGAGGTCCGGGCCCGAAGCCGGGATCGGCCTCGGAGTGCTGGATGCTCTGCTGTTCGGTGCGGGAATGGTCTGTCTGACGATCAGTATGACCGGTAGCGGGCGCCGGACCTGGGCCTCGGTCGAGTGGATGACCTCTCTTGCGTCGGGCGTCGCGCTTCTGACGACGTTCCTTCTCCTCCAGCTGAAACCGCGAGGTTGGGCACTCATATCGTCCGGTGCCTTCCGGTCGGGTCCGTCGCGCGTGACCGTCGCCGTCAGCGCTCTGCTCGGCGCGGCCCTGGCGTCCGAGGGATTCCTCGTCTCCTTCTATCTCCAGAAAGTGCTGCACTACGGCCCGCTGGAGGTAGGGCTGGTGTTTCTTCCGCCCGCGGTGACCACCTTCACCGTGTCAGTCCTGGCGAACAGGGCGCCGTACGGGCCGCGTGCACTGTTGGCGGCGGGGCTTGCGCTGCTGGCGGTCGGCTTGATCTGGCTCGGCCGCGCCCCCGACAACTT
>NZ_LIRK01000611.1 GCF_001419765.1 Streptomyces torulosus
GCGTCCCTCGCGAGGGACGCCGGCCGCCCCGTACTCGCCGTGACGGCCACCGGCCGCGAGGCCGAGGACCTCGCGGCCGCCCTGCGCTCCCTCCTCCCCCCGGAGGGCGTCGTCGAGTACCCGGCCTGGGAGACCCTCCCCCACGAGCGCCTCAGCCCCCGCAGCGACACCGTCGGCCGCCGCCTCGCCGTCCTGCGCCGGCTGACGCACCCGCGCCCCGACGACCCGGAGACCGGCCCGGTCCAGGTCGTCGTCGCCCCCGTGCGTTCCGTCCTCCAGCCCCAGGTCAAGGGCCTCGGCGACCTGGAGCCCGTCTCCCTGCGCAGCGGCGAGAGCGCCGACCTGAACCGCACGGTCGAGGCGCTCGCGGCGGCCGCGTACTCCCGCGTGGAGCTGGTCGAGAAGCGTGGCGAGTTCGCCGTGCGCGGCGGCATCCTCGATGTCTTCCCGCCGACCGAGGAGCACCCCCTCCGGGTGGAGTTCTGGGGCGACGACATCGAGGAGATCCGGTACTTCAAGGTCGCCGACCAGCGCTCCCTGGAAGTCGCCGAGCACGGCCTGTGGGCCCCGCCCTGCCGTGAGCTCCTCCTCACGGACGACGTGCGCGAGCGGGCCCGCGTCCTCGCCGAACGCCACCCCGAGCTGGGTGAACTCCTGGGCAAGATCGCCGAGGGCATCGCCGTCGAAGGCATGGAATCCCTCGCTCCGGTCCTCGTCGACGACATGGAGCTGCTGATCGACGTCCTGCCGAAGGGCGCGATGGCGGTCGTCTGCGACCCGGAGCGTGTGCGCACGCGCGCCGCGGACCTGGTGGCCACCTCGCAGGAGTTCCTCCAGGCGTCGTGGGCGGCCACGGCCGGCGGCGGCGAGGCCCCGATCGACGTCGGCGCGGCCTCCCTGTGGTCCATCGCGGACGTCCGCGACCGCGCCCGTGAGCTGGACATGATGTGGTGGTCGGTGTCGCCGTTCGCCGCCGACGAGGAGTTGGACGGGGACACCCTCAAGCTCGGCATGCAGGCCCCCGAGACCTACCGCGGCGACACCGCGAAGGCGCTCGCGGACACCAAGGGCTGGCTCGCCGACGGCTGGCGCACGGTCTTCGTGACCGAGGGCCACGGCCCCGCCTCCCGCACCGTCGAGGTCCTCGGCGGCGAGGGCATCGCCGCCCGCCTGGAGGCCGACCTCGGGAAGATCGCCCCGTCGGTGGTGCACGTGGCGTGCGGCTCGATCGACTACGGCTTCATCGCCCCGTCCCTGAAGCTCGCCGTCCTCACCGAGACCGACCTGACGGGGCAGAAGGCGGCCGGCAAGGACGGCGCCCGCATGCCCGCCCGCCGCCGCAAGACCATCGACCCGCTCACCCTCGAAGCGGGCGACTACATCGTCCACGAGCAGCACGGCGTCGGCCGCTACATCGAGATGGTCCAGCGGACCGTGCAGGGCGCGACCCGCGAGTACCTGGTCGTCGAGTACGCCCCCGCCAAGCGCGGCCAGCCCGGCGACCGCCTCTACATTCCCACCGACCAGCTGGAACAGATCACCAAGTACGTCGGCGGCGAGGCACCCACGCTGCACCGCCTGGGCGGCGCCGACTGGACGAAGACCAAGGCGCGCGCGAAGAAGGCGGTCAAGGAGATCGCCGCCGACCTGATCAAGCTGTACAGCGCCCGCATGGCCGCCCCCGGCCACTCCTTCGGCGCGGACACCCCCTGGCAGCGGGAGCTGGAGGACGCCTTCCCGTACGCGGAGACGCCCGACCAGCTGACCACGATCGCCGAGGTCAAGGAGGACATGGAGAAGACGGTCCCGATGGACCGCCTGATCTGCGGCGACGTGGGCTACGGCAAGACGGAGATCGCGGTCCGCGCCGCCTTCAAGGCCGTCCAGGACGGCAAGCAGGTGGCGGTGCTCGTCCCCACGACGCTCCTGGTGCAGCAGCACTTCGGCACGTTCAGCGAGCGGTACTCGCAGTTCCCGGTCAGCGTCAAGGCCCTGTCCCGCTTCCAGACGGACACCGAGGCCAAGGCCACCCTGGAGGGCCTGCGCGAGGGCTCGGTCGACATCGTCATCGGCACCCACCGCCTGTTCTCCTCGGAGACCAAGTTCAAGGACCTCGGCCTCGTCATCGTCGACGAGGAGCAGCGCTTCGGCGTCGAGCACAAGGAGCAGCTGAAGAAGCTCCGCGCCAACGTCGACGTCCTGACGATGTCCGCGACGCCGATCCCGAGAACCCTGGAGATGGCGGTCACCGGCATCCGGGAGATGTCGACGATCACCACGCCCCCGGAGGAACGCCACCCGGTCCTGACCTTCGTCGGCCCGTACGAGGAGAAGCAGATCGGCGCGGCCATCCGCCGTGAACTCCTGCGCGAGGGCCAGGTCTTCTACATCCACAACCGGGTCGAGTCGATCGACCGCGCCGCCGCCCGGCTGCGCGACATCGTCCCCGAGGCACGCATCGCGACCGCCCACGGCCAGATGTCGGAACAGGCCCTGGAACAGGTGGTCGTCGACTTCTGGGAGAAGAAGTTCGACGTGCTCGTCTCCACGACGATCGTGGAGTCCGGCATCGACATCTCCAACGCGAACACCCTGATCGTGGAGCGCGGCGACACCTTCGGCCTGTCCCAGCTCCACCAGCTGCGCGGTCGCGTCGGCCGAGGTCGTGAGCGGGGCTACGCGTACTTCCTCTACCCGCCGGAGAAGCCGCTGACGGAGACGGCGCACGAGCGCCTCGCCACGATCGCCCAGCACACCGAGATGGGCGCGGGCATGTACGTGGCGATGAAGGACCTGGAGATCCGCGGCGCGGGCAACCTCCTCGGCGGCGAGCAGTCCGGCCACATCGCGGGCGTCGGCTTCGACCTGTACGTCCGCATGGTCGGCGAGGCGGTCGCGGACTACCGGCGGCAGCTGGAGACCGGGGAGATCGAGGAGGAGCCGCCGCTCGAGGTCAAGATCGAGCTGCCGGTCGACGCGCACGTCCCGCACGACTACGCGCCCGGCGAGCGGCTCCGCCTCCAGGCGTACCGGGCCATCGCCTCCGTCAACACCGAGGCCGACATCGCCGCGGTGCGCGAGGAACTCGTCGACCGCTACGGCAAGCTGCCGGAGCCGGTGGAGAACCTGCTGCTGGTGGCCGGGCTGCGGATGCTCGCCCGGGCCTGCGGCGTCGGCGAGATCGTGCTCCAGGGCAACAACATCCGCTTCGCGCCGGTGGAGTTGCGGGAGTCGCAGGAGCTGCGCCTGAAGCGGCTCTATCCCGGCACGGTCATCAAGCCGGCCGTCCACCAGGTGCTGGTCCCCCGCCCGAAGACGGCGAAGGTCGGCGGCAAGCCGCTGCTCGGGCGGGAGCTGCTGGGGTGGACGGGGGAGTTCCTGGCTTCGATTCTGGGGTCGTAGGTGTAGGTGTAGGTGTAGGTGTGAGGGGGCGGGGTGCGCCGGGGTCCGGCGCCGCGCTCCGCCCCGCTGTCCCCCGCTGTTCTTCGATGACGGTGGTGGTCACCGTCCTGTGGACGGGAACAGCAGCTCCGTCGCCGTGCGGAAGACGTCCTCCGGGTCCCGGTCGCCGACCACCGCGTCGAGGTTGTGGCTGAGGAGCAGCGTCGCGAAGCCGTGGGAGAGGGACCAGGCGGCGATGGCTGCCAGCCGGGGGTCCGCCCCGTCGAACTCGGGGCGGGCGGTGCTGACCGCGACGCGCAGCCGCTCGCTCGACAGGGCGCGGGCGGTGGTCAGTTCGAGGTCGTCCTCGCGGAGCAGCTCCGGGCGGAACATCACCTGGAAATGGGCCGGGTGCTCACGGGCGAAGCGGACGTAGCGGACGCCCGCGTCCCGCAGGTCGTCGGCCTCGGTGAGCGTGGTGGCCAGGAGCGCGTGGCCCTCCGCCGCGATCGCCGTGAGCAGCCCCGTGCGGTCCTTGAAGTGGTGCGCGGGCGCCGCGTGCGAGACGCCCGCGCGGCGGGCCAGGTCCCGCAGGCTGAGCGCGGAGGGCCCGTCGGCGGCGATGACGTCGAGCGCGGCGCGGAGGATCGCGCGCCGTAGATCGCCGTGGTGGTACGGGCGGTCGGGACGGTCGGGAGTGTCAGGCCGGTCAGGACGGTCGGCGTCGTCCGGGGGGTTGCTGCGGGGCATGGGGTCAGCGTACGCCCAATCTTGTCGTTGACAAGTTTGCGGCCGGTCGGGCAATCTTGTCAGTGACAAGTTCTGGCTCGGTCGTAGCGGCTGGGGGAGCGGCGAGGGGGATGTGCCATGTCCGAGAACGTCAGCGTCAGCGGTGTGGGTGCGGAAGTGGGCCGGGGTGAGGGCGACGGCGTCGCGCTGGGCGAGGTCCGCCGGATGTGGCACCTGCTGGAGCCGCTGCACGCCGTCTTCTACTACGCGCCGGAAGCCTTCGAGGAGGCCGCCGCGCTGGGATACGACGTGACCGAGCGCTGGCCGAGCTACTTCGCCTACCGGGCGGCCCCGTTGGGCGCGGCCCGAAGCGAGCGGGTGGCCTCCGCCTTCTACAGCTTCAGCCCCCGCATGGTCGCCGAGCACATCGAGCCGGCCTGGCGGGCCGCGAGCCCGGAGGCCGTGCTTGCGGCCCGGGACCGGGCGGTCGACCGGCTGTACCGCGGGTTGTTCGGGGAGCGCGCGCACAGTCCCGAACTCGCGGAGGCCGCCGCCCTGGCCCGCCGCGCCGCCGAGTCCGTGAGTACCGCGGGCCGCCCGCTGGCCGCCGCCAACGCCGAACTGCCCTGGCCCGAGCCCGCGCACCTCCAGCTCTGGCGGGCGGCGACGATCCTGCGCGAACACCGGGGGGACGGTCACCTCGCGGCCCTGCTGATCGCGGACCTCGACCCCACCGAATCCCTCGTCTCCTTCGCGGCGATAGGCGCGGCATCGGTGGCACGCTTCGAGAGCCGAGGCTGGACCCCGGCCGAGTGGTCGGCCGCCCGCGACCGCCTGGCCGCACGCGGACTGGTCGACGCCGACGGTACGGCCACGGAAGCCGGCCGGAGCCTGCGCCGGGAGGTCGAGCGGCACACCGATCGACTGGCCGCCGCCCCCTGGCAGTTCCTCGGCCCGGCGGACACCGCGCGACTGGCCGACCTGCTGGGCGAGTTCTGGGTCGCCGCGATCGGCTCGGGTCTGCTGCCATCGGAGACGACGCTGGGGATAGGCAAGGTGTGAGCCCGGAGCCGGTGCCTGCCGATCTGCCCCTTACCCATGGGGGCTACGGTGTCGGCCGGAGTGGGAAGGGAACACAGGCAGGGCAACCGGACCGAAGCAACCAGCAAGGCAGTGAGGAGGGTCGCGTGGTGCGTCTGAGGGGTGGGGTGGCCGTCGCCGCCCTGGTACTGGTCGCCGCCGTCAGCGGCTGTGAACCGGGCACGGAGGGTTCCGCGGGGCCGGCGGACAACCCGGGCGGGGGCGGCCCCGCCCTGGCCGCGGCGGAGTCCCTGACCGTCAAGGGCCGTGCGCCGAAGACCGGTTACGACCGGGAGGAGTTCGGCAGCCCTTGGGCCGACACCGACTCCAATGACTGCGACACCCGGGACGACATACTCCAACGCGACCTGGAGGAGGTGAAGTTCCGCGACGGGGACTGCCGGGTGGCCTCCGGTGTGCTCGACCCGGACCCGTACACCGGCGAGGACGTGTCGTTCGTACGGGGCCGCAGCCAGATCGACGTAGACCACATCGTGGCCCTGTCCGACGCCTGGCAGAAGGGCGCCCAGAAGTGGGACGACAGCAAGCGCATAGCCCTGGCCAACGACCCGCTCAACCTCCTCGCGGTCGACGCGGGCACCAACCGGGGCAAGGGCGACGGCGACGCGGCCACCTGGCTCCCGCCCAACAAGGCCTACCGGTGCACGTATGTGGCCGCGCAGGTCGCCGTGAAGAAGAAGTACGAGCTGTGGGTCACCTCGGCCGAACAGTCCGCGATGAAGCGGGTGCTGAGCGGCTGCCCCGACCAGAAGCTACCCAGCGGCGGCAACCCGACCAAGGCCCCGGCCCGCTTCCACGCGGACTGAGGCCCTGAGGGATCGCTGTACCGAGCGCCGGAGAAGACCGTGGCGCGCGGGGCGTGGGCGCGGGGCGCCTCGGACGCCATGTGGCTCACGCGCGCCGCGGGGGCTCGCGCGGTCAGCGGTCAGCGGTCAGCGGTCTGCGGACCGAGGGGCCGTTGGCCGTGCGCGCCGCGGGGCTCGTGCGGTGTGCCTGCCTCCCGCGCCCCGGGGTTCGTGCGGGTCGTGCCCGATGCGAGCCCCGGGGTGTCAGGTCAGCTCCAGTCCTTGTCCAGGTCGATGACCTTGCCCTTGGGGGCGTCGGCCGGGACCGGCTTGTTGTAGTCGGTGAAGCTCATGTCGCCCGGCTCCTTGGCGGACTTGCTCACGACCCGCAGCAGGTACGGCTTGCCCTTGGTGGCGACGGACAGGGTGTACCGGTCCTTGCCGTCCTTCTCGTGGAGGAGGATCGCGGGGGTGCCGTCGACCGTGGTGGTCTTGCCGCGCTCTGCGTCGGAGTTGGTGTCCTCGAAGTCGGCGAGCACGGTGTCCAGGTCGCAGAAGCTGGCCATCTCCTTGGAGTCCTCGGCGGTCGCGGACGTCTTGGTCCACTTGCCGGCCAGCATGTCCACGATCATGTCGGTCTCCTCCTTGGAGGAACCGCCGCCCTGGGCGCGCAGGAACGCCTCGTCGTACTTCATGTAGATCGTGTCGCCGGTCTTGATCAGGTCGGCCTTGCCGTCCTTCATGCCGATCGTGCCGGCGCAGTCGCCCTTCTTGTTGAGGGCCATGTCGAGGTTGATCGTGCCGCCTGCGCTGTCGTCCTGGATCTCGCCCTTCATCCGGAGCGAGTCGGCGTCGGAGGTGGCTTTCACGGCCTTGTCGGCGATCTCGCCGCCGCTCAGGCCGGAGAACGGCTCGTTCGACTTGTCCTCGCCGGGCAGGCAGCCGGTGAGCGAGAAGGTGGCCGCGGCGGCGATGCAGAGAGCGGCGAGTGCGGTGCGACGCATGGGAGGTCCCCCCTGGGATGTGATGAGTGAGCGGTGCCGCCGCCGCACGCGGGCACGGGTGTGCGTACGGCGGCGGACGTGAGCGGTGAGCGGTGATCTCGGACCGGCGGGCGGTGACACCCGCCCGATGGGCGGAGGTGTCTGTCAGTAGGCGCGGGTGGCGAGTTGCTCGCCCGCCGAGTCGTAAACCGTGACGTGACCCCGCTCGTCGTACTTCCAGTCGGCGAAGGCGGCGGCGATCAGCCGGGCGGGGCGGGTACCGCCGCCCGGTGGGCCGCCGGTGAGGTCCGTGAGGACATCGGCGGAGTCGGTCCCGCCCGCGGGTGGCGCGGGTCTGTGCACGTCGGTGACATGCGAGACGGCGACTCTCTCGGCGGAGGTGCCGTGAGTGTTCACAAAGTTCTTGAAGCGGTCGGCGGATCCGGTGCCGTAGGAGGCGCTGTCACCGCTCCCGGCGTTCGCCGAGACCACACCGATGACGAGGAGACCGACCGCCGCATGCAGTGTGAGCTGCGCCTTCATGCCCATGGTCGTGCCTCCTTTCCTGGTGGATGACCGCACGACGAGGTGTGACCACCCGAGGCGGGCGGCCCGTCGTTCGATGGGTTAATCACAGCAGAGCTTGTGAACCGAGTCAACACGGTTCACGATAACGAGTGTGTACACGGCGTGAAGCGGTAGATCTTGCGTGCGTCGGTATGCTCAACGCCACACACCAGGTACGAGGGGAGCCGGGCGCGTGCAGGACAACGGGACAGAGGTCACCGCCGCGGAGATCGCGCGGCTCGCCGGCGTCGGCCGCGCCGCCGTCAGCAACTGGCGCCGCCGCCACGCCGACTTCCCCAGACCGGTCGGCGGCACCGAGACCAGCCCGTCCTTCGCGCTGACCGACGTCGAGGAGTGGCTGCGCAAACAGGGCAAGCTCGCCGAGGTCCCGCTCAAGGAGCGGGTCTGGCAGCAGGTCACCGGCCACCCGGACGGCCCCATGACGGCCCTGGTGCATGCCGGCTGCGCCCTGCTGTACCTCCACGATCGGCCCCTGGCCTGGTTGGAGTCGAGCGCCACGGACGACGACGAACAGCTGGCCGGCGGTCTGGCCGACCACCTGGCGCAGCTTCTCGGCCCGCGTTTCGGCCCGGACGGTGAGCCCGCCGTGCACGCACCCACGGCCGCCGAGCTGCGGCCCTCCGTCCCGCTGCTGCGGGGCGCCACCGAACTCGCGGCGGACCTGGGCGCGCGGCAGACCTTCGAGTTCCTGCTGGCCCGCCATCTCGACGCCAACCCGCGCCAGTACACGCTCACTCCGGGCGAGCTGGCCGAACTGATGGCTGAACTCGCCGGGCCCGCCCGCACCGTGCTCGACCCGGCCTGCGGCACCGGCGCCCTCCTGCGCGCCGTCGCCCCCCGCCCCGGCCTGGAGCTCCACGGCCAGGACAGCGCCCCGGAACTGGCCGCCCTCACCGCGCTACGACTCGCCCTGCGCACCAAGAGCGTCATCCGCACCGCCGCCGGGGACAGCCTCCGCGCGGACGCCCACGAACACCTCAGGGCCGAGGCGGTGCTCTGCCACCCGCCGTTCAACGAGCGCAACTGGGGCCACGACGAACTCGCCTACGACCCGCGCTGGGAGTACGGCTTCCCGGCCCGCACCGAGTCCGAACTCGCCTGGGTGCAGCACGCGCTGGCCCGGCTGGAGGACGGCGGCACCGCCGTCCTGCTGATGCCGCCGGCCGTCGCGAGCCGCCGCTCCGGGCGCCGTATCCGCGCCGACCTGCTGCGCCGCGGCGCCCTGCGCGCCGTGATCGCCCTGCCGGTCGGCGCGGCACCCCCGTACAACATCCCGCTGCACCTGTGGGTGCTGCGCCGGCCGGGCAGGACGCCGGCGCCGCCGGAGCTGCTGCTCGTGGACACCGGGCGGCTCGGCGCCGAGGGGCGGGGCGGGGTCGACTGGGCGGCGGTGACAGCCGCCGTGCTGGAGGCGTGGAAGCCGTTCGACCGCACCGGTGAGGCGGTGGCACGCCCCGGGCTGAGCCGTTCGATGCCGGTCATCGAACTGCTCGACGACGACGTGGACCTGGCCCCCGCCCGGCATCTGCCGCCACCGGCCGCGGGCGGCGGAGCCGCGGAACTCGGCACCGTACGCGAACGCCTCGGCGAGACCCTGCGGTTGACCGCCGATCTCACGCCCCCGCTCGCCGACGAGACGCAGCCCCCGCGCTGGCCGCTCACCACCGTGGGGGAACTCGCGCGCGGCGGGGCCCTGTTGCTGCGCACCGGTGGGAACGGCCCCCACGCGCGTGTGCTCACCGACCACGACGTCCTGGCGGGCACGGCACCGTCGGGGACCCTCACCGAGACCGGGGAGGAGCCGGTGCTGGTGGAGTGCGGCGACATCGTCGTCCCCGTCCTCGGCGGCGGCGGGATCGCCCGCGTCGTCGACGAGGACACCGCCGGAGCCGCCCTCGGCCGCAACCTCACGCTCCTGCGCCCCGACCCGGCGGCGCTCGACGCGTGGTTCGTCGCCGGGTTCCTGCGCGGCACCGCCAACAGTCGCCAGGCCAGCAGTTACGCCTCCACCGCCAGCCGCCTCGACGTACGCCGCCTCCAACTGCCCCGGCTGCCCCTGGAGCAGCAGCGCCGCTACGGCGAGCGGTTCCGGGCCCTCGCCGCCTTCGAGGACGCGCTCCGCGAGGCGGGCCGCCTGGGCACCCGGCTCGTGCGCGGCATGTACGACGGACTGACGGACGGAACGGTCTCCCCGGACTGAAAAAGACGAACTGCCCTTACGATCAGGTGGGTCCGCCGAACGAGCGTGTGGATCCGCCGGGACGACCGACACGGTTCCACCGGACGGAACCACTCCGCACCGGGCGGCGTGACCAGGACTGCAACGGTTGTCCACAACCCTGGACCGCTTGTCGTGGTCGACCTATACGCTCTGAACGACATCGCGGTCCACTTCCACCAGGCCTTCAGGAGCAGCCATGCACGGCCACGGCTACGCGCCGCAACAGCCCCCCGGCCCCTCGCAGGGGGCGCCGGTCACGCTGCGTGTGATCTTCGTGGTGGTCACCGTCATGAGCTGCGGCCTCCTCGGCTGGGCCAGCCTGCTGCGACTGGCCTCCGTCACCCGCAAACCGCGCGACTGGTTCCTCTTCGCCCTGGCGGTCGTGCACATCGTCGCGACGCTCTACATCATCGGCACCGACCCGGGCAAGGACGAGTTCACCACCTGGCGCGGCGACGTCGGCATGTCGATGCTGTTCGGCGGACTCCTGGCCACCGTCGCGTACTACCTGTACGCGGACATACGCCACTTCAGCCCGCCCCGCACGGCCCCGCCCTCGGCGTACGCCCAGACCACGACCTACTCCCAGCAGTCGGGCTACAGCTACCCGCCGGTCCAGGTCCCGCAGCCGCAGCCCTACACCCCGGCCCCGCAGCCGCCCGTCCAGGCGCAGTCGACGCCGATCCCGGGTCCCCCCGTCCAGCCGCAGCCCGCGCCGGATCCGCAGCGCCCCGGCCCGGCCCGCATCGACCAGGTGCGCGCCGAGCTCGACGAGCTCAGTGACTATCTCCGCAGAAACGAAGGAGACCGGTGACCCAGGGGACCGGACGCCTGATCACCGGCCGCTACGAACTGTCCACCCTCATCGGGCAGGGCGGCATGGGCCAGGTGTGGACGGCGTACGACCAGCGCCTCGACCGGCGGGTGGCGGTCAAGCTGCTGCGCCCGGACAAGGTCGCCGGCCAGGAGGCCGACGAGCTGCGCCGCCGCTTCGTGCGCGAGTGCCGGGTCACGGCCCAGGTCGACCACCCCGGTCTGGTCACCGTGCACGACGCGGGCAGCGAGGGCGAGGAGCTGTTCCTCGTCATGCAGTACGTCGACGGGGCGGACCTCTCCGACCACCTCGCCGAGCACGACCCCTACCCGTGGCAGTGGACGGTCGCGGTCGCCGCCCAGCTGTGCGCGGTGCTGTCCGCCGTCCACGCGGTGCCGATCATCCACCGCGACCTCAAGCCGCGGAACGTGATGGTCAAGCAGGACGGCACGGTCACCGTCCTCGACCTCGGTGTCGCCTCCGTGATGGACACCGACACCACCCGCCTCACCCACACCGGCTCGCCCATCGGCAGCCCCGCCTACATGGCCCCCGAGCAGGCCATGGGCGGCGCGGTCGGCCCGTACACCGACCTGTACGCCCTCGGTGTGTTGATGCACGAACTGCTCAGCGGGAACGTGCCGTTCACGGGCTCCACGGCCCTCGGCGTCCTCCACCGCCATCTGTACGAGCCGCCCGTCCCCGTCCGCCGCATCCGCCCCGAGGTCCCCGAGGCGCTGGAGACGCTGGTGCTGCGGCTGCTCTCCAAGGACCCGCAGCACCGCCCGTCCTCCGCGCAGGAGACCTACGAGCAGCTCCTGCCGCTGCTCCCGGCGCGCGGCATGCCCACGGGCTCGCCGCTCGACCCCACCCGGCCCTTCCTGCGCCCGCACGCCCCTTGGCCGGACCGCGCCCGGATCCCCGCGCCGCAGCCCTCCGCCGCCCCGGCGGAGGCCCCTCCGGTCGACAAGCCCGATGTCGCGGGCGCCGTCGACGAGGTCAAGCGGCTCCTCGGCGAGGGCCGTATCACCCAGGCCGTCGACATCCTCGGCGCGATCCTCCCGGCCGCCGCCGCCCAGCACGGCGAGCACTCACCCGTCGTACGCACCCTGCGCAAGCAGTACGCGGCCACGCTCATGGACGACGGGCAGTACCGCCGCGCCCTGCCCGAGCTGCGCCGCCTCGCCGACGAGCGCGCCGCCGAGGCGGGCCAGGCCGACCCGCAGTCCCTGCGCTTCCGCTACGACTCCGCCCAGTGCCTCGAACAGCTCGGCGAACCCGCCGCGGCCCTCTCCGAGTACCGCTCGCTGCTGCCGTACTTCGAGAACCAGTACGTGGGTGGCGACCCCGAGCTGGCCCTCGACGTCCGCCGCCGCATAGGCCACCTGCTCCTCGCCCTCGGCGACCGGGGCGCCGCCCACGAGACCCTGGGCCGCCTCCTGCTGGACGTGGAGCGGCTGCGGGGCCCCGGCCATCCACTGGCGGGCGAGGTCCGGCGGACCCTGCAGTGGCTGGGGCAGGTGCGCGGCTGACACCCATGGGCAGGCGTATGTTTTGCGCCGCCTTGGCCGAAGTTTGCCGCACCGCAGAGGCGGTGTTTCCCGAACGCGGAGCCGACACCGCTTAGCTGTGCACACACAGATCGATCAAGGGGTGGGGCCAACCATGTCCGACGAGACGACCAGCCGCAGACGGTCCGACAAGCCGAGCCACCGGCAGTCCCAGAAGCGCCGATACATCGCCTGGACCGCGGCCGGGGCCGCCGTGTTCGCCGGGGCCGGCGTCGCCGCGCAGAACTCCCTCGCCACGACCACCGCCTGGCCGTCCGCGAAGGTCTACACGGGCCGCGCCTTCGACACCTGCACGGCACCGTCCCTGTCCGCTATGAAGGCCTGGAACACCGGCTTCTACGGCGCGGCGGCCGTCTACATCGGCGGCAAGAACCGTGGCTGCGCCCAGCCCAACCTCACCGCGTCCTGGGTGAAGTCGGTCAACACCCTCGGCTGGAAGCTCGTCCCGCTCTACGTGGGCGCCCAGCCGCCCTGCCAGAGCGGCTCCAGCCCCGAGGTGATCACCGCGTCGACCGCCGCCTCCCAGGGCGCCGCCGACGGAGCCGACGCCGTCGCCAAGGCCGCCGCCCTCGGCATGAAGCCCGGCAGCGCGCTCTACCTCGACATGGAGGCGTACGACATCACGAACACGGCGTGCAACGACGCCGTCCTCACCTACGTCCGGGCCTGGCACAAGGCGCTCGGCGCCAAGCAGTACCGCTCCGGCTTCTACGGCTTCAGCAGCTCCAGCGCCAAGGCGGTCGCCACCGCCACCGACCGCACGAACCTGCCGGGCAACCTCTGGTACGCCAAGTGGGACAAGGTCAACACGACGACCAGCGACTGGCCGTACGCCTCGACGCTGTACACCGGGCACCACCGCGCCCACCAGTACATGGTCAACAGCAAGGAGAGCCGCGGCGGCCACACGATCACCGTGGACCGTGACGCGTGGGACGCACCGGTGGCGATCGTCGGATAACCGGACGGTGAGCGGCGTCCGGCGGGGGCGCGGGCCGGCGGGGGCCGCCTCGCGGAGCGGCCGGGGCGGCCTCATGGTGCGGCGGTGCCGGAAGTCGGTGTGAATCGTTGGTCGAATGGCTGGCCGAGAGCAGGGCCACTGCCTACCATCGATCACCGCAAGACCTTGTGCACCGCCGCACAATCTCCTCGGGAGGCCCACTTGCACCGCCGTCGTCGCACCGCGCTCGTCCTCTCCGCCGCGATCGCCGCCGCGGCTCCCCTTCTGACCGCCTGCGGGAGCGACGCGCATCCCGGCGCCGCGGCCGTCGTGGGCAGCGAGCGGATCACGGTCGCGCAACTGGAGAACCGGGTGAACGACGTGCGCACCGCCCAGCGCGCCGCCAGCGGGGACGACGCCCAGTACCAGCGCCTCGTCGCCCAGACCGGCACCCTCACCCGCAACACGCTGAACGGCATGGTCCTGGAGAAGGTCCTCGACCGTGCGCTGGAGGACGCCGGTGTGACCGTCACCCGCAAGGAGGTCCAGAAGTACCGTTCCGACCTGGAGCACGAGGCGGGCGGCTCCGAGGCGCTGGAGGCGGCCTGGCTCCAGCAGTACAACGTCGCTCCCGAGCACCTGGAGGAGAGCCTCCGCAGCGACGTCGAGGTCCAGAAGCTCGCCACCGCGCTCGGCGCCGACATGAACAGCCCCGAGGGCGGCACCGTCTTCTGGAAGGCCATGGCCGACGCGTCCGAGAAACTCGGTGTCGACCTCAACCCGCGCTACGGCTCCTGGGGCGTCGCCCAGGACGGCCGGCTCGGCCTGGCGGACTCCAAGACGCCGTGGGTCCGCGAGGTCACGAAGGCGACCCGGCAACAGCCGACCTGACCCACCCGGCGAGGGGCCACGGGCCGCGGGCGCACACCGCGGCCCGCCGCGTACGCCGCCCCCTGCCTGTGGATAACTTCGGGGGGCGTCGGTGGCGTGGGTTACGTTCGTGGGGTGAACGCACACCGTCCCGACGACGCCCCCGACACCGTGGCCCCCGCCCCCGGCCCCGGCAGGGTCGTCCTGCTCACCACCAGCCACCGTGTCGCACCGGGTCTGCTCTCCTGGCCCGCCTGGCAGGCCCTGCGCGACGCCGACCGCGTCCTCTGCGCGGACGAGGCCCACCCGCAGCTGCCCTATCTGCGCGAGGCCGGCATCACGGTCGAGCAGGCCGCCCCGACCGCCGAGGATCTCGTCGACGCCTGTGCAGGCGACCGCACCGTGGTCGTCGTGGCGACCGCCGAGGGCGAACCCCGCCTCACCGACGGCCTGGCCCGCCTCGCCGGCTCCGGCCGCCTGCGGATGCCGTCACTGGAGCTCCTCCCCGCCTCCTACGACCTCCCCGGCGCCCGCCTCCTCGACCTGATCCAGGTCATGGACCGCATCCGCGAGGAATGCCCCTGGTCCTCCCGTCAGACCCACAAGGGCCTCGCCAAGTACGGCATCGAGGAGGCCTACGAACTGGTGGAGGCGATCGAGGAGGGCGACCGGGACGAACTCCGCGAGGAACTGGGCGACGTCCTCCTCCAGGTCGTCTTCCACTCCCGGATCGCCGAGGAGGACCCCGAGGCGCCGTTCTCCATCGACGACGTCGCCGCCACCATCGTCACCAAGCTCATCCACCGCCACCCCCATGTCTTCGGCGACGCGACCGCCACCACCCCGGAGGAGGTCAAGGAGCACTGGCTGCGCACCAAGGCCGTCGAGAAGAGGCGCGAGTCGGTCACCGACGGCATACCCCTCGGCCAGCCCGGCCTGGCCCTCGCCTCGAAGCTCGCGTCCCGCGTCCGCACGGCCGGCCTGGACGTCCCGCTCCCCGCGGGCGACGGCATCGGGTACGAGCTGCTGGCACTGGCCGTGCGGGCCGAGGCCGAGGGCGTCGACCCGGAGGCGGCGCTGCGGGCGGCCGCCCGCTCGTATCGTGACGCCGTGCGGGCAGCCGAAGGGTTGAACGCTTAGTACCGTTGTCCTCACGGGTGGTCGCGACGTGTGGGGGCTTGAGTGGGTCGGGAGTCGGACGACGAGACCGGGGGCAAGCGGTCGGTGGAGGCCACCGGCAGCAGGTCCATCGCCGCCGGGGGCAACATCGGGAACGCCTTGACCGGCAACGTCAGCAACGGCATCGTCATCCAGGCCGGCCGCATCGGCCATATCTCGCCCGGGCTCTTGGCCGGCGAGCGCCCCGCCGGAACCCCCGAGGACCGCGCCACCGGAGTCGAACACGACCGCCACGGCAGCGTGCTCGACCCGGCCGCGTGGCAGCCGGTCGGCGAGGTGCAGCCCGTGGAGTTCGGTGTGGGCCCGACCCGGCGCATACCGGGCCAGCCCGAGGTGCCGCCGTACGTGCCGCGCGACTGCGACGAGGCCCTGCGCGCCGAACTCGCCCACAGCGGGCTGGTGCTGGTCCTCGGCGAGCGGTACGTGGGCAAGTCGTACACGGCGTGGCACGGCGTGCGGTCGCTGGAGGGATACCGGCTGTACACCCCGGACCCGGGGGAGGACCTGCGGAAGGTGCTCGCCGCGCTGAAGGGCGAGCCCGGCAAGTACGTCATCTGGCTGGACGAGTTGACCGACCACCTCGGCGAGGACGGGCTGGACCGGAGGCTGTTGGGGCGGCTCGCCGGCCTCGGCGTGGTCCTGCTCGGCACCATGCGCTCCGACGAGTACTACGGGCGCCGGACGATGAGCGACCGCGTCGGCCTCGCCCTCGCCAAGGCCCGCGCGGTCGAAGTGCCACAGGAGTGGAGCGAGGCCGAGCTGGACCGCCTCAAGGACGTCGACGACCCACGCGCGTACCCGGCGTACATGTGGAGCGGCAAGGAAGGCGCCGCGTCGTACTTCGCGATCGGCCACATGATGTACGACGAGTGGCGGAGGCCGGGCACGAAGCTGGAGCACCCGCGCGGACAGCTCCTGGTCCGGGCCGCCGTCGACCTGGCACGGTGCGGAGTGAAGGGCGCCGTACCGACGGAGCTGCTCAGACTGGCGCAGGAGCAGTACGGCACGGAGGAGCGCGAGTCGTTCGAGGACGCCCTCACCTGGGCCACCACCCGCATGTTCGGGGTCTCGGGCCTGCTCGTGGCCGGTGAGGAGTACCGCACCTGGCGGGCGTACGGGGCGCTGGTCGCGGAGGCGGAGGCCCTGCGCGCGGAGGATCTGCGCGCGGAGGACCTGGAGCCGGTGCCGGACGGGGTGTGGTGGCTGCTGCTGGACGCGGCGGAGGGGGGCGCGCGGATCGACCGCGAGGCCGTGCTGGACGCGGCTCGCGCGGCGCTGCGCCCGCGGATCGAGGCGGGCGAACCGGACCTGATGGTCGCCCTCGCCGAGCGTGTGGGCGGGGACGAACGCGCGGACCTGATCCGCCGGGCCGCGGAGGCCGGGCACCGCGAGGCCGCCGAGGAGTGGGCGGCGCGTCTGGTGGACGCCGGGGACGAGGCGGCCGCGATCCGATACCTGGAGATCGCCGCGCAGGGCGGAAGCGTCGAGGCGGCGCGAGAGGCGGGGCGGTTGCACCGTGAGCGCGCGGAGGCACTGCTGCGGACGGCGGCTGAGGCGGGGGACGGGGCGGCGGCGCACGAGCTGGGCGATCTGCTGTACGGCTCGGCACCCGGGCAGGAGATCCGGTGGTACGTCAAGGCCGTCGGTGCCGGTCATGAGCGAGCGGCCACGAGCCTGGGCCGGGCGCTGGCCCACCGGGGAAGCAGCGACGCGGAGCGCTGGCTCCGCCGCGGGGCCGAGCTCGGAGACCCGCGTGCCGTGCACTCCCTCGCCGCCTTCCTGTACCGCGTCGGCGGTCATGACACGGAGGCGGAGGGACTGTTCCGCAGAGCCATGGAGGCGGGCCACCCCGACGCCGCCCGGAATCTCGGTGCCCTTCTGCTCCGTATGGGAGCCGCCGACGAGGCGGTGAAGCTTCTCAAGGAGGACGCCGAGCACGGCAACGGTGAGGCCGCGTTCTGGCTCTCGCTGCACTTCGGCAAGCGGCGGGACCCGGAGGAATCCGCGAAGTGGCTGCGCAGGGCCGCCGAGCTGGAGGACTATCACGCGATGCGTGCCCTGGGCCTGCTGCCCGCGCCCCCCGGCGACCAGCCCGATACCGTCGACAAGTGACCAACCAGCCCCACCCGCCACACTCCCAGCCGCAGCCGCAGCCGCAG
>NZ_LIRK01000612.1 GCF_001419765.1 Streptomyces torulosus
GGCTGTTGGGCCGTTCCGACGAGTGAGACTTTAGCGGATTCCTGGCTCCCGAGCTAATCGGGGGCTGCGTCCATTCGAACGCGGATTCCTCATTCTGCAAATGCGCACGCCAATGGCACGACGACGGGTCGTCGATTGTTGGTGTTTACCTGCGGAATGGCTGTCCGGGGACCGACCGGAGTCGGCGCTCACGTCGGACAACCCGGAGAACTCTACGGACGGGCCCAGGGTGTGTCAACTCGCTGCGGGACCGGGCCCCCGCCGCGTAGCCTGGCCCCCATGACTACGCGTACGTGTCACCAGCAGTGGTGGGCCGCCTGACGGCGGCCGCGCTCACGTACGCACTCGACGGCCGCCGCCCCCCGGCGGCCGTTCTCGTATCTCCCTCCAGGGGCGGCCGGCCGGTGGCGGTGGTCCTGACCAGGAGGATGAGAGATGACGCGGGTCTTCAGCGGGATCAAGCCGACCGGACATCTGACGCTCGGGAACTACCTGGGGGCCGTTCGGCAGTGGGCCGAGGTCGATCAGCACCGGACGGACGCCTTGTTCTGTGTGGTCGACATGCACGCGCTGACCGTGGACCACGATCCGGCACGGGTCCGCAGGCTCAGTCGACAGGCAGCGACTCTGCTGCTGGCGTCCGGGCTGGATCCGGAGCTGTGCACCGTCTTCGTACAGAGTCAGGTCGACGAGCACGCGCGGCTGTCGTACGTGCTGGAGTGTGTGGCCACCGACGGTGAGATGCGGCGGATGATCCAGTACAAGGAGAAGGCCGCGCGGGAGCGGGAACGGGGTGGGAGCGTCCGGCTGTCGCTGTTGACGTATCCGGTGCTGATGGCCGCGGACATCCTGGCGTACGGGACGGACGAGGTGCCCGTCGGCGACGACCAGACGCAGCACGTGGAGCTGGCGCGGGATCTGGCGGTGCGGTTCAACCAGCGGTACGGGCAGGCGTTCGTGGTGCCGCGGGCGACGCATCCCAAGGTCGGCGCCAGGGTCATGAATCTGCAGGAGCCGACGTCGAAGATGGGGAAGACGGACGACGTGGGGCCGGGCATCGTCTATCTGCTGGACGAGCCGGATGTGGTGCGCAAGAAGATCATGCGGGCGGTGACGGACAGCGGGCGCGAGGTCGTCTACGACCGGGTGGCGCGGCCGGGGCTCGCCAATCTGCTGGAGATCCTCGCCGCCTGTGAAGGTGGGAACCCCGAGGACCTGAGCGGTGTATATGAGTCGTACGGAGCTTTGAAGAAGGACACCGCAGAGGCCGTGGTCGAGCTCCTCAGGCCCGTACAGCAGAGACACAAGGAGTTGTGCGCCGATCCTGCGTACGTGGAAGAGGTGTTGCGGTTGGGTGCGGAGAAGGCCAGAGGGATGGCACGGCCGAGGGTGGACTCGGCGTACCGGGCGATCGGGTTGCTGGCCGGTTGACCGCTGTGCCGGGGGTTGTGACGGCGGGGTCCCGCCCCCGGCGCTGCGGCTCGGGCGGCCGGCGCGGTCAGCTGTTGTTGCCGGAGGCCAGTTCGCGGCTGCGGTCGCGGGCGGCTTCCAGCGCGGCGATCAACGCGGCTCGTACGCCGTGGTTCTCGAGTTCACGGATGGCGCTGATCGTGGTGCCTGCCGGGGAGGTGACGTTCTCGCGGAGTTTGACGGGGTGTTCGCCGCTGTCGCGGAGCATCGTGGCCGCGCCGATGGCGGACTGGACGATGAGGTCGTGCGCCTTGTCGCGGGGCAGGCCGAGCAGGATGCCCGCGTCGGTCATGGCCTCGACCAAGTAGAAGAAGTACGCCGGGCCCGAGCCGGAGAGGGCGGTGCAGGCGTCCTGCTGGGACTCGGGGACGCGGAGGGTCTTGCCGACGGCACCGAAGATCTCGTCGGCGTGCGCGAGATCGGCCTCGCTCGCGTGGCTGCCGGCGGAGATGACGGACATGGCCTCGTCGACGAGGGCGGGCGTGTTCGTCATGACACGGACGACGGGGGTGCCCGCTGCCAGGCGCTCCTCGAAGAAGGAGGTGGGGATGCCTGCCGCGCCGCTGATGACCAGGCGGTCGGCGGGGGTGTGCGGGGCGAGCTCGTCGAGGAGGGCGGCCATGTCCTGGGGCTTGACCGTCAGGATCAGGGTGTCGGCCGTCTTCGCGGCCTCCGCGTTGGTGACCGGGGTGACTCCGTAGCGGGTGCGGAGTTCCTCGGCGCGCTCGGCGCGGCGGGCGGTGACCAGGAGGTCGGCGGGGGCCCAGCCGGCTCGGATCATGCCGCTGAGCAGGGCCTCGCCGATCTTTCCGGTGCCGAGGACTGCGACTTTCTGGGTCATGGTGCGGGTGCCCTCCGGGGGTGCGTCGTCCTGGGGCCATCCTCCCATCGGGGGTGCGGGTTCGGGTGACGTGTCCGGTGGGCGGGATGCGGCGCACGGGGACACGTAAGGGGTTACCTCGTGCGGCGCTTCAGGGTCGCCGCTCCCAGGGTCAGGACCAGGAGGGCGCAGCCGGCGACGATCGCGACGTCCCGGATGAAGGTGGCTGTCATGTCGGTGTGGAGGAGGACTTCGTTCATGCCGTCGACGGCGTAGGACATGGGGAGGACGTCGGAGATCGCTTCGAGGGCGGGGTGCATGTCGGCGCGGGCGGTGAACAGGCCGCAGAGAAGGAGCTGGGGGAAGATCACGGCCGGCATGAACTGGACGGCCTGGAACTCGGAGGAGGCGAAGGCCGAGACGAAGAGGCCGAGGGCGGTGCCGAGGAGTGCGTCGAGGAGGGCGACGAGGAGCAGCAGCCAGGGTGAACCGGTGACGTCCAGGTCGAGGAACCAGACGGCCAGGCCGGTGGCGAGGGCGGACTGGATGATCGCCAGGGTGCCGAAGGCGAGGGCGTAGCCGGCGATGAGGTCGCCCTTGCCGAGGGGCATGGCGAGGAGACGTTCGAGGGTGCCTGAGGTGCGCTCGCGCAGGGTGGCGATGGAGGTCACCAGGAACATGGTGATCAGCGGGAAGATGCCGAGGAGTGAGGCGCCGATGGAGTCGAAGACGCGTGGGCTGCCGTCGAAGACATAGCGCAGCAGGAACAGCATCACGCACGGGATGAGCAGCAGCAGGGCGATCGTGCGGGGGTCGTGGCCCAGCTGGCGGAGGACTCGTGCGGCCGTGGCCGTCGTACGGGAGTAGTTGAGTGCCCTCGGTCGGGGTGGGGGTGTGGCCGCGGTGGTGCGGTGTGTCTTCGGGGTGGGGGCCGTGGTGGTCATCGTGTGCTCTCCTTCTGTGGTGAGGGTGTCGCGGCGGC
>NZ_LIRK01000613.1 GCF_001419765.1 Streptomyces torulosus
GCCGGCGGCTTCACGACGCCGTACCGCTAGGTTTCGTCCCCCTCCCCGCCGCGGTCCTCCCCGCCTCGCCGCCGTCCGCTCCTCCCCGGTGCCGTTCTCCTTTCCTGCCCGGCATCGCTTGCTCTTTCGTCCTGGTATCACCCGCTATTCCGCTCTCGTGTCGCTCAGTACTTCCCTCTCGTACCGCCCGGCATTCCGCTCTCTTACCGCCCGGCATTCCGCCGCGCCGCGCCGCAGCCCGGACGGGGGGTGACCAGCGGATGGGCGGACGCCCGGTCGCACGGTAGAGTCGGCCAATTACTGCTTGTCGTGGGGCAGGGCTCGGCCGGGCGGTGGCAGGGCCCTGGGGGGAGGGCCTGCAAGGGATGAGTCGTCGCTCCAACGGGTTGGTCGGGGTCTGGGCCGAGGCACAGCGCCAGCAACAGCGTCAGCTGGAGGCGCGGGCCAGGCAGCAACGGGAGTACGAGCGCCAGCAGCGCGCGTACCAGCGGGAGGTGGCCCGCAGCCACCGCGAGCAGCAGCAGGCGTACCGGCAGCAGCGTGAGGCGGACGCCCGGCGGCGTACCGAGGAACTGGACGCGCAGGTCGCCGCCCTCCAGGGGCTGCTGGCCACCGGCTGCCGGGCCCCGGCGTTCCGCGCCGCCTCCCTCACCCGCTCCGAGCGGCTGGAGCCCTTCGCACCTGGTGTGCTCGCCCAGCCGGTGCCCATGCCGGACCCCGGCCAGTACCAGGCCCAGGGCGGCTGGACCGCCGGCCGGCGGGCGCAGGCGCAGGCCGAGGCGCGGGCCCGCTTCGAGCAGGACTGGCACGCCGCGCAGGCGGCGGAGGCACAGCGGCAGCGGCAACTCGCCCAGTACCAGCGGCAGTACCAGCAGTGGGCCGACGGGCAGCTGGCCGACGTCCGCCGGCACAACGCGGGCGTCGCCGAGATGACGGCGGCCCTGCGCGCCGGCAGCGCCCCGGAGGCCGCCGTCGAGTACTTCTCCGCGGCGCTCTACGCCTCCGCCGCCTGGCCCGAGGGCTTCCCCCGCCAGGTCTCCGCCGCGTACGACGCGGCCGCCCGCGAACTCGTCCTCGACTGGGAGCTGCCCCGCTTCGACGTCGTCCCCGAGGCGAAGTCCGTGCGATACCAGGCGAGCGTCGACCAGGACAAGGAGACGGCCCGGCCCGTCACCCAGCGGCGCGCCCTCTACCGGGACGTCCTCGCCCAGTGCGTCCTGCTCGTGCTGCACGACCTCTTCGCGGCCGACGAGTTCGGCGCCCTGGAGGCGGTCACGTTGAACGGGTTCGTCGACGACCACGACCCGGCGACCGGCCGGCGTGCGCAGATCGTCCTCGCGAGCGTCATGGCGCCGCGGGCGGTGTTCACCGGCCTGAACCTGGAGCAGGTCAGCGCCGTCGACTGCCTGCTCGACGGGCTCCGCGGCCAGCTGTCCGCCAAGCCGGACCAGCGCACCGCCGTACGGCCCGGCCGCCGGCCCGCCGACGTCGGCAACGGTGTCGTCACCCACGGCGGTGACGAGGAGCCCGACCTGCTGGAGATGGACCCGGTCGCGTTCGAGGCGCTGGTCGCCGAACTCTTCCAGGCCATGGGGATGCAGGCGGTCACCACCCAGCGTTCCAACGACGGTGGTGTGGACGTCGACGCCCTCGACCCGGCGCCGATCCGCGGCGGCAAGATCGTCGTGCAGGTCAAGCGCTACCGCAACACCGTCCCGCCGACGGCCGTCCGGGATCTCTACGGCACCGTCCAGCACGCGGGCGCCAACAAGGGCGTCCTGGTGACGACGTCCAAGTTCGGCCCGGGCTCGCACACCTTCGCCAACGGCAAGCCGCTCGAACTGGTCTCCGGCAGCGAACTCGTGGACCTGCTGCACCGGCACGGGCTGCGCGGTCGCCTGGGCACGGGCGGCGGCCGCGCCGTCCCCGCTCAGCGGACGGCGCCCGACCCCCGCCAGGCACTGGCCACGGGCCCGGCCGGCGGCACGGGCCCGGACTCCGCGCCGGACACCGGCGACGACCACAGCGTGCTCGGCATGGGCTGGAGCGGCACCGTCGCCCTGGACGTGTGCGCGCTCGTCTGCCACGGCAACCGGGTGCTCAGCGACGACCACTTCGTCTTCTACAACAACCTGCGCACCCCCGACGGCACGGTCCGCGCGCTCCCCCCGGCGGCGCCGGACAAGGCCGCGATCCGGGTCTCCTTCGACGCGCTGCCCGCCGAGGCCGACCGGCTCGTCCTCGTGGCGGCGATCGACCCCGCCGTGAACCCCGAGGCCGACCTGTCCGGTTTCACCGACGCCTGCATCCGGCTCCTGGACCCGTCGCGCACCGAACAGGGCCGCCTCGACGTCTCCGACGGTCGCCCCGGCGAGTCCGCCCTGGTCCTCGGCTCCTTCCGCCGCCGCGCCAACGGCGACTGGGACTTCGTCCTCGGCGGCAAGGGCTACCGCGGGGGGTTGGAGGAACTGGTCCAGGACTACGGGATAGAGGTGGCGTAGGCGACGGGGGCGGGGCTGGCGCGGGGTACGGGTGCCGATGCCGGTGCCGGCGCTGGCACCGGCACCGGCGCGGGACGCTGTGCCGGGG